>CBDUNF010000075.1:0-14380 GCA_965368515.1 uncultured bacterium
CCCACCCTTGGCATGGCTCATCGTCTCGGGCTAGCGGATCTGGCCATGCCGTGCGCCGATCTCTCCGGCGGGCAAAGAAAGCGTCTCGCCCTGGCCGTTGCTCTCTCCACGGAGTGCGACCTGCTCATCTTGGACGAGCCGACGAATCATCTCGACGTTGACTCCATCGACTGGCTCGAAGACCATCTCAAGGGAAGGCGGGAGGCCATCCTCCTCGTTACCCACGACCGCTTCCTCCTCGATCGGGTCGCCAACCGGGTGTTCGAGGTCCATGATCGCCTGCTGTACACGCATCAAGGCAGCTATCAGGATTATCTGGAGGCGGTGGCGACCCGCCAAGCACAGCAGACTGCCGCCGAACACCGGCTCAAGCAGCGGATCAAGACCGAGCTCACCTGGCTGCGCCGGTCGCCCAAGGCGCGGACCACGAAATCGCGAGCTCGCATCGAGCGTGCGCATGACTTGATGGCGCAGCAACGCCACCAGGCTCGACAGGAGTTGACCATCGATCTTCCCAGTCGGCGCCTCGGGTCCAAGGTGGTCCACCTTGATGACATCGGTAAGCACTTCGGCGGAGAATGGGTGTTGCGCCACATCACCTACAAGATCCATCCTGACGCACGTCTCGGGATCGTCGGACCGAACGGAGCCGGCAAGACAACATTGCTCAACTTGATTGCAGGGCGGTTGGAGCCTGACGAAGGAACGGTGACCCGTGGCACCACGGTGTATCCCGGATGGTTTGGACAAGACCCGCGACCAATCGCCGCTGATCTCCGCCTTCACGAGGTGGTACGCGAGCAAGTCGATGAGGTGCAACTCAAGAGTGGCATTCGAGTATCGGGATCCCAGTTGCTGGAACGATTCCTGTTCACACGAGATCAACAGCAGTCGGAGGTTGGCGAACTGTCCGGGGGAGAGCGACGCCGCCTCGAACTCCTCCTCAGCTTGATGGAAGCTCCGAACCTTCTCTTTCTCGACGAGCCAACCAACGACCTCGATATCGACACGCTCAGCGTCCTCGAGGAGTATCTCGACGCGTGGGAAGGTGCCGTGGTCGTCGCCAGCCACGATCGCTACTTTCTCGAACGAACCTGCGCGGACATATTCTCGATCGAGCCCGATCATTCCGTTCGCCATCACCCTGGGGGCTGGGTGGCCTATCGAGAGGCTGTCCTCGCCAGCGCATCGCCCGGTTCAAGCAATCCCGATCCGGTTGCGCGGCCGAAGCAGGCTTCCCGCCGCCTCACCTACAACGATCAGCGCAAACTCGCTGAGCTGACCAAGACCATCCCGCGTTTGGAGCGGGCGAGAAACAAGCTGACCGCCGACATTACAGACGCGGGAGACGATGTTGACCTGATCATCGAGCTGTCCGCGTCTCTGGCCGACACAGTCGCCGCGATGGATGCCGCGGAGACCCAGTGGCTCGAGCTGACCGAAAAGGCTGAGCAACTCGCCAGCGAATAGCGCCTCGGCGAGCCGAACCGGCTAAACGGGATCGAGCTGTCCGCTGTCCTCGAAATAGGTCCACCCGTCCATGTCTGGCGGGTGCACTCCGAGCTGCGTCAGAATGGTCGATATCTGTGATCTGTGTTCTGTGCCATGGTTGATGGCCTGCAACAGGACTAGGCGCACCCGCATTTCCCACTTTCCCGGCGGATCGTCCCCGGTCACGACGATGGTGCGCCCAGCATCGCGCAGACCTGCTGCCCGCTCGAGGTCGGCGTTACCTCGATCCATCCTGTCGGTCACAGCGTCGAATCCGGGGAAAGGGTCTTCGGGCAGTGGTTCCGATCGTTCGTTCTCGAGCAGACGATGCGCATATGCGACTTGAGCATTGGCGATATGGACAAGGGTGGCAGCGATCGTGCCGTAGGTCCCTTCGACTGACGTACCGAGCTGTTCGGTCGACAGCGGACGACAGGCGGCGAGCAGTCGCTCGTTCATCATCGTGTTGTGGCGAAAGAATTCCGTGAGTAGGTCCATGGCGGAACCCTAACAACGCCGCCGCTTCGCTGGGGACGCGGTTCAGGCGGATTTCAGCCTTGGGAAGCGGAATCGATAGCGGTCGTTGCGCCGAAGGTGAACTGCAATCGCCAAGCTCGTGACTGCCGCCCAAACGCACCAGAGCGAGATGACCCCGGCGACCATCAAGACCGACAGCGCGATCACCGCGGCAAGGTTGGCCACCCCATAGAGAACCAGGTACCGGTCGGACGACACGAGCAGAGAGCCACAGGTCGTCAGGACATAGAAGGCTGTCACGGCTCCACCGAAGGTGAGCGATACCGAGTAAGACAAGTAGTAGCCGCCATCCACCACATTGATCGGCCCTCGCACCACCGGCGCCATGAGGTAGATGCTCACGATCACCCCGAGTACAACTAGAGCAGCGGCATAGGACCTGCGCTCCGTTTCCGGCTCGAGACGACGTACCACCCAGGGCACAAACCACGGAAGCAGTCCAAAGGCTACGGCCAGGTAGGCCCAAGCCGCCCACTGAGCCACCGCCGCGGGAACGTCCCCTTCAATTCCCCACCACACGAACGCTTCGACTACTTGGTGGAGGCCGAACACCACGGGAAGCGCAGCTAGAGGTCGTTCGTTGCTGTGCTCGACATGGCGCAGAGTATCGACCCCGATCGCAGCTATCGCTATTCCGCCTATCAGATCGACTTCCGGCGAGAAGCACATGCACACAGCGTAGGCTCTGCCGGCGCCGGGTGGGCCGATGCCTCGGGAACCCTGACATACGATCTCACCGTCAAACCGCCATGATCACGAAGTTGCTACTCACCATTGCCGCCTTAGTTCTCCTGCTGACCGGATGTAGCGCGGAGGGAGACGGCACGACAGGGCCGAGCGATACTTCCGCGAATGCTCGTGAAGGCACAGCCGCCGGAACGGTGTCAG
Source organism: uncultured bacterium (assembly GCA_965368515.1). Lineage (GTDB taxonomy): Bacteria > Actinomycetota > Acidimicrobiia > Spongiisociales > UBA5794 > JAAETI01. The sequence continues at coordinate 2,917 of CBDUNF010000075.1, forward strand.
TCAGGCTCGAGACGGTTCAGGGGATCTTTACCGAGGGTTTCGAGGTCGGGCTCCGCTTCGAGGACGGGGACGGCAAGGTCATCGACGCAACACTGTGGAGCGCGTTCGTCGAGTCTCAGGTAGAACCCGCGGCTCGTGACTACTACGGGAGCGTCTACGAGTTGACGGTGCCCGCGGGGCGTGTGGCGGTTCTAGCGTCTGCCAACATTGGAATCGGGCCGGGTCCGGAGATCCCAGATATCGAGGGAAACCTGCGGTGTCGCCTCGATCTCGATATAGGCGAAGGCGAACACGTAGCCGTAGAGGTTGCATTTACCGGTAACTCCGACTGCCTCAGTTTGGTTGGCCGCTCCGACATTTGACCGTGAGTCAGCGGCTTTCGCACCAGGCAGCAACAACCTCGAGCAACTGCTCTTCAGCTGCATCCGCTGCGGCCATGTCTGCGAGTTTGATATAGCGGGCTGTGTCCCCGCCGCCTTCGAGAAGTGGGTGACACCCGGGAATCGAAGCTCCGGTGTGAAACATGAGGCTCACGTGCGCTTTGGTGCGGGGGTTGATGCTCGCCATGTTTCCCTTGTACATGAACGTTGGGCTCTTCCACTTGATGGTCTCAGAGATCCGACCATCCGCCAGCAAGATCTGGCGCACGCGCTGCATTACGTCGAGTAGCGGATGATCGGAGTCAGCGAACCAAGCGTCGACTTCAGGGGTTGTAGCCATGCTGAAATCATGTCGTGTGTCAAAGCAGGAGCGCCTCCTCGATCAATCGTTCGAGACGGTCTCGCACGGCGTTGGATTCAGGCGTAAAACCCAGCGGGCTCCATCCGGCTAGATATGAGTCCAGTTCCGGCACGGCTCGACACAACGCTGTGACAATCCAGTAGGGAAGCGTCGCCAAGGTCGAGCCGGTGAGTTTGGCGTACTCAGCAATGAAGTGCTCGGCAGCGCCGTCGAGTCCGAAGAACCGCATCTCGGCAAAGCAGTAGCCAACATCGCCAACCGGATCACCTTCTGTCGCTGCTTCCCAGTCGAGTACGGCAACGACCTCGTCCTGGCGCCACAGCAGGTTTCCCGGCCAGTAGTCACCGTGGACGAGATTGGTCGCGACCCGTTCGCCGGGGCAGAGCTCGCGCCGGCGTGCAAGGAGGACCTCCCCGCGGCGGTGGGCCAGCAGGGTTTCGGGAGGATCCAAGTCGACGGGGCTCGGAGGTGCGCTGCGGAACAGCGTCGCCAAGCTTGGAACAACCTCGACGGCGTGAATCGCAGCGAGGGTGTCGGCAAGCTGACTGGCCCATCGGATGGGGTCATGCGGTGTGATGACGGCAGCACCTTCGACATAATCGGTGACGATCGCCGTGGTCTTACCCAACTGGCCCGACCATGCCACACCCGGAACGGGCACACCCGATCGCCCCACAGCACGGATGACGGCTTCCTCACGAGCCGCGATGCCGGCATCGAACCCGAGCGACCATCTCCCGTGACGCCTGAGCGCAAAACGGTGACCATCCGAGGTGACGAGGACGTCGGTCGTGGCGCTCTGCCCACCCTCGATCCGCCGCTCGAACATCACCTTTGTACCCAGGATCGTCGACACCTTTGTCAGCTCGATCGGCGTGGGCAGAACTTCGTATCTCATAGCCGCCCAATCGTACGTGATAGACATTGCATGCCAGTCCGATTTGTACGTGTGCGATAATGCCGATGCCCCATCCTCGGCCGGGTTCAATGGTTTACGCACCACGTCGGAATGAGATAGACCGAACGATCGATCTCCGTCACCCCGATCCTTTCGGCGAGTTTGGCCGTTTCGACACCGCTCGTCGGCTGCAGCGGGCGGGTCTGTATCCGTACTTCCGCCCCTTTGATCGGTCGGAGGGTACCGTTGCCGCCATCGACGGCCACGAAGTACTCATGTTCGGATCGAACAACTACCTCGGCCTCACCACCGATCCTCGTGTCCGCAACGCCGCGGCATCGGCAATCGCCCAGTTCGGTACGAGTTGTACAGGTTCGCGGTTCCTCAACGGGACTTTGGAAATGCATATGCGGTTGCAGGAGGATCTCGCCGACTGGGTAGGTAAGGAAGCTGCCCTGGTGTTCTCCACGGGGATGCAGGCGAACCTAGGAGCGATTTCGGCAATCGCAGGGCGGCACTCGGTCCTGCTGCTGGACGGCTCGGATCACGCATCGATCATCGACGGCGCCCGGCTTGGCCATGCCCGCAGGACGATCCGGTTCAAGCACCAGAACATCGCAGATCTCGAACGCAAGGTCCACGCTATCGACGGCGACCTTGGCGTCATCGTTGTGATCGACGGCGTGTACTCGATGGAAGGCGACATCGCTGATTTGCCGGGCGTGGTCGATGTCGTGCGGAGGTACGGTGGCCGGTTGGTTGTCGACGATGCTCATGGAGTGGGCACGATCGGCGGGGGTCGTGGCACCGGCTTCCATTTCGGGCTTCAGGACGAGGTGGATCTCGTGATTGGGACGTTCTCGAAGTCCCTTGCGTCGATTGGTGGCTTCGTTGCCGGCGATGCGGACACGATGCACTTCATCCAGCACACCGCAAGATCCATGATGTTCTCTGCGGCGTTGCCCCCTGGTGATACCGCTGCCGCGCAGACGGCACTAGAGATCCTCCGAAGCGAGCCCGAACGAGTGGAACGGCTGGATGTCCTCGCCGACCGTCTTCGGATGGGTCTGGTTGCCGCGGGATTCGAGACTGTGGGGCGCGGAACACCAGTCGTGCCAGTGCTCATTGGTGACGACACCAAGACGTTCCAGATGTGGGGTGAACTCGTCGAGCGAGGCGTCTATGTCAACCCGGTTGTATCCCCGGCAGTCCCCGACGGCCTACAACTGCTGAGAATGTCGGTGATGGCAACCCACGAGGAAGAGCAGATCGACGATGCTCTCGAGGCCTTGGTTCAAGCCCGTCGTGCTGTCGGTGGCGAGTTCGGAGCCCGCCGCTGAACCTGCAGCGCCCGGCTATCGAGTGTTAACGACTTCGACCGATTGCTAGCCTCGACCACGTCCGACAACACGGAGGTGCAACGTGCCCGGTGGATCTAAGTACGAGGGGCCAAGTGAGGCATTGACGCTCTACACCGCGGTTGTCACTCAGAGCGGAAGCGACACCGTCGTCAAGGGTGCCAAGAACCCGTACACAGCCCGCAACGGTCACATGTTCAGCTTCCTCGACGCCGAAGGAACGATGGCGCTGCGGCTGTCCGATGAGCTGAGAGATGAGTTCTTGGCCCAATATGACAGCGGTCCCGTGATCCAATACGGGAGCGTCATGAGGGGATATGTCTCCGTTCCTGATGATCTGTTGCGCTCCACAAAGGCGTTGGGAGAGTGGTTCGACCGGAGCCACACCTGGATTGGGACACTCGAGCCAAAGCCAACCAAGAAGAAATAGAAGCTGAGAGCACGACGGTGGCTGCGCTTCGGTTACGCTCCGCTTCATGAAGCTCAACGCAATCGGACTCCTCTGTGCGGATATCGAGAAGTCGCTTGCGTTCTATCGGATGTTGGGGGTCGCATTCGGTGAATACGACCCCGACGAAGGCCATTACTCGGCGGATATCGGGGGCGGCATCCGGTTGATGCTCGATAGTCATCAAGTAGCTGAGATGTTCGTACAGGACTTCGCCGCACCACAGGGCAATGACCTCATCACCCTTGCGGTCGAATTCGACGAGCCTGCCGCAGTAGACGAGGCGTTCACAGCCCTCACGGGTGCAGGGCACGCTGCGGTGCGAGAGCCATTCGACGCCTTCTGGGGTCAGCGATACGCAACTGTCGCCGATCCAGATGGCAATCCGGTGGACCTGTACGCGACGTCTGCATAGACAACAAGACGGCGCTTGGCGTCAGCTGCCCCGACAGCACTGTCAAAGATTCTTGACACACACTCGCTCGACCTTCTACTATCGACGTGTCAAAGATTCTTTACAGCAAAGGACACCACACAATGAGCTTCCAAGCAAAGAGCACCGCAGTGATGCTGACAGCTCTGGTCGCTGCGTACACCTGGTACGGACTCCAGGTCTATCGATTAGCCGGCGAGGGCCCGGTGGGCGAAGTCAACTACCAGCCTCTCGTTCTGGTCGTTGTCGTGCCGCTGGTCGTCATCGCCACAATTGGCCACATTGCCATCTCGGCATGGAACCCGGATGAGGCAGATTTCTCAGACGAGCGTGACCGGGAGATCGCCCGCCGCGGCTCCATTTTGGGCGGATGGATTGTAAGCATTGCCGCTCTCGGTGCGCTGTTCGCCGCGATGGCCGAAGTCAGCCACTTCTGGATCGCGCACCTGCTGTTGGCGGGCCTCGTACTTGCCGAGCTGGTGGATGGCGCGTGGCGACTGGTTCTGTATCGGCGAGGGGTCTGAGGTGGCCAAGCCGACGAGAGTGACCAACTGTATACGCCAAATGCGGGCCGATCGCGGTGACATGACGCAAGGAGAACTCGCAGAGCGGGTCGGCGTCACCCGGCAGACGATCAACGCAATCGAGAAGGGCAAGTACTCACCTTCGCTCGAAGTGGCCTTCCAGATCTCCGGCGTCCTCGGGCGTCGCCTGGAGGAGGTCTTCTCGTATCCAGAGCAGCGTGATCAACCGCAGTTCGGAGCAGGCGACTCGGCCAACTAGGCCGTGGTCGTCAGCGTCACGTCCCTGGCAGGATTGCGGAGACGCCGGCATCGCAGGGAGCGATCAGGGCGAGAGGTTCGGGTAAGAACACCGCACAAGTAGTGAGGGTTTACATACTGTGTAGCGTACTGTATAGTGTGCAGCATGGTATCGAAGAAGCAAGAGGTTGGCAGCGAGCGCCTCAGCCTCGAGCTACGCCGAGGTGCGATCGTCATCGCAATCCTCAGCCAACTCGCCGAACCTCTTTACGGCTATTCACTGCGGGAACGGCTGGCAGAGCGGGGACTCGAGGTCAACGAAGGCACGCTCTACCCCCTCCTTCGCCGCTTAGAGAGCCAAGGGCTCCTCAATAGCGACTGGGAGGTGGGGGAGGGACGTCCCCGTCGCTATTACCGCCTTTCCGCGGGAGGCAAGGAAGTACTCGCCGCATTGAAAACGGAATGGGAGGAGCTGGTGGGGGCGGTTGGCCGTTTGCTAGCCGGGAATTAGGACGGATGTCTCGTCGCAACCAAAGGTGAGGACGATGGATCTCATTGCACGCTACATACAGGAAGTTGAACGCCGCCTCCCGCGAGATCAGCGGGGTGACGTGGCAAAGGAACTGCGATCTTCTCTCGAGGACTCGCTCGAGAGCCGTGCTGGCATTTCGGTCGACTTGGTGGATGAGAAGCGAGTGACCGAACTTCTACTGGAATTCGGTCCGCCGCAAGAGGTGGCGGATTCGTTCCGAACCGGACCTGCCTACCTCATAGGACCAGCCCACTATCCCAGCTTCCTTAGAGCGATGAAGGTCGGTCTGGCCGTGGTCGGTGGCCTCATCGGGGTCGGCACGCTTATCGACATCATCGGTAGCTCAGGAAGCACCGGTGACTTGGGACGGATCGGCGCGAGGGCGATAACCAACGTACAGTTGGGATTCCTGGGTCTCCTTGGCCTTGTCGTCCTGATTTTTGCGATCATCGAGCGGAGGACAACGCCATTCGATCGAGCGCAGGCTGATTGGGACCCGAGTGATCTTCCACCCATCCGCGAAGACGCTGATGTTGTCGATCGCACGGGTGCGGTCGTCGGATTGGTGCTCGGCGCGGTCGCTCTTGCCTTGATTGTGTGCGCCCCCGAGTGGCTGCGGATTCACATGTGGAGCGATGGCGACCTGTTCACAGTCCCGCTGTTGGGATCCGCGCTGAGGGCAGAAATGCCGATACTCGTCCTCTACCTCGTGCTCAGCCTGACACTCGGGATAATCGTAGTGAAGAGGGGAGTATGGCGCCCGCAAACGCGTCTCGCGGATGCCGCGATCAGGACTGTCCTGGTGCTCTTCCTGGCAAGACTGTGGAACAAGGCGGACATGTTGCTTCCCGGCGAAACCGACCTGTTGAGCGCCGGGTGGCCGTCGCCGCAGGCGGCGGACTTCACCGATGTCGCCGACGAGGTCTTGTCCCCACTCCTCTGGTGGATCCTGCTGGCGGGAGTCTTGCTTGCAGCTTGGGCTTCCGTTCGGAAGATCATCGCGTTTCTGCGAACTGTACGTAGCTCCTGAACCAAGCCGAGATGATGGAAGATGTCCACCTGGTCGCACGAAGCTAGCGGTACGGGACACCGGACAGATTCGGTATCCGTCGCTCATTGGGCATCGAATCAGTGAAAGAGGCTCCGATCGGGGGCTCAGAGGCGGCCTGTGCGGCACCGGTCGCGATCCGAATGCCGAATCCACCATCCGAATCAGCTGCAGCCGCCAGGTTCTCGAGGGGATGGGGGCTGTATGCCGTGACTCTCGCCCGTGTGATTGGCGTCAACTGCTTGGAGGCCCCGGCGATCCAGGGGTTCGCAAAGCGAGCCGAGCGGAGGCGGTAGGGAGACCGTGCGGCTGGATCAACGCCGTTGGCGTTGCCGGTACGGGCAAAATCCTCGATGAATGCGTAGGGGTGGCTCATCGTGACCCCGCCGGTATCGGAACGCACGATGGCACCCAGGCTGACCCAGGGGTCGGCGCCCGAGGCGATGTAGGCGGTGAGGACGGTGTCGACACCTAATGGTTCAGCAGTAATGCATAACCGTATGGGTCCAGAAGCGTCAGCCGGTCGGTTGAGCGGCAGCCGCACCGAGCTACCCGAGCCCTCTCCGCTGAAGGCGGTAGCAATCGCACCGTGATGGGCAGCGACAACTGTTGCCAGCGCTCCAGCGACCGGCCGTTCTTCGTCTGCCATTCGGTGCCAAACTGAGAAGATTGCTAGCCGGCTACCGTCCGTGAGTCGCTGGATTCCCGCATAGCCGGAAGGAGCGGGGTTCTGTGCGTTGGCACCAAACCCCGATGTGCACAGGAATGTCCCCGGCGGATCGTGCGCGGGATAGACCTCGTTGTAGAGCATCGCTATACCGTCTGCTGCTTGGTACCGAAGATGTATCGACCGGGCATCGGCCACACAATCGGGCCCGAGCAGCCACATCGAGGAGCGGTCTCCGGCCGGGCGCAATGTCAGGCCGTATTCCCCGGTCGGGGCCTGCGGGGTCGCCACAGCCAACGCCCGGTTTGGATCCTCGGCGCTCGCGACAACTATGTAGCTGGTCGTGTCCCCAACGGGACGTAGCACCCAGCAGCCTGCCTCTGGCAGAGCCGATTCATCGAGGGCAACGTTGCCGTTATAGCTGGTCAGCGAGTGACGCCGATTCGCACCCGACAGAAGATGGAACGTGCCACGTACGTTGGCCTCTTCAAGGAACCAATCCGCCGAATGCGCAAGATCAGCGCCCGGGGACGCGACAACTGGGTGTGATGCGCTATTCCTCACGAGATAGCGTTGGGCAAGCCTATTGAGGAACCGCTGACGCATCGCAATCAGCCTACGCGTCCCGGGTGAAGTCACCGAGTCGGCTGTCGAGCGATGCGACCGTTGCGGCAACCCTGTGCATGTCAGCTTCTGTGTTCATCGCGATCCTGAAAGCCTCTTCGTCACGCTGACGATCGCTCATCGCGGCACGACGTTGGGCAAGCAGAATAAGGGGCCCCTGCAAAGCGGCAACCGTGGCCAGGACGGCGCTAACCCAGGCCAAGACTACGACCGGATACGGCTCGAACGGGTGGGTAGCCACGTTCCACACGATCCAGAGAGCGACAGCGGTCAAGATCCCTGTTGGGAACCACCAGGTCGCGACGAAAGCTGCCACCCGCGCCGCAATCCTCTCGCCGGAGCTCGTCTCGGGTGCCTGATACATACTCAAGTGGTGCCCGCACGACGGGCACTCCACCAATGGTTCCACTTCATCCTCCATGCGACTCGAATAGCTTCCAATTGTGGCCTCTGCCCGCACGACATGGGGTGGAATCTCCGGGGAACCGCGCTGGCGTGACGCGGCGTCCAAGTGTCATGGATTGGCGAAACATCATCGGAGGGCTGGCGATTCTCATCGTTGCGGCTTGCGGAACGTCCCCGACATCGTCCTCCGCGACGCCAGAAGCAGCCAGCTCCGCACCGCTGACTGTCTTCACTCATTGTGGATTCTGGGAGATCACATTCGATGGCCGGACCTGGACTCCGACGTCGATCGACCGTGGGGACATGCCGGAAGGCTCCGACTCCATGGCCACCCCCGGAATCGCAAACGTGGTGTCGACAGACCGACTGGTCTTCACTGCCGACTCGGGCCTGGTGGTCGAGTTTGCGCCGGCTCCTCCTGAACTCGATCCGATTCCCGGCTGCGATTGACGTCTATCGCATCACACCGTCGAGTCCCACCGGGGCGGCCAATCGTTCGCATTGCGATCGCGTTGAGACGGCGGGTGAGCCCCGCACTCCAGGAGATGATCGTCGCCGCTTGGGACGCCTACCTGTCGGCTCCTAGCGATCCACCCGCACGATCTCGTAGGGCGTGGTCGGGAGCGGCGGGGTATTGAACTTTGCATTCACGGCGAAAAGGCTGCGCCCAAACTGGGCTGCGGTTGTGGGCACATCGAACGCCGGGCTCGTCAGCGCATCTACAACGCGTCCCTCCCTCAGGTCATTCGAGAGCCGGATCTCCGTTATCTGGTTCTTACCTCCCTCGACCGCGTAGAGCGTACGGCCGATGAGCACGAGCCCGTCACCGTTGACCACATCGCCTCCGAGATCGATCACGCTGGCCAAACCGGTCCCGGGGTCAACGGTATAGATCTCACCAAAAGCACTGTTGACGACTATGAGCACCTTGCCGTTTCGGGTCGCCTCAATCCCGTTGGCGTTGAAGTCACCCGGGCTGAACTGGAAATCACCACCGAGCGGAATCGTCCTGGCGTCGCCAGCCACCTCACCACGAGAGTTGAGAGGAACCTCGTAGATCTGCGGTGCGAACGAGTCGGTGAAATACGCAGCCCGGCCCGTGACGATGACATCATTCACGAAACCCGCGGAAACGAGATCAACGGTTTCGACGAGGCCGCCGGACTCCCCGTCATAGATGTAGGCGTTGCCGTCCGGTCCTCCTGCCACGAATAGGTGTCCGGAGCGGTTGTCGAAGGCCATGCCCACGGCCAGGCGCCCCTCGACACCGGCGACGAACACGTCGCCTTCACCAGTGCTCAGATCGCCCTTCCAGATCGCCCCATCAACGAGCGAACCGACGTAGGCCGTGGACCCCCGGCCGACGGCGATGCCTTCCGGGAAGAAACCGTTGGGTAGGTCGATCACATCCGGATAGGTTGGCGACGCTGCGCTAACAGGAGCCGCAACGGCCATGATCAGGGCGACGAGTAGGCCGTGAATTGAAGTACGACGCATGGTTGATATCCCTCCCTAGGTAGGAACGACCCTACCGATCGGTGTGCGCTATCTGGACGTACTCTGCACATGGATGCCCGTTCAGTTTGTGTTCGCGGGCGCTTGTATCCGGCGACAGCGCCGGCATTGCTGAGTGCGTGACATCATTAGGGTCGGTCTCCAAGCACGTTCGGAGACGCCCTTTGCCTACACGCTCACTAAGAGTCATTGTTGCCATCGCAGTGGTGACGGCCGGCATCATTGCTGCGGTGTTTGCGGTCGGATTGCCGGAAGATGCCATCGTCACGGTGCAATTGGACTGGACAATCGAAGACCCGTGCCCGGATGCCGTGTTGATAGGTGCTGCAGGCTCTGGCCAGCGCGACGACGTACTTGGCGTCGGCCCGCAGGTGGAATCCGCGGTTTCCGAATTCGCCAATCATCTCAGGGAGGAGTCTGCGGTATCGCTGTTCGCAGGTTTCATCGCGCTCGACTATCGGGCACCGGGCATCATCGAAAGCAGCCTGCAGGGCTTGGCCGGCGATGGCATGTTCGCCTCAATAGCTGAAGGACGGGAGAAGATGACATCGCTTGTTGGGTCGATCAGTGAGCGATGCCAGGATTCGATCATCTACCTGATTGGATACTCTCAAGGTGCTTCGGTCGTGCACATGACGGTCGTAGACATGCCCACGGAACTACAGAGCGCCATCGGCGCCGCCGTTGTGCTTGCCGACCCCTATCGAGATGCGGATGATCCCTACGCACAGCACTTCACGACAGACCAAGACGCTGTCGTTGGTGGAACAGCCGCCGAGCCCACAGGCGATGGCGCACTTGCCGGTCTGCCACTACCCGCTTGGGTGGAGGGATCGTTCTACTCCGCCTGCGCCCGTCGCGACACGGTATGCAGCTTTGCGCTTCGGGACCTGCTCGCCACTGAAACGGTGCACACCGAAGACACATACAACGGGCTTGGTCCCCAAATGGGAGCCCTCCTCGCGAGTGACCTACTGAGCAAGACCTAGCTCTCGAATATGCCATTCAGGTCAACATTCGGACGGTCTGGCCAACCGTACCCAAATGTGCCTTCTTCCATCAGTTCTCTGGCGCCGGCGTAGAAAGCGGAGAACGCCGCCCGCGAGAGCCCACTGCCGACACTGACCCGAGCGACTCCGAGATCCTCGAGGGATTGCACCGTCATCGACGGCAACGCCAACACGTTCACAGGAATACTGACCGTCTCCACGATCCTCCTAATGATGTCGGGATCCTCGATACCGGGGGCATACACGACGTCGGCGCCAGCCTCTTCGAAGGCCACGAGTCTTGCGATCGTGTCGTCGGTATCGGCTCGCCCGTGAAGGAAGTTCTCCGCACGGGCCGTCAAAGTGAAAGGAAAGCCGGCGGTCCTGGCTGCGCTGGCTGCAGCCACAACACGCTCAACGGCAAGGTCAAAATCGTAGATCGGAGATTGAGGATGCCCGGTAGCATCTTCCACGGAACAGCCGACGATGCCCGTTGCTGTCGCCGCGGCGATGGTCTCTGCCACACCCTCCGGGTCGTCAGCAAAGCAGTTCTCCAGGTCTGCTGAAACAGGGAGCGTCGTGGCAGCCGCGATCTCTCGCGCATGCGCCAACACGTCGGTTCGGCCGATAGCACCGTCGGGTCGACCCCTGGAGTGGGCGAAGCCGGCGCTAGTTGTCGCAAGGGCCTCGAATCCAAGGTGTTCGAGAAGGCGAGTGGACCCGATATCCCACGGATTGGGAAGAACGAGGATCTCAGGCCGGCGATGCATCTCGGCGAAGCGGGCTGCCTTCGCAGCGAATTCCATGGCTGAGCTCTCCTCTGGTCCAGGGCCCCGGTCGGCTTCGGACCGGGATCCTGTGACCGCTCGCCCGAATTGTAGGACGGTGTCCGTGGCAGAGCTGGCGAGAGCCTGGCTCGCTTGAACCCCATTGCCGCGCCGGATTCGGCACTCTTGGGGGCCACGAGCTATCGATGTGGATTCGAAGTATTTGGCCGGGCCTGTCGATTCTGGGGCATCTGGCGCGTGTATAGGGTGTCGGCGAA
>CBDUNF010000076.1:0-14247 GCA_965368515.1 uncultured bacterium
GCGACCACGACCGATCCGGATTCCACCGCTCAGGCCGACACCAGCCCAGATTCTGATGAGGACGAATCGCCAGCGGACACCGAAGACGGCGACTCGGAGGCAATCGCTACCGCTCCCGAAGATGAGGACGAGTACGGGGATGAGGCTGAGGGTGAGGGCTCCGACGATCCCACGCACTTCGACGCCACGACTTCCTCTGCCGCAGACATCGGGAGTGACGTGATCGAAGTTCCCCCTAATCCATGGGACGCCTACAACGGCTCATCGGAAGGACTGTCCGAAAGCGCCCTTCCCGGTGCCGAGCAATCATGGGGCGAGGCTGAGGCAAACATCGCCGCGATTGCCGAGGAAGCGGCCGCCCAGGTGTATGGCCGACCGAGGACAGATTCTGAGCCTGCAGCGGAAAGCTTCTCCGAACCGCCTGAAGTAGAAGCGTCTACCGAGGAATTGATCACCGAAGCGCCTCCTGCTCATGAGACAGATCATGTAGCTGAAGTCACATCTGAGCCCGTGGTCGAACCAGAGATCTCTGAACCAGAGATGGTCGAAACGGGAAGTGAAGCACCGGTCGAGGTGCCCACGGCAGTCGTGGCGGCGCTCAGTGATATCGAAGCCGCTGTCGATCCCGAACCTGCGAGTACCGATGAAGAGGCTGTCGACGAGACGGCCATACCTGAGCCGGATGCCGCCGAACAACCCCAACCAGCGCCGAGGGAGGCAATGATGGATTTTGGAACTCTCGAACTGGTCGACCCAGAGAGCGTATGGGCAGAAGGTGCGGAAGATTTCGCACCCTGGTTCCTGGCGCATTCGAAGCAACTGGGCGATGTGCTCGGTCTCGAAGCGGGGCTCTCCGAGGCTCGACAGTTCACCACCAAGAGCGCCACGGGTGTCCTCGGTCGTGACGACACCGGCGAAGAGGTTGTTGTCGTATCTTCGCAGAGCGCGGTCGCAGACGACTCCGATCTGGGTCGTGCCCTCGGCATGGCGGCATCGTCCGGTGCGGCGACGGTCGCTTTGGTATCGGCCAAGTTCAACGAGGACCAATTGAAGGCTCTCTCTTGGTTGAACAACCAAACTAGGAGTGGGGTTCGCTGGTACGGAATCGAGATGCGTGTGGTCCGGATCGCCGATTCGCCCGCAGCGATGCTCTTCGACTTGGTTGCTGCTCCGCCTAGTGGCGATGAGTCCAACGGCTAGTAACCGACCGCCCGACCCATCCTGTCGTGGCATGGCTGCGACGCGTGTTGGTGAGCTCCGCCGCAACGAAAAAGGCCTGCTTCTACGAGACCTGGCGGTCCTCGTGGTCCTCCGCCGACTTGGCTCGTAGGTCGCCCATTTCTGACAAGAGGTTCGATGCGCTGTCGCCGATGCGCGGCAGCTTGCGACCACCACGCTTGGAGTAGATGGTGTCTCCGCCGCTGGAGGCAACACGTTCGGCCTGCAGACGCAGTCGTTCGGCTTCGGCTTCAGCCTCAGCACGCATGCGCCCGGCCTCGTTCATTGCTCGCTCGGTCTCCGACTGGGCGATTTCGCGAGACTCCGCCTTTTCGCCTTCCGCAACGGCAAGAAGACGCATCGCTTCTTCCCGAATATCGCGGGCCTCCGCTTGGGCGCTCTCGATGATCGCTTGCGCCTCCTGCTGTGCCTCTCTGACAAGCGCGTCGGAGTCCCCAGCGGTAATCGTGGGTGTGGCAACGGCGACGGCAACCTGGTTCTCGGCTTCGAGAAGCTTTGCCCAACGTTCCGCCATCTCTTCCTCGCGCAACGCAATGCGTCGCACCCGGGCGCGGGCATCTTCGAGTTCGTGGACGGCTTCGGAGCGCACTTTCTTGGCGAGTTCGCGTGCCGACTTCAGTTGCGCCCCAGCTTCTGCACGCATCGCGGCTGCTTCCGCACGCATGTCTGCTGCGGTTGCCTGCTGGGCCGACGGGTCGGTGGTGGGAGAGTCCATCTATCTTTGACTATCGGCACTAAGTCCGCGCGCTTAAAGGTCAGCCTGACGATGCGAGGGATGTCTAGTCAGAGGACTATCAGCAGAGCGACCAGGAGGGCCAGCGTCGCATAGGTTGCCCCGGCACGAAGCACCCGTGCGTTGCCTCGACCGGCCGCAAGTTGTTCCCAGATAAACGCAATGACGATACCGGTCAGGAGACCACCCAAGTGAGCTCTCCAATCGATTCTGGGGATGAAGAAAGGCAGCGCCGCGTTCAGCAGGAGGAGACCCCCGAGCTGACTGAGCATCGCCTCACCTGCTGCGGATCCACGCTGCCGATATGCGGCGTACAACCACGTACCGATGAGGCCAAACACGGCTCCCGACGCGCCAATGCTGAATACGTCCTGCGGGCCGAACAGATAAGTCGCAACGCTACCGCCCACCGCTGTTGCCAGATAGGTGCCGGCAAAAGTGACCGAACCGACCTGGCGCTCGAGCCGGGGACCCAGCATGTAGAGCAGATACATGTTGAACAAGATGTGCAGGAAACCACCGTGGAGGAAGGCTGCGGTTATCCCCCTCCACCACTCTCCGTTTTCGATGAGGAACCCATTCGCAGCAAAGTTGACGACCAGGTCGAGCTCGACTTCCCCGTTGGCCATGCCCGCGATGAAGATGACCGCATTGATTGCGATGATGGAAAAGACAATCGGGCTGGTCTGAAACGATGGACCGCCGGTTATCGAGCGGGCGTTCACGATCTTCTGCTTTCCCGCTGCTTTGAGACATTCCGGGCACTTCTGGCCTACGGGGGCATCGTGGGAGCAGTCGGGGCAGATCGGTCGCCCGCAGTCGCTGCAGGCGAGATAGGTCTGTCGGTCCGGGTGCCGATAACAGGCGGGTGCTGTGGTCGAGTCGCTCATTGATGACATAACCTAATTGATACCCCCCAATAATCCCGATCCCGCATTTCTAGGGCCAGGGCCCGGGAAGACGCGGGGTCGGCCCAACTGCGGTGCGGCGGGGGTCTGACTTCCGGTAGATTCGGGGATGCCTGCGATGGAGGATTCAGATGGGCATCGACGAGGAACCACTCAGTCACCGCCAACTTGCGGTTTCTCTATTCAATCGAACCTGGGAGCTGCTCGATCAAGAAACCCGTTCGGTCGGAGAACAAGCCGAGATGCTCACCGCAGTGTTCACATCGCGGTACCACTGGCAGCAGGTAGGCGAACCCCGCAACTTCGCAGTCAGCGATTGGCAGGTGTCTCGGGTTGCGGCGGTTCTCGGCTACCCGGATCTTGCTGAGGAGTACGGGCGAAGGTCGCTCGAGATGGCCTCCGGGTCTCGCCTCGGTCCCTTCTACGAAGGCTATGCGCATGAGGCTCTGGCCCGCGCTGCCCGGCTAGCCGGCAACCGGGACTTGAAGACCAAGCACCTTGATCTTGCCTACGAGCTACTCGCCCAGATCAGCGAGTCTTCAGAGCGTGATCTCCTTGGCCCCGATCTAGACGAGCTGCGCGGGTGAACATCAACCCCGACCCCAAACCTGCAGGTCGCCACCCTTGGGGTGATGCGGACACGCCCTACGCCGAGCTCGGCGGGGAGAGCGTTCTCATGACTCTGGTGGACCGTTTCTACGACCGGATCGACGCCGAGGCCCCCGAGTTGCGGGCCATGCATCCGGCCGACGACAGCAATTCACGCCGCAATCTGTTCGAATTCCTCAGCGGCTGGATGGGCGGACCCGGTCTCTACATCGAGCGGAAGGGCCACCCCCAGCTGCGGATGAGACACCTGCCGTTCACTATCGGTGTCCCGGAGGCTGCGGAATGGATGCGCTGCATGCGGGGAGCGATCGACGATGTGGGAGTGGCGGAACCGCTGCGCACATACCTCGATACTCGGTTGGAACAGACCGCGCAGCACGTCCGCAACACGGACGCTGGTTAGACGCCGACGTTTGCGATACTGGCCGCATGAGTAGACGTCGGATCTTCACAATTGCACTTGCCCTTGCACTCGCGATCCCTGCGACGATTTCCGGAGCCCTTGCGGATCTTCCCGCGGGCGGGTCGTTCATTGACGACAACGGCAACATCCACGAGGGGTATATCGAGGCCATCAAGACAGAAGGCATTACCAAGGGCTGCAACCCTCCGGTAAACGATCGCTACTGCCCAGCAGCGGCGGTCAGCCGGGGCGAGATGGCCGCCTTCCTTGTTCGAGCCCTCGATCTCAACCCTGCTGGCGCCGATTACTTCAACGACGATTCTGGCTCCGTGTTCGAGGCCAACATCAACTCGCTCGCCGAAGCCGGGATAACCAAGGGTTGCAATCCGCCCGCCAACGACAGGTTCTGTCCCGACGGAACGGTGACTCGTGGCCAGATGGCGGCCTTTCTCGTAAGGGCATTCGATTACACCGATCCTGGCGCCGGTAACTGGTTCAGTGACGACGACGGGTCGGTCTTCGAGGAGAGCATCGACCGGCTGCGGCAAGCAGGAATCACCAAGGGGTGTAACCCGCCGGCCAACGATCGCTACTGCCCCGACAGCAATGTCCGCAGGGACGAGATGGCGACCTTCCTCGGCCGTGCACTTGGATTGACTGCGACGGTGCCGGCGCCACTCGGTGCGTTGTGCGTCCAACCCCCGACCACGGTTGCGCCGTTGCGGCAGATCACAGTGACGCCGGGGATGGCCCCGACGCTTGCCGAGGCATTCGCAGCGGCTGAGCCCGGCGACCAGATTGTTCTGTCTTCCGGAACCCATCAACAGTCCGGGAATCTGGTGATCAGCCGATCCGGCACGCCCACAAACTGGATTCAGATAGTGGCGGCTTCCGGTGCCGTCCCCGTTATTGACCTCAACGGTGCAGGCGAGTTCCGCATCGGTGGTTCGTATGTGTCTCTGACAGGGGTGGACATTCGCAACGGTGGCGGTAACAACCTGCACATCGCTCCCGGGACCCAAGACGTGCACCACGTACATGTTGCCGACACTGTCATCCACGACCTGGCGTGGGGTCCGGGAGCCGCGATCAAGATCAATCGCAACAACGATCAGGGTGCGGCCGTCGGCACTATCTGTCTCGAGGGCAACGACGTCAGCGAGGCCATCAGCAACGCAGTGATCGACGGGGTGGGAGTAGAGGGTGCCGTTGTCATCGGCAACGATATCCATGACAACGCGGTGGGCAGCCACGGCATCTTCTTCAAAGGCGGGTCAACCGACATCGTCATCGATGGGAACTTGATCCGGGGCATTCGGGGCAATGCCGCGCTGCAACTGGGAGGAAACACCGGGGCATCGTTCTGGAACCCGGCTTATCCGGCGTGGGAGGGGGTTGACCAGGTAGCTCGCAACAACATAATCGCCGATTTCGATGATTCGGCGGTTGAGATTCGTGGGGTAGACGGAGCCGAGGTCTACAACAACACAATCGTGACCCAAACGACCTTTGCAATCTTCCGTCTCCAAACTGGCAATAACGCCTCGGGAGGGACGAGCGGGAACGACAACGTCACCATCTCGAGCAACCTGATCGTTGGTACTGGTGGCGATCCCCAGTACGCAAGGAATGATGCCGGTGCGGCGACCGTGGCTTTCGGCCCGCAGCTGTGGGCCGGGACGTTCCACAACTCGGGAAGCTCGACCGCTGAGATTCCCCAATTCCCACAGTCGGATGACGTCGTTGTCGGCTCCGGTGCGCTCGCAACCGTGCTGGCCGATCCAACGGTTGCTGGTCTCTCGGGGATTGCTGACGCGATTTCTCGATATGCGCCGGTGTCGGGCAGCCCCGCGCTGGGTAGTTCAGCCGTCTTGGTCGACGTCGTCGCGGACTTCCTCGGATTGCCTCGATCGCTCATCGCTCCAACCATGGGCGCCATCGAGAATCCCTGATGCAGAAATCCGGAACCCAACCGGGTCCTGGAACGTCTCAGAGGAAAGGCGCTGTAGCGCGCCCGCTGTTGGATATTCGTGGGTGAGCTGTACTCTTTGGATACACAACCGGAGGTGAGTGGTGAAACGGCTATTTGTGATGCTGGCGGCCCTTGCCGTCTTGGTTGCGGCTTGCGGGGGAACTACGTCGGAAACCACAGCGGCCAACGACGCTTCGGCTACCGGGGCCTCGGACGGAACGAACACATCCGAGGGCGATTCAACCGAGTCGAGCGACTCGTCAAACCCGGACGAGATCGATCTTGGTGACGATGGTGAGCTGACACTTCAAGACTTCATCCCTGGTGCTTTCAGCTTCGATGAGAACACCGACTTCCGCTCCGAGGAGATGCAGATCCAGCAAACGATTGCTGCCTGCATGGCTGAAGAAGGGTTTGAGTACATCCCCTTTGTCCCGACCGACATCGGAGGCGGATTCGGCTTCGACGAGTTCGACGAAGAGGAGTACGTCAAGACCTACGGCTTTGGTGTAGCCACCTGGATCCTCCAGGAAGAGCAGTTCGTCTACGACGAGGACTCCGATCCTTACGCCAACGATCCCAACCAGGAGATCGTTGACGCCATGGATGAGTTCGAGATGGAGGAGTACTACCGGGTGCTGCACGGTGGCGAGCCCGATATCATCACGAACACCCCTCCGGAAGAGCTAGAAGCCATGAGCGAAGAGGAGCTCATGGCCTTCTATGACGAGGCGTACGCCGATTGGCAGCCGGACGGTTGCTACAACGAGGCATACGAGGAGGCCTATGGAGGTGGCGAAGCGGATCAGGCCTTCTGGGAGGAGTTCGGCCAGGACTTCGAGGACATGTACTCCCGAGCCGAGTCGGATCCCCGCATCGTCAAGGCCCAGGCCGACTGGTCGGCATGTATGGCTGAGAAAGGCCATGACTACGCCACCCAGGATGACATGTACGGGTACTTCTACGGCACCGAGTCTGCCGGTCAATGGGTTGAGGGTGAGTTCCAGCAGAAGGTCAACGAGGTTGTGACCTACCCCGACTATGGGTTCGGAGAAGGTGTTGAGGAGGACAGCAGCGGCGGGGTAGCGACCACCGTCGGTGGTGTCGTCGAAGGTGAAGACGGCGAGTACGAGTACTACGGACCCGAGTACGACATCGAGGAACTGCAACCGCTCATTGACGAAGAGATTGCGGTCGCCGTAGCGAACTACGAGTGCTCAAAGGACATGAGAGATCTCTTCACCGAGGTCTACGAGGATCTCGAGAAGCAGTTTATCGAGGAGAACCTCGATCGGCTGATGGCGTTCCGTGAGGCAAATGCCTGAGCGGAACCCCGGGAATTGAGATTGAGGAGATGCGTTGAGTCGTCGCGTTGTTTTGACCCTCGCCCTGGTTGCGGTTGTCGTTGCAGCCGGAGTGGGGTGGTCGGCCGGCAGCCGCATCAAGTCGCCGGCGCAGGTTGCGGCAGAAGCGGAGCCGCCCGAGCCGTCGCTCATTACGGTGCCGGTGGTCCGCATGGTCATCGCCAACGATGTGGTTACCCGCGGCACCGTCCGCTTCGATGAGCCCGAGTCCGTTTCAGCGCCACAGCTGGCGCAGCCCGAGCTGGCACCGGTTGTTACCTGGGTTCCCGGGGTTGGAGACGAGTTGCCGGAGGGTGCCGTCCTTTTCGAGATCGCCGGTCGCCCCACGTTTGCGCTGCAGGGTGATCTCCCGCTATTCCGGACTGTTGCGCCGGGAGATCGTGGTGAGGACATCGAGCAATTGCAGTCCGCCCTGACCCGTCTCGGGTTTGACCCGGGGATCGTCGACGGTGTTTACGGGCCGGAAACCGAGGCAGCTGTTCGCCGCTTCTACGAGTCGCACGGCTACGAGCCGATTGCCCCCGATGAGGCATTGCTAGATCAAATCGAGGGTCTGCAGGAGGCCCTCGACGGGACACGCGAGGTCTACAACGCAGCGGTGGCGCAACGAACGGCAGCCGATGCTGCGCAGAAAGCCGTAGTGGCTGCGGCGGCAGACCTGGCTGATGCCGAGGACGAATTGACTCTGGCGGAGGATCGTCTTGCCCAGGCGCAAGCCGGAACGCACCCCGACACCGGTCTACCTCCAACTGCCGATGAGCTGGCGGCGCTCGAGGTGGCAGTCACCAACGGTCAGAAGTGGCTGACAATGAGCGAAGAGGCCTACCAGGCCGCTCTCACCGAGGCCGAGATCGCCGGACCGCCTCAAGACATACAGGCCGAGCGGAAGGCGCTGGATCGCGCGGTGGCCGACCTGGCCGAGGCTCGCGCCGAGATCGGTTCGCCCGTCCCCGATGGCGAGTTCCTCTTCTTCAAGGTGTTTCCCATCCGGGTGGACGGCGTGACGGTCTCTCGTGGCGATCTGGCGGGTGGCGAGATCATGAGGGTCTCTGGATCGCGCCTGGCGATCGACTCGTCCATCTCAATCGATGAAGCCGATCTGATTGAAGAGGGTCACCGGGTGACGATCGAGCTGAGCAGGCTCAACATCGAGTTGGGCGGAACGGTTTCGGTCAAGTCGACCCGCACCGGCACAAATGGCGTAGGCGCGGATGAGGTGTACATCGAGATCCTGCCGGACGAGGTTCGTGCGGAACTCAACAACACCAACGTCAAAATCACCATTCCGGTTGCGACCCGATCATCGGGTGGCGATGTGCTAGCTGTTCCTGCGGCTGCGCTTTCGGCTACCGGGAGCGGGGACACCATCGTCACCGTGGCGGCAGATGATGGGTCGACGCGGGTGGTTCAGGTCAGCCCGGGCTTGTCGGCGCCGGGCGGGATGGTTGAGGTCACCCCGCTCGACGGGGAGCTAGACGAGGGCGACCGTGTCGTCGTCGGGTTCCAGCAGGGCACGTCAACCACCGCGGCTCCGGACGAAGAATGAGTGCGGTTGTCGAGCTCGACGGTGTGACCAGAACCTTTCCGGGGTCTCCGCCCGTCGAGGCGGTACGAGAGGCTCATCTGACGGTCGCCAAGGGCGACTACGTCACGATCGTTGGGCCGTCGGGATCTGGGAAATCCACGTTGCTGCACATCCTCGGCTGTCTGGATGCGCCGACCGCGGGTAGCTACCGGCTTCTTGGCCTCGACGTGGGCGACCTCAGCGACGGGATGCGCACCTCACTGCGCGGCAGCGAGATTGGCTTCGTGTTTCAGGCATTTCACCTGCTCCCGTACCGGACGGTTCTGGAGAACGTCATGACCGGTCTGGTGTACAACCGAACGCCGCGCCGGGTGCGACGGCAGCGATCGGCCGATGCTCTAGAGCGGGTCGGTCTCGGTCATCGAATGGACTTCACGCCTCCTCAGCTCTCCGGTGGCGAACGGCAGCGTGTCGCAATTGCCCGCGCTGTCGCCCCGCAGCCGAGCCTGCTGCTGTGCGATGAGCCGACTGGAAACCTGGACAGCAAGACAACTGGTTCGATCCTGGACCTCTTCGATGAACTCCGCACCGATGGCCTCACCCTGATGGTCATCACCCACGACGAAGCGGTGAGCATGCGGGCGGAGCGGCGCGTCGACATCACCGACGGCGTGTTAGTCGAGGCCGCCGCTTCATGAGTGACCAGGTGAGACCGCTCGAGCATCGAATTGTCCGTTCACGACTATCAATCCGGGACCTGGTAGCGGAAGCCGTGGCGGGGATGCTGGCGCGGCCCGGCCGAACCGTTCTCACGATTCTGGGAACGGTGCTCGGTGTAGCCGCCTTGGTCGCCACGCTCGGGCTGGCCAAGACCGCGGGCAACCAGATTGTCACCAGGTTCGATGCTCTTGCCGCAACGTCGGTTTCGGTTACCAACCGATCCGACAACATCTTCCGCGCCCCGGGACGCGACGATATCTCGTCGATTCCTTGGGACGCCGAGGAGAGGCTGACCCGGCTCAACGGTGTCATATCCGCCGGAACCTTGACGCTCGTCGATACCGAGGGGGAGCTCGTGAGCTCAGTCCCGATCAACGACCCGCTGGGGCAGAGCAAGTACGCCATTGATGTTCTTGCGGTGTCGCCTGGGTTGTTCGATGCGGTCGTCGCCGAGTTGGCGACGGGCCGGTTCTTCGACGAGGGCCATGGCGCTCGTGGCGAGCCCGTTGCGCTGCTCGGGCCGGGGGCGGCGGCGCGGCTCAATATCAACCGGGTTGATCAGCAGCCGGCGATATTCATCGGAGATACAACGTTGGCCGTCATCGGAATTCTCGACGACGTTGCTCGAGAGCCGTCTCTGCTGGAGAGCATCATCATCCCCAACGGCACCGCCCGCGAGATGTTCGACGTCGGTGCGCCTGCGGAGGTGCACATTCTCACCGAAATAGGCGCTGCGTATCTGATCGGTGAGCAGGCGCCGATCGCCCTCAATCCGAATGAGCCGGAGTTGCTCCGGGTGCAGGTACCTCCGGAGCCGCGAGCGGTGAGATCCGGGGTCGAGTCCGATGTCAACACGCTATTCCTGGTCCTCGGGGGAGTTTCGCTTCTCGTCGGCGCCATCGGCATAGCCAACGTGACCCTCGTGTCTGTATTGGAGCGGGTCGGGGAGATTGGACTGCGGCGTGCGGTAGGCGCAGCCCGGAGGCATATCGCATCACAGTTCCTTGTCGAGTCGGCGGCGATGGGCTTCATCGGGGGCATCATCGGAGCCTCGGCAGGGGTGCTCGTGATTGTCGCCGTGTCTGCAAACAAGCAGTGGACCCCGGTGCTTGATGCACAAGTGCCGCTGCTGGCACCCTTCGCCGGCGCTGTGGTCGGTCTCGTTGCCGGCTTGTACCCGTCGTGGCGGGCCAGCACGCTAGAGCCGGTAGAAGCGCTTCGGGCCGGGACATGAATCCCCTGGCGCTCGTGGCTGCGGTCCTGGCGCTGGCGCTCGGTGGATGCGGTGGGGCCGGAGAAGACGGTCCTCCCGGCGGTGAGCCGTACCAGTTCGAAGAGTGGATCGTGGGTGTCGAATACGTGGTTGCGGTCGACCTGAGCGGAGAGTCGCGCCCAGCTACCTCGAGCGGTCTGATGTCCTGGTCTGCGACCGTCACGTCGATCGAGTGGGAGCGGGAAACCACCAATGAGGCGGCGATGCCTGTCGCGGTCGATCCGCCCGGTGTCGGTGACACGGTGTGGCTGGCGATTCGTGACACCGTCGTTCTTGGTGAGCCGAGTTCGGTCGTCGCCGTCGTCAACGACCTCAGGACGGATGGAGAGGTCGAGCGCTTGGCCCAGCTCGTCCTGGATTCCAACTGGGAGCCTTTACCCGGCAACCTTCAGGTTGCTGTCGACGGGCTTGAAGCCGCAATCGCAGACGGGGGTGTTGCCGGCCGCCACGAGGCCACGATCGCCGTGCTGGAAGGGCTAACGCGATGAGGGCTTTTGGCCGATACAGGTAGCGGCACCTGGGGCTAGATCGGCACCTGTGTCAAACTAGATCAGGCAACATCCCTAGGGGCAGCAAATGGAAACGAACGACGAACGCGGTTGGGTGAAGCCGGTCGGCGACGCTTCCGACATAGACTTCATGGACCCGATCGAGCCGGTCGGAAGCACCATCCGCTCCTCGGCGATCAGCGGGATCATCCTCGTTGCCGTTATCGCCGCAGCCGTGGCCGGCACCGTCCTGTGGCGAGGCCGCAACGGTGACCCGTTCGCATCCGCCCGCTCGATTCCCGCTGACATGGATTTCGTGGTCACCTTTGATGCGCTGGCGTTGAGCGACAGCGAACGTCTTCAGGCGTTTGTTGATGCTTTTGCGGTCCCGATGGTCGAAGCAGAGATGATCGATGACTATCCCGATGACCTTCTCGGCGCGATCGATGAGGCGATGGCCGAGGCGAATGGCTTGACGCTCACCGACGACGTGATCCCGTGGATCGGCCGGTCCGTTTCGATCGCCGGGACTGTGCCCCGGTTCGATGACCCGGGCGACTACCAACCCGATTTCTCCTTCCTGGTCAGCGCCGACGTTCGCGACTCCCAGGCGGCGGAGGAGTTTGTCGACACAATCCTTGACGAAATGGGTGAGAACAACGTTGGAGTCACGGCAACCGAGATTGCCGGAATCGCCGGGTACAGCATCGACATGGGCGAAGGCCAACCGGGAGCAGCCATGGTCCTCACCGATAATGCCCTGATAATCGGAACCGATGACGATGTGGCAGCGGCCGTTGCCGCTCGTGACGCCGGCCTCTCGATCGCCGACGATGCGGTATTCGAGAGCACTATGTCCCAGCTGTCGTCTAATCGCTTGGTGTCGGTGTACATAGCGCCGACCGCGTTCACCGGGGTGACGGACCTCGCTGCCCTGGCGGGTCCGGAGGCTGAGATTGACGCTGGTGAGCCCCCCTTCACGGCCGGTGCAGCCGCGGTCAGCCTTGTTGATGAGGGTTTGCTGTTTAGCTACGTCCTCGTCGGCGCCGAAGGCATGGAAGGAGCGCTTGCTCCCGACACGGATGTGCTGGCGAGTTTGCCGGCAGGCACGCTCGGGTTCGTTTCAGTTGCGGGTTCTGGTGAATCGAATTCAGCGGCCTTTGATGAGCGGGCCCTGACAGACCTGGGCTATCCGCTGGATGAACTGTCGGCTCAGATCGGAGTCGATGTGGTGGCTCTCATCGAATCCCTCTCGGGTGACCTGACGATTGCAGCTACCGAAACCAGAGAGGGTGCGATTGCAGCCTCGACCGATGTGCCGGTAGGCGTGGTCGGTGCGCTCGGACTCACCGAGCCGGGTCCGATTGCTGAGGTTCTCAGCATGCTCGAAGACCTCTATCGCGAAAGCGGTGCGGACGTCGGTCAGAGCGGAGGAGTCACCACCGTTTCGTTCGATGGTGAAGACATCGCAAGCTACTCAGTGAGTGACGAGTTGCTTGTGATCGGAACCGGATCGGACCTGGTGGCGGATGTTGTCGCTGGTAGCGGCAGCGGACTAGTGGACTCTGCGATGTATCAGGAACTCGACGCGCTTGTTGTCGGTGACGGGCTCATCTTCTATGCGGACATAGCCCGGATTGTTGGCTTGGTGCCGACGACATCGAATGAGTCCGCCGTCTTCGCTCCGCTCCGCGGCACCGGTTTCGGCGGTGAGGTCCGTGGCGACACACTGCTGATGGAAGTGCTGGTGCTCGTCGACTACTAGATCGCTGCGAGGCGCTCGAATACGACCCCGCTGTGGCGGAGGAAGTGTGTGGCGCTAAAACATCTGTCCAGCACGTCGGCACCGAGGGTTACGTCTTCATCCTCGCTGAGTAGATCCCGCAGGCGGAGTCCCTCATCCCAGGCCCGCATCGCGTTTCGTTGCACGATCCGGTAGGCGGCATCACGGGAGAGGCCCTGCTCTTCGATCAGCGCCAGCAGTACTGCCTGTGAGAACACGAGTCCCCGAGTCGAGTCGAGATTCTGCAGCATCCTGTCGGTGTCGACGACGAGGTTGTCGATGAGCTTCGTCATCCGAGCCAGGGCAAAGTCGAGGAGGAGGCAGGAATCCGGCAATGCCACCCGTTCTGCCGAGGAGTGGGAGATATCCCGCTCGTGCCACAGCGCGACGTTCTCGAATCCGACTGAGGCGTAGGAGCGGAGCAACCGCGCCAGCCCGGTGATGTTCTCCGACGCGATCGGGTTGCGCTTGTGGGGCATAGCCGACGAGCCCTTCTGGCCCTTGCCAAAGGACTCTCGAGCTTCGCCAACCTCGGATCGCTGCAGATGGCGGATCTCGGTGGCGAACCGTTCCAGCGATGCGCCGATGAGCGCCAGTACCGACAGGAACTCCGCATGACGGTCGCGATGGGTGATCTGCGATGAGGCCGGCTCGATTTCCAGTCCCAATCGTTCGCACACATAGGCTTCGATTGTCGGCGGGGTGTGCGCATAGGTACCGACCGCACCGGATATCTTGCCAACCGCGACCGATTTCCGAGCCGCGGCGAGGCGCTTGCGGTCACGGTCGATTTCAAACGCCCAGGTGGCGACCTTCATGCCGAACGTCGTCGGCTCCGCCCAAATGCCGTGTGTTCGTCCGATCATGACTGTGTCGCGATGGGCGAAGGCCTTGGCCTTGACGACTGCGAGAAGATCGTCGACCCGCTTCTGCAGGAGCGCCCCCGCTTCGTTCAGAATGAATCCCTGGGCTGTGTCGAGCATGTCAGAAGAGGTGAGACCGTAGTGGACCCACTCGCCTCCGACCTCCACCGACTCGGCCAGCACGTCGACGAAGGCGGCTACGTCGTGGCTGGTGGTCTCTTCGCGCCGCTTCCACTCTGTGGGATCAACTTCCGGCGCCGCCCGCACCGCTGCAGCCGCAGCTGCGGGCGCTACACCTTGCTCCACCCATGCTTCGACGACGAGAGTCTCCATCTCCTTCCACACTTCGAGCTTGTGCTCCTCGCTC
>CBDUNF010000077.1:0-14234 GCA_965368515.1 uncultured bacterium
CGTGTCACTGTTCAACTTCGGGATCTTCTTCCCGCTTCTCGTTGTTGGCGTGTACCGATTGCCCGGCGGTGTCGCCGCCGCCACCGGTGGGTTGCAGCCCTTGCTCGTGGTCCTCATCACCTGGCTCATCGTCGGCGAGCGAGCCCGCCCGATTGACATCGCCGTTGGGATCACCGCAGCGTTTGGTGTCGCCCTGATCGTGATCCGGCCAGATGCCAACGTCGACACCATCGGTGTGGCGGCCGCCATCGGAGCCAACATATCCTTTGCAGTCGGAGCGGTACTCACCAAGCAGTACCCGACCCCGCCCAATCGAATCACAGCGACCGGCTGGCAGCTCCTGCTCAGTGGACTCATTCTCGTCCCGCTGGTAATCGTGTTCGAAGGGGCCCCAGCCGAGCTGTCGCTCATGAACATCGCCGGATTCGCTTACTTGAGCCTGGCCGGCACAGCGCTCGCCTTCGTCCTCTGGTTCAACGGTATCCGCAAGCTGCCCGTCGTGGCCCCACCTCTCCTTGGACTAGCAGCGCCGATTACCGGAGCTGCGGCAGGATGGATCCTTCTGTCCGAGTCGCTGAGCACCACCCAGTTGTTCGGATTCGCCGTAACGATCGGCGCCATCGTCTACGGAGCCACGCTGCGGCCGACCGCGCCCCGACTCGTGGCAGACACATCGGAGCGATACGCAGAGGCAACTGAGCCCTGCCCACGGGCTGCATAGCCCTCAAGAACCCGGCGATCTCCGGCTCGGCGGGTGGTCCATGCCCATGTAGATGCCGCCTTCATCCAACTCGTCGAGCATCTGGGCAAGCCTCTTGTGCCGGGTCTCTTCCTTGACCGCACGGCCAATCCAAGAGAGGTAGTCGTTGCGCTGATAGAACGGACGGGCCTCGTACAAGTCGAGCAGCCCCCGCTTGTCGAGCTCCTCACGGACATCATCGAGCATAGGTTGCACGGGTCGTCTAGCCATAGCTCAAGTCTACGGATCCGAAACCAAATACTTCGTACGAGCCACGACCAACCTGGTTGTTTGCCGAGAGATCCAGCTTCGGGAACGGGCGCATCTTCATAGGCGACACCATGCGTCCTGCCGGTGGGTTCACGGCCACGACGCCCGCATCGCTCAGCGCGGCTAACGTCGCTGGTCCATGGATCGACCAACCCGACAAGAACAAGCCGAAGCCATCCTGGGCTTGAGAGCGCAGCGAATGGCAAACAGGGTCCTCGGCAGGCGCGCCACCGGCACCACCGATTTTGAAGAGGCCTTCAACCTGGAGTGGATCGATCTCATCGCCGAGATTCCCGATGGCGATGCGCTGCTGGCCCTAGGCCGGAACATCGTTGGCCCCAAAGACGGGCTTTACATCCTGCGTGACAAAGACCGCTACCGGGTATACCTCCAGGAAAAGGGTGAAGATCTCCACCAGGTGAACGACGCCAGTTTTGACGAGGCTCGTGATGCTGCGATCCACAGACTCATCCAACTGCAGGGACTCCCATTCACCCCACCGGGCGTCTAGGACGATGTCGATTGGCTCCGTTCCGCCGGCGTCTATTCGCCACCCTGTTGGCCGAGGAATACCTCGTCACCAACCCGCAGCCGCACTGGCTCGGTCAGACCGTCAACGCCGACGATGAAGCCTCGCATGCCGTTGTCGAGAAAAGACAGGTCGTAACCGATCTCCTGCAGCGTGCCGACGGTGGGCAGGTCGAGCATGAAAGATGTGAACGGCAGACAGGGCTTTGCCACCTTTGGCCCGGTGAGAGCAACCTCGCGCCCGTCGCCGCCGCGTACCAATAGCGTGCTCCCCAAGCTATCGACGGTCATCACCTCATCGGAAGTAACCACGATGTTCTCACCTGCCGCACCGAGGGGCACATCGCGAAAATGCTCACGCATCTTGTCGTAGTGACTGGTGAACCCGACCGAAAGCGGGCGTCGTCCTCCTCGCCCGGGCCACGCCTTGTGGTGCACATCAACCACCCATGCGGACCCGGTCCAACCGAGCATGCCGGCAGCATCGATACTGGCCTCATCAACCTGGATCAACGGGGTCGGGTCAAACCGATCTGGATGCTTCAGCAGGTCCCCATGAACCTGGAGCAGCGCAATCTCTCCGAT
This sequence comes from uncultured bacterium, assembly GCA_965368515.1. Taxonomy (GTDB): domain Bacteria; phylum Actinomycetota; class Acidimicrobiia; order Spongiisociales; family UBA5794; genus JAAETI01. The sequence goes on from CBDUNF010000077.1 coordinate 2,123, forward strand.
CTTCACATCAGACATCGTGGCCCCTCTCTCGCAACACCTCATTGAGGATGTCGGGACGATCCGAGACGATACCGTCAACGCCGAGGTCCAAGAGACGATGCATATCGGCCCTTTCGTTGACGGTCCACGTGTGCATCTGAGCTCCTGCCTCGTGAATCGCCGCGACAAGCTTGGCGTCGACCGGGACAAGGCGGTAGTCGAAAGGAAGCTGGTACGCAGCTGCGGGCCGCCGTACCGTCCGGCCGAGCCGGGAGGCTGCGACCATGGCCAGCGCGGTGGATGGCCCGGCTGAAACCGCCACCGCCCCGCGTGTAATCCGTCGGAACTTGGCGATCCGATGATCCACGAACGATCCTATCAAGACCGAGTTCTCTCGTCGGTGCCGCTTGATGACATCGGCAACAGGCCACTCGAGACCCGCCCCCTTGAGATCGATATTGAAGAGGGCGTTGGGCCAGGTGTCGAACAGTTCGCCAAGCGGCCTGATACGCACGCCGGTCCCCCGCAGCGGGAAGCGGTTCTCTTTATCGAACCACCAGGCAGCATCCAGACGCTGCAGGTCGGCAAGATCCCAACTCGATACGGGCCCGGAACCGTTGGTCGTACGATCCAGGGTGGCATCGTGGAAAGCAACAACGACACCGTCACGAGTAATGCGGACATCGGTTTCGATGTACTTGTAGCCGAGGTCGATAGCTCCCTGGAACGCCTCGGCAGTATTCTCCGGCCACAAGACACGACTCCCCCGATGGGCGAATCGAAGCGGATATTCGGCGCTTAGGTAAGGGACAGCCATAGGAGGAGTTTGCCACGACGGTTCAGGCGCCGCGTCAACCGCCCGATATAGCCCCCATGGCCAACAGACGACAGTCGGTTGCGACCACCTTCATTGCTTTCATGGGGTTGGGCGCAGTTGCAGTTGCGATCGTCGCGATCGCGCTGAGCTTCACCGCGGCTGCCGCCCAACGCATTGACGACGCGGACCAGCAGGCGGCAACCGTCAATCTGCTCGAACACCGGCAATCTGTGTCAGCAATACTGGCCGCCGAAGAGGCGGCCAACATCATCGACCTGATCAATGGCCCGGGATCCATGGCGACCGCGCCAATAACCGCTCAGAGGACTACAGCCGTTGAGACTGCCTCGGAAGGTGCGAAGGCTGTCACAGATCGTGCCGACTCTGTGGGCAACGAGGCACAGCGGTGGCTGGCCGGGCTCGACTCAGCAGTTGAACCGTCGGCAATCGAAGATCCGTTCGATCGAATGGTTGCCTACAACGAAATGGTGCAGGTCGCTTGCTGTTCCGGTGTAGTCCCATCAGACGGACACCATGTTGCCGAGCTGCGCGATCTCGAAACGACAGCGCTGCTCTCGTCTCGCAGCTGGGACTACATGCTCATCGCCATCGAGGCCGAGAGTCGTCGCGGCCCGGGCATCCCGGGTCAGGTGAGCCGCTTCATCGAGACTCTAGGGACGACTGAGGTCCCAGAACCCGATGCTCCGCTGCCCAGCGAGGAGTTGGCCGAGGACCTGGCCCGATTCGTACCCATGGGCGTGACTCAAGAAGCCATCAATGCGCTCATCGCTAGTGAAGCTATCGATGCCCTCGACAACCTCATCCTCCACTCGACCGACCGAGGCAGCGTCGTGGTCTCTGTCGAGGAGAGCTATGCGGCGGCCGACGCCGTCGCCCGCTCGATCGACGAGCTGTTCGCAGAAGCCGTCGAATCGACCCGGGCACGCCTGACGAGTTCTCAGGAAACCGCCGAGCAGATTCGACTGGTCACAAGGATCGTCAGTCCGCTTCTGCTACTCGTCCTCGCCGGATTCGGATTCGTCGTCCATCGGTTTGCTCGCAACCGGGAGGCGGCGCAGCGACGCGAGCAAGATCTGCTCGATGCGCGCAATCGATTTATGCGGATGGTGTCGCACGAGTTGCGGACGCCCGCTACCGCGATCTCCGGGTTCGCCGAGATGCTTGGGACCGATTGGACGTCACTCACCGAACCGGAGATCGCCGAATTCCTGGCGATAATCAATCGGCAATCGACTCACCTGTCGATGATGGTTGATGACCTATTGACTCTGTCACACCTCGAGACAGGCCGACTCCGCCTTCACCTCGGCATCGTCAATCTCAAGCAGGCCGCAGACGATGCGATTGCGTTGGTCGATGCCCGCTACGGTATCGCCGTCGAAACCACGATCGACCCGGTCGTGACACTCGTCGCAGATCCCGACCGCCTGGTGCAGATAATCCGGAACCTCGTAGAGAACGCCGCAAAGTATGGCAAGACCGGCGTTGCAGTGACGGCCGCCGTGGTCGGGTCGGGCTGCGAGATCGTGGTTTCAGACACGGGACCGGGAATTCCCCAAGAGATGACCAATCGGATTTTCCGCTTCTGGGACCGCGGGGAGAAGGACGGGAGCCGGGTTCGGGGCTACGGCATGGGTCTTGCGATTGCCAGACACCTCGCCCAAGCAATGGTCGGCGATCTGATCTACCGGCCGCACGAGCCGGTCGGCAACGAGTTTGTGCTGAGTCTGCCCCTCGGTCCGGCCGACATAGTCCGGCTGGCGGAGACCGACACGACGATATCGGTCGCTACCGCCGGCTAGAGACCGGCAGACCCCGCTTCAGCACCCCGCATACGCCCTGTGCGTCCGGTCGGTATGCAAGATGCACGTACGACGGGTGGCAAAGGAGGGCAAGATCGCCAAGGGCCCCCGGAACGAGCCAGCCCCGATCCTCGAGTCCCAACGCGAGCGCACCACCCCGAGTGGCACTCCAGACGGCCTGCTCGGGTGACAGCCCCATCTCCTGGCACGCAAGCGCAATCACGAACGGCATTGTCTCGACATACGATGTGCCAGGATTGCAGTCCGTGGCTAGCGCCACAGGAACGCCCGCGTCCCAAAGGTCCACCCCCCGGGCTTGAGGCAACCGAAGCGAGAAAGACACTCCCGGCAATAGGACCGCCACCGTCCCCGCATCAGCGAGCAGCGTGATGTCTTCATCCTCCAGACGGTCGAGATGGTCCGCGCTCACCGCACCGATCTCGACGGCCAGCTGTACCCCGCCGGAACGGGCCAGCTGATTGGCATGCAGCCGCGGCAACAGGCCATGTGCTTTCGCCGCCAGCAGAACTTTGCGGGCCTGGTCCACTGTGAACACGCCCTCGTCACAAAACACATCACAGAAACGGGCGAGCGGAGCACACCCGGGAATCAGCTCTGCGACAACGTAATCCACGTACCCGTCGGCATCACCGGCAAACTCAGGAGGCACGCTGTGGGCGCCCAGAAACGTTGGCACGACGTCGAGGGCCACAGCCGATCCAACCGCCGCCGCGACCGCCAGGGATTGGCGTTCGTTCTCGAGATCGAGCCCGTAACCAGACTTGATCTCGAGGGTGGTCGTGCCGCTGGCCTGCATGCGCATCGCTCTCTCCAGCGTTTCGTTCGTCAGGTCCGCGATCGACGCTGCCCTAGTTGCCGACACGGTCGACTGAATCCCACCGCCGGCTGCCATGATCTGCTCGTACGACTCGCCGCGGAGGCGACGCCCGAACTCGTCGGCTCGATCCCCACTGAAGACAAGGTGGGTGTGTGAATCGACAAAACCGGGAACAACAGCGTTGTCGTGACAATCCACCACCGGCGTGCCTTCCGCCACCGGCGGCAGTTCTTCTTTGGGACCAACCCAGTCGACCAAGCCGTCCTTGATGACGATTGCGGCATCGGCAACGACGCCGAGTAAGCCGTCTCGATCGGGATCGTTGGTAACAAGTTGGCCGATATTGGTGTGGACGATTGAGCCGGTTTTCACTACTGATCCTGCATCGGGATGATCACGCCTCGGTCGGCGGCCGCTTGCTCAGCTTCTTCGTAGCCGGCATCGACATGACGGATGATCCCCGTACCGGGGTCGTTGGTCAGTACACGTTCCAAACGGAGCGCGCCTTCGACGGAACCGTCAGCCACTACCTGGGCCCCAGCATGGATCGATTTGCCGATCCCAACCCCACCACCGTGATGGACCGCAACCCAAGCTGCACCCGATGCCGTATTCAACAGCGCGTTGAGGATCGGCCAGTCCGCGACCGCGTCTGAACCATCCTTCATCGATTCGGTCTCCCGGTACGGTGACGCCACCGAACCGGAATCGAGGTGGTCACGACCGATAACGATCGGTGCCGTGATCTTGCCCGATGCAACCAGATCGTTGAAGGCCAGGCCTGCCTTGTGCCGTTCCCCGTAGCCCAACCAGCAGATCCGTGCCGGAAGACCCTGAAAGTGGACCCGTTCGGCGGCCATCTCAATCCAGCGGGCAAGTGCCCGATTCTCCGGGAAGAGATCGAGAACAGCTCTGTCGGTCGCAGCAATGTCCGCAGGGTCACCGGAAAGGGCCACCCAGCGGAACGGCCCGAGACCCTCGCAGAAGAGCGGCCGGATATACGCGGGAACAAAACCTGGGTACTCAAAAGCGTCGAAGTATCCGCCTGCCTTGGCCTCGCCACGGAGGTTGTTGCCGTAGTCGAAGACCTCGGCGCCGGCCCGCTGGAATCCAACCATCGCCTCGCAGTGGACGGCCATCGACTCTCGGGCAGCCTTGATGTATGCGTCAGGATCCTTGTCGCGGAGATCATCGGCATCGTCCAATGAATAGCCGGCCGGGACGTAGCCATTCAGTGGATCATGCGCGGATGTCTGGTCGGTGACGATGTCGATGTCAACACCGCGTCGCAGCAGTTCTGGGAAGACCACGGCAGCGTTGCCGACTACACCGACCGAAAGCGCCTTCTTGTCCTTCTTCGCCTGCACCACCAGCTCAATTGCCTCGTCGAGCGAGTCCGCAAACACATCCAGATAGCGATGGTCCACCCTGCGCTTGATCCGCAACGGGTCGACGTCGACACAAAGAGCGACACCGTCACACATCGTGATCGCAAGTGGCTGGGCACCACCCATGCCGCCGAGCCCGCCCGTCAGCGTGATGGTGCCCCGCAGCGAGCCACCAAAACGCTTCTCTGCCAGCGCTACGAACGTCTGATACGTCCCTTGGAGAATCCCCTGGGTACCGATGTAGATCCACGACCCGGCCGTCATCTGGCCGTACATCATCAAACCAGCGTCCTCGAGCTCCCAAAAGTGCTCCCACGTACCCCAGTCGGGGACAAGATTGCTGTTCGCGATGAGCACGCGGGGTGCCATCTCGTGGGTACGGAATCGACCGACCGGCTTGCCCGACTGCACCAACAATGTCTCGTCGTTGTCGAGACTCTCCAGATTGCGAACAATCGCATCAAACGCATCCCAGCTACGAGCGGCCTTCCCCCTACCTCCGTAGACGACCAACTCGTCAGGGTTCTCGGCTACCTCGGGGTCCAGATTGTTCATCAGACAGCGCAACGCTGCCTCCTGGAGCCATCCCTTTGTACGAAGCTGAGTACCCCGCGGAGCCCTCACCGGGCGCGGTCCGGACACACGAACCTCCTAAATCGATGCTGCCTCCAGGCTACTCGCAGCCCGAAACGGAAACCTGCCGCGATACCGGCACCCCCATGACAAGGCCTTCCCCCTCGGCGATCAGGCATCAGCCGATCGCAGCTATCTCTCGAACATGGTGGAGATCCCGCCGATAACCGACCCTTCACCCTCGGACGCACCACCGCCCATAGGAGCAATCCTGTCGGCGAGACGAGAGAACGGCAAAGATTGCAGCCAGACCCGACCGGTGCCTTGCAATGTTGCCAGGAACAAGCCTTCACCACCAAAAACCTGCGACTTGAGCTTGCCGGCGCGCTCAATCGAATACTCGATCGTTGGCTCGAATGCGACAAGACAACCGGTATCAACACGAAGCTTCTCCCCCATCAAGCGCTTCTCGATAATGGTTCCACCGGCGTGAAGAAAGACTTTGCCGTCGCCCTGTAGGTCTTGGAGGATGAACCCCTCACCGCCGAAGAAGCCGGCGCCGAGTTTACGGTTGAACGCGATGCCAATCTTGGTGCCCAACGCGGCGCATAGGAAGGCGTCCTTCTGACAGATCAGGCGACCACCCAATGTTGCCAGGTCGACCGGGACGATCTTGCCGGGATATGGAGCAGCAAAGGCCACTTGTTGCACCCCTGCACCGGAGTTCGTGAAGTGAGTCATGAATAGCGACTCGCCCGTGATCGCTCTCTTGCCGGCACTCTTCAGCTTGCCGAACAAGCCCTGATCCACCTCGGAGCCATCGCCCATCTTCGACTCGAACGTGATGCCTTCGGTCATGTACATCATTGCCCCGGCCTCGGCGACAACGCTCTCGGTTGGATCGAGTTCGACCTCAACAAACTGGAGATCGTCTCCGAATATCTTGTACTCGACCTCGTGGCTCTGCATTGTTCCTCCATCTCGGACGTTTGCCTGCAATCAAGCTATCCGATTCCGGCGAACAGAACACTCATTTCGCGCGCTCTTTCGACCGAAAACACACTGGACCGCAACATGCGGCACGACGGGAACATCATGGCTACGAGCAGATCAAAGATCGATGGTCGCACCGCGGCCCTTTTTGCGCTTGCCCTTGCTTTGATGGTCTCGCTTGTCGTTGCATGGCGGATTGACGCCGAGGCAACAACAACGCCGCCCGCAACCACCTACGAACTCACCGTTGTCGATGAACAGGGGAATCCCGTGGTCGGTGCGAAGGTGACGCACGGTCAGATGGCGAGCGTCACCGGAGCGGACGGGACCGTGGCAGTCGAACTCCGCTCCCCGGAACTCGCCATTGTCGCGGCGACCGGGATGCTGTCTGATGCGATCGTTATTGGCTCACCCGGGCATGAAAGGCCGACACTCCAGCTTCTCGCCTCGAGCGGGCCCGGTGGCGAGCGGACCGTGATGCACTTTGCTGGAGACTTCATGATGGGTCGTCGCTATCTAGAACCAGCCGACGACGAGGAGCCAATGGTGGTAGACGCCGCCACTGCCCGCGCTGTGGTGAGTGCTATCGCCCCGCTGTTCTCGATGGCCGATCTGTCAACCGTCAACCTCGAGAGCGTTGTCGGCACGTTGGCGGACGAGGACGCCTACGCCGGAAAGCGATACCTGTTGCAGAGCCCTCCGGAGACGCTGGAGTCTCTCGACGAGTTGGGAGTCGATCTGGTTACGCTCGGCAACAACCACATCAACGACTGGCTGGATGCCGGCTTGGCCTCGACCGTCCGCAATCTTGACGCAGCCGGCGTTCTCCACACCGGAGCCGGCTCGACCGCAGCCGATGCAGCACTACCTGCGATGGTTTCTGCGGGCGAACTGACAATCGGCATGGTATCGATGACCACGGTCACCGGCGACTACGTAAACGACAGCCTGCCCGATGCCACGGCACCCGAGCCGGCGACGCTCGCCGAACAGGACCGCTGGCAATACGAAAAGCGCGATTTCGGCTTCGGCGTCGCAGGCGACGCGGCGTACGTCCCACTGGCGAGTCGACGCCCGGGCACGATGTGGCGGCTATTCGACAGTATCGAACCCGATCTGACCGAGGGCGATGGAGCCGCCCTGTGGCGCGAGATGACGCGCACTTATCCCGAACTCCAAGACTGGGTTGCTCGGAGGGGTCATGGCGGGGCCGCCCTCTACTCGCGTTCCTCGGTTACAGACGCCGTTGCTGCCGCAAGATCTGCAGGCGCCGATCTCGTGATCGTCCAGCTTCATGGGGGTTATCAGTTTGCCGAGGTCAGCTCCGACTACTTCGGCAAAGCGACCCGAGCAGCGGTCGACGCCGGTGCCGACCTCGTGGTGGGACACCACCCCCACATCCTCCAGGGTTTCGAAATCTACGAGGACACCCTCATTGCTTACAGCCTGGGGAACTTCGTCTTTGACCAGGATTTTCTGTCGACGCATCCGTCTGTCGTGCTCCGGACGGTATTCGAGGGCACCAACCTGATCGAGGCGACCATCTTTCCAGTCATCATCGATGGCTATCGGCCCGTCGCCGCCGGCGGTGACCTGGCAGATGCGATTCTGCGCCAGGTCAACGAAGCGTCGCTCCAGAATGCCGAATCGCTTCGGCTCCCCGACCGCCGTATCGGCTCAACCCGCACCGAGGCCCCCGTGACCGCGGTGGTGGTAAACGATCAGGGACGGGGCAGAATCGAAGCGTGGCGTCAGCCCGTGCCCCTCCCACTAGCCGTCGCCGCCGCTGTCCCCACCCCGGTCGGCGGGACTCTGATTCAGATCGGCGATGACACCGACGGGCTTCTCATCGGACGTGATCTCTTTGGCTACGGAGACCTGGAAGATCTTCAGGCCGACGACCTCTCCGAGGGCGGGCTCGAATGGTCGGTGCCCCCGCTGAGCCTCGAAATCGACCCGACCAGCCCGGCAGGCCAGTGGGTCGTCCGGCTCGACCGCACCTCCCAGCACCTCAACGACCTCGTGGCCCGCACCGCCGCACGAGTATCGATGCCACAACACCGCTGGTTCGACTCAGACGGCGCACCGGTCGACGGCGATGCCACGTTCTCGGTGCGGGTTTGGGGCAAACGGGTGGGAGCCGGAATCCCGTTCGTTCGGGTGATCTACTACGAGTTTGACGACACCGACCCAACCCGGGAACCAGACTCAACACCACTCGAGACAGTCGATGTAGAACTGCCGCTCGTCAATAACGGCGAATGGCAGGAACTGTGGGTTGATCTCCCGCCTCCGCCAATTGGCGCCAACACCGCTCTGGTCGGCGTTGGGTTGGCCCCACCCGAGTCGGGGTCTGGCACCGTCTGGATTGACGGGCTCCAGGTCATCGAGTGGCGATCGGCGGATGATACCCCAAGCGGTACGTGGGTGAACGCTGCATACGTGAAGGCGACGCAATTCGAGGAGCGAGTCCTCACAGCCGCCGCCGACTGACCAAACAAGAAGACCGCCGGCAAGCCGGCGGTCTTCGATTCGTATACGGAGGACCTAGGCCTGTTCGCCTTCGACGGCGTCCTTGACCTCTTCGACGACATCGTCGTCGCCGTCGAACTTGTCCTTGATGTCTCCGGCGACATCCTTGGTCTTGTCCCAAGCACCCTCGGCCACATCGCCGGCCTTCTCAGCAACATCGCCGGCCTTATCGGCAACGTCACCAGCAACGTCCTTGGTCTTGTCCCACGCACCCTCAGCCATGTCACCGGCTTTGTCGGCTACGTCACCTGCAGTGTCCTTGGCTTTGGAAAACCAACCTTTGACAGTGTCCATGAAACCCATGTCTTGCTCCAATATGTTGACGAAAGTCCATTGTACGCACCGTACGGCCCAGATCTGCTAACCGAGAACCTCGTTGAGGGCGCCGGAGCAGATGAGTTCCGAGATGACTTCGATGTCCGGGCCGATGGGCCGGTCCTCCTCGAGACGACTCACATGCTCACGAACCAGCGAACAAACTGCCGCGGTACGGTCGCTTGGAGGTACCGGTGCCCGATACTCAATGGCCGAGACTGCGCACATTATCTCCACGGCAAGAACATTGGCGGTGTTGGCCAGCACCTGCTGTAGCTTGCGAGCCGCCCCCCAACCCATTGAAACATGGTCCTCCTGCAGCCCCGATGTGGGAATCGATTCGACGGAAGCAGGGTGCGACAGCACCCGGTTCTCGGCAACCAGGGCCGCCGCGGTGTACTGCGCCAGCATCAGCCCGGAATCGAGACCGGGATCGGCGGCAAGCATCGGGGGAAGACCGCTAGAACGATCCGGATCCAGCATGCGATCTGTACGGCGCTCGGAGATCGACCCCAGCTCGGTCGCTGCAATCGCCATGAAGTCGAGGACGATCGCCAGCGGTTGCCCATGGAAGTTGCCGCCCGAAACGACGACACCCTCATCGGCAAAAACAATGGGATTGTCGACAACCGAGCCGAGCTCCCGCGAGAAAACGGCTTCTGCATGGCTCAGGCCGTCGCGACTCGCCCCGTGGACCTGGGGCGCACACCGCAGACTGTATGCGTCCTGAACGGCATGAACCATGTCATGGGCGTGGCTGGCGACGATTTCCGATCCTTCGAGCAGACGGGCGATATTGGCCGCCGACTTGATCTGACCGGGGTGAGGTCTCAGTGCGTGAATAGCGGGGAGAAACGGCTTGACCGAACCGAGCAGACCCTCGACCGACAAGGCACACGCGATATCCGCAGCATTTGCGAGGGTGACGGCGCGGTCGAGAGCGAGCGATCCCAAGGCCAGCATCCCCTCGGTTCCGTTCAGCAGGCTCAGCCCCTCCTTGGCTGCCAGCGTGATCGGTTCCAGACCTGCTGCCGCAAGCGCGGATGCGGCGTCCATCTCAACACCATCGACCCGGATCTGGCCTTCACCAATGATCGGTAGTGCGAGATGTGCAAAAGGAGCTAGGTCACCTGATGCTCCAACCGAACCCTGGCCGGGCACAACCGGAAGAAGCCCGCGGTTCAGCATCTCGACTAGCCGTTCGACGATTACGGGCCGCACTCCGGAATAGCCCTGCGACAGTGTCCGGGCTCGCAGCAGGAGCATGGCCCGCACCGTCCGATCGCGAAGACGCTCGCCGACACCGGCCGCATGGCTCCGCAGCAAGCGAACCTGCAGCTGGGCGGCAGCATCCGGTTCGATGTGCGTTGTGGCGAGACGCCCAAACCCGGTGGTGATGCCGTACACAGTTCGGTTCTCAGCAACAACGGTCTCCACCAGTGCCCGAGCCGGGGCCATCCGTTCAGCCACGCCGGGACCGATCGCAACCGTAGCTCGTCCGTCGGCGACGGCAACGACGTCGTCGATCCGAAGCGGCCCACCATCAATAGTTACCACCGGCACAGAGACCTCCTCGATTTCACCAGAACACTAACGACCCGAAGAACTCCACCGACGCCACTACAGTCGCTCCGGTGGATGAGACCAAACGAAACCTGAACCTAATCGTCAGGTCATTCGCCATCGCCGGTGTTGCGGCGGTGGTAGTGCTGTCAATCGTCGACTTCGGTGAAGCCGCCAACCCCGACCTCACCGGGGGAGCTGCGCTGGCCACAGCTGCCTTCGGAGCCGTCGGTCTCCTGCTTGCGTTGCACTGGTGGTCCACGGTCGGCGAATCATCGCAAGCCGGCACGAATCTCATGCTGCACTTCGTTGGTCGCGTCGCGATCGCAGAGATGGGCCTGCTGATGGGAATACTCGGTCTGATCATGACCGGATCCGCCACAGCGGCCTACATCGGGCTCGGACTGTTCCTCGCTGCGCTCTTGTTCTTGTCGCTCGGGCTACGCCGGATCAGCTAGGGCTTCGCCGAGACGCTCCCCTTCGCGCTCCCGCAGGCCTACCCGCACCCGGAGCCGCTCCATCTGTTGTGCCGTGTACTTGTCGGCACCCCCGATGGGATGCTTCGCAAGCCACGACTCGATGTCAGCCGCAATCTCCGGCTCCGACCGATACAGGATGAGGTCGAGCATGCGCCGGCGGTTCTGCGGCGGCATCGCCTCGAGAATGTCGTCCCAATTAGCCTTGACCAACTCCCACACCGTTGGTCCGGTGTCGCGGTGTCCGAGCAGACGGGCCAGAAGCCAGTTGGAGTCCTGGCTGCGCACCTCACCAGCGAGAATCATCTCAACGAGCCGGGTCGCGGTGTCCTTCTCAGGGACCGCAGCGGCAGCACGCAGGAATCGAACTTCCTCCTGGGGGCTAGCGGCATCATTGCGCAGACCAAGAAACCGATTGAACTCGTCCATACCGCCATTCGCCGCAACGATGCCGATTACGGCGTCTGCTACATCAGCATCGACATGGTCGGCGTTCTCGATCGTGTCCTCGAAGGCATCGCGAGCGGTGGCCTGAGTGACAAGATCATCGCCGAGGTTGCCCATGGTGCGCAGCAGCAGTCCCCGCAGCCTGCGGGTGAGATCGCTCTCGCCGCCTTCCGGGGCCCAGCCCAGTTCAGCCGCTTGGCTGCCAACCAGGTTACGAACTCTTGCCTGGAGAGCAGGTCGATCGTCCGAGGAGATCACCCGAGCCAGCTCAGCGAGGCCGGACAGAGCGACCCCCCAGACATCGGGTTCGGTTTCGCCATCGAGCGCTCCGACGAGGTCGAGGAAGCACGAGGCCGCCGTCTCGCCGG
>CBDUNF010000078.1:0-14233 GCA_965368515.1 uncultured bacterium
GGTGACATCGTTGGCTTTGATGGCGATACGTTCGACATCGTCCAGTGAGTCGCCACGATCGGCTGCAGCCGATGCGACTTTGAACACTGTGAAGTCACCCGCCACACCACGGCGCTTCTCGCGCTCATGCGGCTTGCCAGAGGCGACGTCATCGGTGACCAGCACTGTGCGACAGTCGATGCCTTCGTCACGGAGCCGCTGCTCGGCGCTGCCGAAGTTCATGACATCGCCGGCGTAGTTGCCGAAGCTGAAGAGCACACCGGCACCACCATCGAGCGCCTTGGCCACGCGGTAGCACTGCTCTGTAGAAGGTGAGGTGAAGATGTCGCCGATCACGGCGCCGTCGGCGAAGCCCGGCCCAACCGTCCCGCAAAAGGCCGGGTAGTGCCCGCTGCCGCCGCCAATCACAACGCTCACCTTGCCAGGTACAGGACCGCCCCGTCGCATGACACCGGAGGCTCCGGGGACCTTCTCTACGTAACGCGAGTAGGCAAGAACGAAGCCGTCCGTCATCTCCTTGTAGAAGTCAGTTGGCTCGTTGTGAACGTGTGCCATGGTCGCTCCTTTTCAGAGTTTGAGTGCTCTCAGTCCACCTTATGATAAGAGCGCTCGATCATCGTTTATCCAAGGGGACTCCTCATGCTGAACGCCGCACCTCGCTCCAAGCCGTGGATCGGGACCAGCTGGAAGATGAACAAAACAAGGGCCGAAGCAGTCGAGTTTGCATCGACGCTCGCTGCAGCTGCCCCTGAGTTCGACACCGCAGTGAATGCGTTCGTGCTTCCTCCGTTTCCCCTCATCGACCCCGTCGCGAGAACGCTCGATGCGGTCAACGTTCGGGTTGGCTCACAGAACGTCCACTGGGATGAGTTCGGCGCCTTCACCGGCGAGGTATCGGCACCGATGCTCACCGAGATCGGGGCGACGATGACGTGCATCGGCCACGCCGAGCGGCGCCGGCACTTTGGAGAGACAGATCACACCGTGCAGGCGAAGACCGCCGCCGCGCTTCGCTTTGGGCTCACTCCCCTCGTCTGCGTGGGCGAATCAGCCGAGGAACGGGAGACCGGCTCGCACATTCCATTCGTGGTCCGTCAAACCTTGATCGCACTCTCCGGCCTCGACGATGAGCAGGTCGCGAAAACGATGCTCGCCTACGAACCGGTCTGGGCGATTGGCGAGGGAAGCACCCCGGCTACGGCCGAACAGGCCGATGACATGCACGCCGTCCTCCGCCAGGCAGTCGTCGATGAATACGGCGCTGCGGGGGAAGCGATGCCCATTCTCTACGGCGGCAGCGTCAACCTGGAGAACGCTCCCGAGCTTGCGGTGGCACCTCACATCGACGGTCTGTTTGTTGGGCGGACCGCCTGGAACGTCGGCGGCTACCTCAAACTGGCTCGCCTCGTCGCCTCCAGCTAGATTCCGATAATCGATTAGAGCACCACTCAGGAGGTCGTCAATGACCAAACGTTGGCGTGTAGCGGTCGGCGGAGACATCGCCGGAATGGGCTACAAGGACATGATCCGCAAAGACCTCGAGCAGGACGAGCGGGTCGCCGCAGTCGTCGACGTTGGGGTCAGCGAGGAAACCGCCGAGACCACCCGGTACCCATCGGTGGGTCACCGTGCGGCCGAAATGGTTGCATCCGGCGAGGTGGACCGGGCCATCCTCATCTGCGGCACCGGCATCGGTATGGCCATTAGCGCCAACCAAGTTCCCGGAGTGTGGGCGACCGTCGCCCATGACTCCTACAGCGTCGAACGGTCGATCCTCTCGAACAACTGCCAGGTCCTCACCATGGGCCAGCGAGTCATCGGACCGGAACTGGCACGTCGCCTCGTCAAGGAATGGATTGGCTACGAGTTCGATCCATCCTCCCACTCGGTACACAACGTGGCCCTCATCGAGGACTACGACAAGAAGTAGACAAAGGAGCCAACGCACCATGACCGACCGATTGAACGTCACTCTGCTCGGGTCAAAATTCATGGGCCGAGCCCACTCGAATGCCTGGGGCCAGGTCGGCCGCTTCTTCGATGTTGCGCCACGACCGACAATGCACACTGTCGTCGCCCGCAACGAAGGAGAGCTTGCCGAGTTCGCCTCGACGTGGGGCTGGAAGAACTACACCACCGATTGGCGGGCGGCCGTCACCGATGAGAGCACCGATCTCGTCGATATCGCCACACCGAACGACGTCCACCGCGACGCGGCCATCGCTGCCCTTGAAGCGGGCAAGAACGTAGCTTGTGAGAAGCCGCTGGCCGCCACCCTGGCCGACGCCGAGGCAATGGCCGCGGCGGCTGCGAAGTCGGCGGGCAAGACATTCGTCTGGTTCAACTACCGCCGCGTCCCCGCAATCGCCCTGGCTCACCGCATCGTGGCTTCTGGAGCTTTGGGCAAGATCTATCACACCAGGGCGAGCTACCTGCAGAGCTGGGGCGGACCCGACACACCACTGCTGTGGCGCTTCCAGGGTGACGTTGCCGGGTCGGGCGCACACGGTGACCTCAATGCTCACATCGTCGACGCCATCCGTTTTGTCACCGGTGAAGAAATCATCAGCGTCGAGGGCGCAATCGAGGAGACCTTCATCAAGGAGCGGGCAGTGCTCGAAGGCGGAGCCGGCGGTGAGATCGCAGGAGCGGGAGCCGATACGGCCGGGGCGATGGGCAAGAGCACCGTCGACGACGCCGTCCTGTTCCTCTCCCGCTTGAGCGGTGGTGGCGTCGCCAGCTTCGAGGCAACGCGGCTCGCCACGGGCTATCACAACGCCAATCGCTTTGAGATACATGGTGAAGGCGGCGCATTGCGCTTCGACTTCGAACGCATGAACGAGCTGGGCTACTACCGCACCGACGTTGCAGCTGGAGAACAAGGCTGGACAACCATCGATGTCACCCGCGGCGGCGACGGCCACCCCTATGCCGATGCCTGGTGGCCGGACAGCCACGGTCTCGGGTACGAGCATGGTTTCGTGAACCAAGCACGCGACATCGTGGCCGTTCTCGGTGGCGGCGAGGCACTCGTGCCCCTCCCCGACTTCAAGGATGCCTTGCAGACTCAGCGGGTGCTGCAGGCCGCCATCGACTCGGCCCGCGAGCACACCCCCATCCAGATTCCACAAGCGTAAGGAGCGCATATGACGGAGATTGCTGACTACAACCCGACATTCATGCCGGTAGGTGTTCTCACCGCCGCCCTCCAGGAGCTCACTCCTCGAGAGAAGCGTGACCCGGATCCCGACCTAGCCATCGAAGAGTGGCTCCAATTTGCGGCCGAGCTCGACGCCGATTGCATCGAGCTTTCCACGGCGCTCCACCCAAGCCAGGCCGACGTGCCCCCCGAGGCGATGCTCGACCCGGTCGCCAATACGCTCGACCTGCGGGAGCCATTTACCGAAGCCCGCGCCAGGCGCGTGCAGGCTGCCGTTGATGCGACCGGAGTGACCATCGCCGACATTGCCTACTTCGACGACATGCTGCATGAGGATCCGGCGCTGCGAGCAAAGAAGGCTGACTTCATGCTCAAGGCCATGGACGCCGCCGCTCTGCTGGGTCTCCCGGCGGTTTGTGGCTTTGTCGGCCGTGACCAAAGCAAGTCGATGGACCAAAACCTCATCGAGTTCGAGGAGAGTTTTGTCCCGCTGCTGAAGGAAGCCAAAGCTCGTGGCCTCCAATACCGCGTCGAGCAGTGCCCGATGCCCGGTTGGGGCCCGAACGACAACTTCCACAACAACATTGGCTATGCACCCGGTATGTGGATTGCCTTGCACCAGATCGCTGAGAAGCATGGTGTTGGCGACCAGTTCCGCGTCCACTACGACCCGTCGCACTCCGTGCTGATGGGCCAGGACACCCGTTCGATGTTCCAGTACCTGAAGGACGAGGGCTACGAGTTCCTGCTCGGGGGCATGCACGTCAAGGGTCAGGTCATCGACTCCAAAGGTATCTCGGCGTGGGGCTACGGCGGACAGACCGTCCAACGTGGCGACTGGGTCGATGGCAAGGTCTCGGAGAACCCGGCCGACCTCGTCAACGCCTGGCTCATCCAGACGTCGATCGCCGAACACGAGCTGCCCGGGACCGCTAAGCACGATCCGCTGGCCTACCTGCAGAACCGCACTGTGGACTGGCTGGACCATCAGCTCGCCGCCCGAGAGTGCCTCGACTTCGATGTGGCCAACACACCGCTCATCGTCGAGCACGAGTATCCGGCCGCCCGGGTACAGGACAAGGACGCCCTTGCGCCGATCCTCAAGGGCTCGATTGCGTTTACCCGCTACATCGACCAGGCGGCAGCGGCCATGTACTCGCTACAGAACGAGGTCATGGCTGCTCAAGGCATCCCGATCCAGGGCGTCGGCCGCGAGGCCTACCGCTCGTAACGACCAACCGACCCGAGCAGCAAGCGGCCCCCTCAGGGGCCGCTTCCGCGTTCTTGCGTAGACCACGTCCATATGTGGACACCAGATGCGCCGGAACGTACTCCTACACCTGCTTGGGGATTCTCCCCACAAGTGAGAGCACTCCACGCAACACCTTGTGACCGACATCTCCGGTCGGGGCATACATCAACGGGCAACCACCCTCCAACACAGTCACGCCGGCGGCCCTTCCCTGCTCGGCCGCCTCGTGGGAAACGCTGCCACCGCCGGGACCCCGGTGCATCCACACCTGTTTGATGCCGAGATCGATACACTCCTGCATGACATCGCCCGCTGCCTTGGGGTGAGTGGCAATGATGACCGCCTCTACCCCACCCGGAATGGTGCCCAGGTTCGGATAGGCACTGTCGCCCTCCACCTGATCGGCGTTCGGATTGACCGCAAACACGTCGTAGCCGCGATCACGGAGCCGGACATAGACCGGGTTGCCGCCGTGAGCGCCCCCGGATTCGCGTGATACGCCGGCGACGGCTATCCGCTTCTTGGATAAGAATTTCGTCGCCGCTTCCTTCATCGTGATCGTCATCGGTACCTCCACTGTCCCCAATCCGTCATGACGCGCGCTCCCAGCGCCCCCACGAACGTATCCCTCCTACTTGCCAATTGATAGGGGCCATACGTCACCGAGGTCCCGTTGCTAGCTTGTTCCCATCACCGACACGAGGTAGCAAAAATGAAGATCGGGTACGCCGGGATGGGCATCATGGGTAGAGGGATGGCAGGCTGCCTTCTCCGCGATGGGCACGAGGTAGCCGTATGGAACCGGACCCGCAGCAGGACTGATGATCTCGTCGCTGCTGGAGCCGACATCGCCGACACACCGGCCGAGCTGGCGGCTGAATGCGACATCATCTTCGTGTGTGTTTCCGACACACCGGATGTGGAAGAGGTCGCACTTGGCGACGGCGGCCTGATCCACGGTCTCACCAGCGGCAAGCTTGTCGTCGACCATTCCACCATAAGCGCATCCGCAACCAGGAGGTTGGCTGCCGCAGTCAGCGAGATCGGGGCCGATTGGATCGACGCCCCGGTCAGCGGTGGCAGTGAGGGGGCGGTGAACGGAACGCTCTCGATCATGATTGGCGGCGAGGCTGACCATGTCGAACGCGCCCGGCCCTACATGGAGAGCTATGGGACGAGTATCACTCACGTCGGCCCCATCGGTGCAGGGCAGATGGTGAAACAGGTCAACCAGGTTCTCGTGGTCGTAAACGGACTCGCCGTATCGGAAGCTCTACTTCTGGCTAAGGCGGGAGGCCTCGATCTCGACGCCACAATCGCTGCGGTCAAAGGCGGCGGGGCAGGATCGTGGATGCTCGCCAACCGGGGACCGCAAATTGTCGACCGTGACTGGCGTCCCGGGTTCACCATCGACCTCCAGCAGAAGGATCTCCGCTTAGTCCTGGAGTCCGCAGATGAGCTCGCCGTACCGCTACCAGCCACAAGCCTCGTCTTCCAGATGTACCGGGCGCTACAACGCCGCGGCCTCGGCGAGGAGGGCAACCATGCCCTGGTGAAAGCCCTCGAGGAAATGGCAGGGCTGGAGATCAGCCGATAGCTCCCTGCCGGTTTGGTCCTTCTCGCAGCGCCACCGTCGGGAAATGGGGCCTCCGACCGGGATAGGCGAGCCAGCAAACCCATAGCCACGCGCGTTACTCTCGTTGCGGGAAGACCAGGAGGGTTGCTGTGGCAGACAATGGTGGCAGGATCATTGCCGACGTGTTGGCGGCTGAAGGCGTCACCAAGGTTTTTGGGATACCCGACGGCACCTACCTCGGGATGCTCAACGCATTGGTTGCCAACGGCGTCGAGGTAGTCACGCCCCGCCATGAGACCACGGCGATCCACATGGCGGGCGCATACGCCCGGCTGACCGGCAAGCTCGGGGTAGCAATCGCATCCAACGGCCCCGGGGTCGCCAACGCACTGCCGGGCATCACCGTTGAGAACGCCGAAGGCAACCGGGTCCTCGTCATCACAAGCTCGAGACGAGTTGGCATCACGTACCCCGACCGGGGCGGCACGTATCAGTACTTCGATCAGGTTGCCGCCATCAAACCGATCTCGAAGTGGTCGGCTAGCGCACAATCGGTCGCACGACTCCCCGAGATGCTGCGAACCGCACTTCGCCACTGCTACCGGGGGCGGCCCGGAGTAGTGCATCTCGATGTCCCCGAGAGTGTGGTCAACGGCAAGGCCAAAGCGCCGGTAGTGATAGCGCCGACCCGCACCCGCCGCACAGAAGCACTCCGCCCAGATCCCGGATTGATCGACCAGGCAGCATCGCTGTTGGCCAACGCAACGCTGCCCATCATCCACGCCGGTGGTGGGGTAATTCATGCCCGGGCGCACGAAGCGCTCCGCGGCGTGGCCGAGAGACTCCACGCCCCGGTCACAACCTCGTGGTCAGGACGCGGGGCGATGACCGAGGACTCGGAGCTGGTTTGGCCGATAACGGCGATCGAATCCACCAACGAGGTACGCCAGGTTGGTGACGTCGCTCTTGTCATCGGCTCCCGCCTCGGCGAAACCGACTGGTGGGGCAAGCCACCCAACTGGCGGGACCCAGGGCAGCAGAAGGTCATTCAGGTGGACATCGATGAGAACAGCATTGGCCTCAACAAGCCAGTTGATCTCGCCATCGTCGGTGACGCCGGTGTCTTCCTCGAGGAGCTGTTGAAGCGGCTGGAGACCAGCGAAATGGACATTCCGTCCGCCCGTCGGATTGAGGTCCAGCGCCTAATCGAAGGACGGAGCAAAGCGGCAACCAAGCCCGCCAAATCGCTCGAAGAACCTACCGAGCCCATGGTGACCGCACACGTCCCCACGGTGTGCCAGCAGATGTTCGACGACGACGCGATCGTGGTCGCCGATGGTGGGAACACCGCCGTCTGGGTGAACTTCTTCCACAAGATCAAGGTGCCCAACACCATGCTGGCTACACCTCATTTCGGGATGCTCGGCGCCGGCGTCGGTCAAGCGCTCGGGGCGGCAGAGGCATTCCCCGACCGCCAGGTCTATTGCATAATCGGCGACGGCGCCTTTGGCATGCACCCCCAGGAAATCGAAACCGCGGTACGCAATGGCAACCGGGTCGTGTTTCTGGTCATCAGCGACAAACAGTGGGGCATGGTGAAGATGACCCAATCAGTCGCCAAAGCGCCGGTCAAGATGCTGATCCGCAAGTCGCTCGAGCCCGGTGCCACCGTCAACTCGGATCTCGGCGAAATCGGCTACGACCAGCTGGCCCGATCAATGGGGGCTCACGGCGAACGGGTGTCCAACCCGGCGGACCTCCGAACAGCGATCGAGGCGTGCCTGGCGAGCGGGAAGTGCTCCGTCATTCATGTCGACGTCGATCCGGTGAAGCACATGTGGGCGCCCGGCCTGCTCCACTTCAAGAAGATGCATCAGGAGCCGGGCGGATGATCGCCTTTCTCCAGACGATCGACGAGGCCAAGCTCAACTTCGACGAGAGCAGTCTGCTGCTACTCAACGTTCTGATCGGTTTGATGATGCTCGGCATGGCCCTCGACCTCGACATCGAGGACTTCCGTCGTTTGTTGCGGAAACCGAAGCCGCCGCTGATCGGCCTGGTCGCACAGTTCCTGCTGCTGCCGGCGCTGACCTTCGTGCTCACGCTGGTACTCGACATCCGGCCCTCGATCGCACTAGGCATGATCCTCGTGGCATCGTGCCCCGGCGGGAACCTGTCCAACGTCATGACCTATCTGGCCGGTGGCAACGCTCCGCTTTCTGTTGGGATGACGGCGGTGTCGACGGCGGCGGCGATCGTGATGACACCGCTGAACCTGTCCATCTGGGGTTCGCTGAACAAAGACACTGAACCGATACTTCGGTCAGTGTCGCTGAGCCCACTTGATCTGTTCATGACGATCTTTTTGATCCTCGGCATCCCGTTGATCCTCGGCATGGTCATCGCCAAGAGATTCCCCGACATCACCACAAAGGTACGCGGACCGTTCAAGGTCTTCTCGGTAGTGGTGTTCATGGGCTTCGTCGTCGTCGCCCTGGCGAACAACTGGGAGCACTTTGTCGACTACATCGGGCTCGTTGTGCTGGCCGTCCTCCTTCACAACGCGATCGCATTTGCGATCGGGAACGGTGCGGCCCGCGCTGCCGGATTGAACGAGCGAGACCGAAGGGCGGTCACCATCGAGGTCGGCCTACAGAACTCGGCGCTCGCCCTGATCCTCGTCTTCGACTTCTTTGATGGCCTTGGAGGCATGGCCATCATCGCCGCGTGGTGGGGCATCTGGCACATCATCTCCGGGTTGATAGTTGCCCGTCTCTGGTCGCGTCGACCCGTCGAGGCAGCCGCCGTATGAGCCGATCGGTCCTAATCACAGGCGCAGGCGGGTACATCGGGAGCCTGCTCACCTTGTCACTGGCTGCGGAGCCCGGGGCGTTGGAGACAATCGTTGCCACCGATCTCCGGCTGCCGGAGACGAGCCTTCCGGATATCCATTACGAAGCCCTCGACATCCGTGACCCCGGTCTCGCCGAGATCCTCTCGAAGTACAAGGTCGACACGGTCGTTCATCTCGCCGCTGTCGTGTCCGCGGGCAGGCGTCCGGATCGCGAAAAGGAGTACTCCATCGACGTTGGAGGCACGCTCAACGTTCTCGACTCGTGCATCCGGGCGGGCGTACGCAAGGTAATCATCAGCTCGAGCGGAGCCGCCTACGGCTATCACGCAGACCACCCCGAGTGGATCACTGAGGAAGCGCCGATCCGGGGCAACGTTGAGTTCTCCTACTCAGACCACAAGCGACAGATAGAAGAGATGCTGGCGGAATGGTGCTCAGCGCATCCGGATCTCGGCCAACTCATACTCCGACCGGGCACAATCCTCGGCCGCACTACGAACAACCAGATCACCGACTTGTTCGATCGACCGGTGATCCTGGGGCTGCGAGGTGCTGCGACTCCGTTTGTCTTCGTTTGGGACGAAGACATGGTCGGCATTTTGCGCCGCGGCATCGAAACAGATGAGACCGGTGTCTACAACGTCGCCGGCGACGGAGTGATGACCATGCAAGAGATTGCCGACCGCCTGGGCAAACGATACGTCACTCTGCCCGTCGGCTTAGTCCGCGGTGCGCTCTGGCTGCTTCGCAAGGCGCGGCTCACCCAGTACGGCCCTGAGCAGGTGGACTTCCTCCGCTACCGTCCCGTACTCAGCAACGCCAAACTGAAGAGTCAGTTCGGATACGTGCCCCGCAAGACGAGTGCCGAAGCGTTTGAGGCGTTTGTGGAAGGACGCAATGGCTAAGCGGAAACTCGAGGGTAAGAACGTCATCATCACCGGTGGCGGGGGAGGTTTGGGCGCTGCCCTCGGGCGGGAGTTTGGCTTCGCCGGATCCAATGTGGCGCTGCTCGACATCGACTTCGAGGCTGCTGTGCTGGCTGCGGATCAGATCGAGCGAGGCACGACAACGGCTATCGAATGTGATGTCACCAGCCTCGAGAGCTGCGAGCAGGCAATCGCTCTAGCCGAGGTGCGGATCGGCCCGACCGACATCCTCATCAACAACGCCGGGCGATCGCACCGCAGCGCATTTGCCGAAACCGACCTATCGGTCATCCATCGCATCATGGACATCAACTTCTGGGGGTCTGTGAACTGCACAAAACTCGTCCTGTCGACGATCACCGATCGTCGCGGCGCAATCGCTGTGATCAGCTCAACCGCGGGGTTCGCGCCGTTGCTCGGCCGCACCGGATATGCCGCTTCCAAGCACGCCCTACACGGGTTCTTCGGATCACTCCGTACGGAGCTGGGTGGCACCGGGGTCGACGTGATGATTGCGGCTCCGTCTTTCATCGATACGCCTCTGCGCCATAACACGCTGGGCGGGGACGGACAGGTCACCGACCATCCCCAATCCCGGGTTGGCAAGATGGCGACCGCCGCGGATGTCGCAGAACGGATTGTGTGGGGCTTGGAGCGACGCAGGTCGTACCTCGTGCTTGGATCGGTTGGTCGGATGACCCGGTATCTCAACGCGCTGGCGCCCGGAACCTACGAGCGAATGATGGCCAGATCGCTGCGATCCGAGTTTGATCGATAATCTTCATTCTCGCTCCCTAACTAGAACCGACCCCGTACAATTCGGCCCCGAATCCGTCCTGAGGAAAAATGCTCGACGACCCCATCGTTCAACTATCCGGCATCGTGGTGCTGGCGTTCGCCGTCACCTGGTTCGGCGAGCGAGTTCGCGTCCCTGTGATCCTGCCGCTGCTGGTGACCGGCTTCTTGGTTGGACCGGTATTTGGCTTGATCAACCCCGACGACATCCTGGGCGATCTTCTCGCCCCGGTAGTGTCGATCGCGGTTGGCCTGATCCTGTTCGAGGGTGGTCTGAGTCTGCGCCTTCGAGAGATGGAAGGTCAGCAGCGTGTGCTGTGGCTGCTGGTCAGCCTCGGCGTACTGGTGACCTGGGCGATCGGAGCGATCGTCACGTTGATCTTCACCGACCTGTCCACAGGCATGGCTGTGCTCACCGGCTCGATCCTTGTCGTGTCCGGGCCGACAGTGATTGGCCCGTTACTGGCCCTGGTCCGGCCTTCACGGTCGGTCGCATCCATCCTCAAGTGGGAGAGCATCTTTATCGACCCGGTCGGGGCGTTGCTTGCCGTGATCACATTCGAGGTGATTGTGCTGGGTGGGGCGCAGAACGCCACCCCAGGCCGAGTTCTCAGCGATATCGTCGAGTTCGCCTTCGTAGGAGTCCTCGTCGGAGCAGTTATCGCCTTTGGCGCCAGCACCGCTTTACGGCGCCATTGGGTCCCAGAGCACCTACAGCCGCTCTTTGGCCTGAGCATCGCTTTGTTTGCCTTCATGGTCGCTGACCTGCTGGCGGCGGAGTCCGGCCTGCTGGCTACGACAGTCCTTGGCTTTGTTCTAGCCAATCAACGGAAGTTGCGGACCGAACACATCGTGCAGTTCTCCGAAGTGGTCCGGGTGCTGCTCATCGGCGTGCTCTTCCTCATCCTCAGTGCCCGATTGACCACCGAACAGCTCCGTGTTGACCTTCCGGCAGCGCTGGCGCTGATCTTTACGCTCGTACTCTTCGCCCGGCCCGCCGCAGTGGCGCTTTCCACCATCGGCTCCCGCCTCAACTGGCGGGAACGGATGCTCCTGGGCGGTGTGGCACCGCGCGGGATCGTGGCGGCCTCAGTTGCGTCAGTATTCGCCCTCGAACTCGAGCACGAAGGGCTCGCCGGTGCCGAAGAGTTGACGCCGCTCGTGTTCGCCGTAATCGTCGGCACGGTCCTCATCTACGGCATCGGGATGGGCCCACTCGCTCGCCGCTTGGGTCTGGCAGAAAAGCACCAGGAAGGAGTCCTCGTGCTGGGTGCCGGCCACGTCGAGCGGGCCGTAGCCGATGCGCTGGCCGACACCGGAGTCGCAGTTGTACTCGCAACCACCAACCGGCAGGACCACTACGAAGCACGGATGGCAGGCAGGCGGGCTTTCTATGGCAACGTACTGGCGCGCGATGTCGACCTCGATCTCGATCTTGCTGGCATCGGCCGACTCCTGGCGATGACTCCGAACGATGACGTCAACACGTTGGCGAGCACCCGGTTTGCCCCAACGTTCGGCGGAGCGGAGACCTACCAGCTGCCGCCACGGCGAAAGGCCACCGGAATCGAGTCAGACCCTGCTACCGAGTTTGGTGGCCGACAGCTATTCGGTGCGGATTGGAACTATCCATCGCTCGCCGAACTACTCGAATCGGGCGGCGCGGTGCGCCGCATCAAACTGGGCACCGACACTGCCGTCGCCGAGGAACAGCTTTCATCCCCTGAGATCCTGGGCATTCTGTTTGTCGTCAAGGCAAGCGGCAGAGTCCAGGTCATCACGTCGGGCAACACCGAACCACTCCGAGACGCCTCCGCCGGGGACACGGTCATCGCCGTCGCTACATCCGCCTGAACCTACTCTCCCCTCTTCCTGCGGGAGAGGGACCGAGCGAAGCGACGGGGGTGAGGGGCCGTCAGTACGGCGGCCAGGGCAACGGGGGTCGATCGGTGGGTGGATCCGGGTGGACGGGATCGGCGATGAGCGTCGTGACGCGATCCATCAGGGCAGTACGTTCCTCGGGACCCAGCAGCACTTCGACTCGCTCCCCCAGCTCACCACGCACCGCGATCTGCAATCGGGTGAGTGCGGTGATCGCCTCGGCCGGTAGCGGCTGACTACTGAATCCCCAAAGCACGGTCCGTAGCTTGTCATCGGAGTGAAAAGTGAGTCCGTGGTCAATGCCGAGCAGGCGGACTCCGTTCGATATCAGGTGCCCAAGCTTGCGGTCGGCATTGTTCGTCACCACGTCGAGCACTGCAATCGGCCACAATTCGGATGCTCCAGATTGCACCAGCCGGACGGGATCGAAGCTCTCATCCATGTCGATGAAGCGCTGGATCGACCCCGGGCCATACGGGCCCTCGCCGAGGATGGTCTCGGGGACCACGTCGTAGCCGAGCGCCATGGCGACTTCATAGGTGAGCACCTCACGGGCGGCGAGCGTCTCTATCGGGAAGTCCCACAGAGGTTGCTCGCCGGCGGTTGGTTTGTAGACCACCCGCTCGCCGAGGCTCGTCTTCGCTAGCAGCGTCGCATTAGACGCATCCACGAAGCGCCCGATTACCTCGACTATCTGGGGCTCCCACGCCACCTCAGGGACGATGCCCGCGCAGGTCACCGTTGGTGCGCGGGCAGTTGTGGCCCTCAGCGTCCATTGCCAAACCGCAGCGTGGGCAGGCGGGCCGACCCGATCCAACGGCTACCAACGCTTCTCTGGCGAAGCCATCGAGCTGTGCGAGCGTTACCTCGTATTCGGCAGACGGGTCGTCCTCGGTCGAATGCACGACCACCGTCGCAACATCGGATTCGTCTTCGAGGCTCAGTTGTAGACCACCCACCCGAAAGGCAATCGGGGTGTCTTCGTGCACTCCACCGGGGTCAAGAGAGAGACCGCAACCGATCATGCTTCGGCCCTTGAGCAGACGCTGAGCCTCCTCGGCCAACGCCTGCACCTGGAGCTTCTCGAGCACGTACGCGACCGCACTCCCGTTTATAACAAACTCCAGCATGAAGACCCGACTGCCTGGCTCGCCGATAGCACCACCGGCAAAGCGCTCTGCGCTATTCATCGCCACCTCGCGGGGTCGGGAACGTAGTTGAAGACCGGAACTCGCGGCGACCCGCTTTTGGGGAGGTCGATAATCGAAACACTGGCAGGCATCGGATCGATTCGGCTCGCCAGGTCGAGCGGTATGCCAAGGTAGTAGGCAAGGATCACTTTGATGATGTCGCCGTGGCTGGCGACCGCAACCGCATCGTTGGGATGGCGTTTGCACAGGGACTCGACGCCTGCGATGGCACGAGTTTGCGCTTCCTGGAGTGTCTCGCCGTCAGGGAAGCGAAAGCGCGAAGCTGAGGCCAGCATCTCCGGCCAAGCCTTGAGGCGATACAGCGTCTTGAGCGGGCGCCCGAGCCACTTCCCGTAATCGGCTTCGACGAATGCCTTGTCGATCTTGGGGCGGATCTGACGCCCAGAAGCGACTGCCGCCGCGGTTTCGCGACAGCGCTGATGCGGACTCGTGTAGATAGCCGTCAACGGTATCTGTGCCAGGTGTTCGCCAAGGTCTGCTGCTATCGAGAGACCCTGGGTGGACAGGGATATGGTCGAATCCTTGCTGGATAGTCGCTTCCCGGTTTCGGGCGTGAGCGAGTGACGGATCAGATAGAG
>CBDUNF010000079.1:0-14157 GCA_965368515.1 uncultured bacterium
GGCTGAGACGTGGGAGTTTCGCAAGACGAAACTCCAGCTAGGGAGCCTCGCGTCTCCGCAACCCCGGGCTGAGACGTGGGAGTTTCGCAAGACGAAACTCCAGCTAGGGAGCCTCGCGTCTACATGCAGATTGCCGCATACGATCTGTGTTAGATTGCCGGCCGAGCACTCCTACCAGCCAAGGGACACCCGTTGCTTCCTCAGCCCACAACAACAATCGAGCAGGTCCCCGCTGCTGCATGGCAGACATGGACCGACGACAACAACGCGGTCATTCTCGATGTCCGCGAGCCAGCCGAGTGGGCCACCGGCACTCTCCCGGACAGCGTCAAGATCTCGCTCGCCTTTCTCCCCGCAAGCCTCGGCCAGCTCGACCCAGACCGTCCGGTGCTCGTGGTTTGTCGGGCCGGGAACCGCAGCCTCGTAGCCGCCCAGTTTCTCCAACGCAATGGATTCAAGAGTGCCGCCAACCTATATGGCGGCCTGACATCGATCGGAGTTGCCTAATGCGAAACGCGACAAAGACCCTCCTCGCATCAATCATTGCCGCCGCTCTCCTCCTAGGTGCCTGCGGAGGCTCAGCCGCAACCGACTCAATGCTCGAATTGACCTCGGTCGGCGAAGTCGCCGAGATAGTCGAATCACCTCCTGCCGATCTGGTGGTGCTCGACATCCGCACGCCTGAAGAGTTCGCCAGCGGCCATATCGCCGGCGCCATCAACGTTGACTATTACGCACCCGACTTCGAGGCGCAGCTGCGCGAGCTCGACCTAACGGTTCCCTACGTGATGTATTGCAACTCAGGAAACCGCTCTTCCAACGCGTTGCCGTTGATGGACTCAATCGGGTTCGCCGAGGTCTACGAGCTCGATGGTGGGATACAGGCTTGGTACTCGGCAGGCAACCCCGCTGAGCAGTAACTAGTCGGCATCTGACTCCACCGCGTCCCGTCGCCATCTACGCTTATCGAAATGCGAACCACCGTCTCTATTGTCATCGCGCTCGCTCTCTCGTCGTGCGGCTCGACGAACGATGCTGCACCCCCTACGAATGCGCCAACGAGTACGCCAACGCAGCAGTCGACTGTGCCCGCGTCATCACCTCCCGGCGACCGCGCTGAGGTAGTCCACGTGTTTGACGGTGACTCGCTAGTCGTCGCTGTGGACGGAACCGAGTACGAAATCCGCCTGATCGGCGTCAATGCACCAGAAGGCGACGAATGCCATGGCGATGAAGCGAGAGAGACCCTCGAGCAACTGCTCGACTCTGGACCATTGGTGCTCGTTGCTGACGGTGACGACTCGGATCAGTACGGACGGCTGTTGCGATACCTCTACGTTGACGGTCTCAACGTGAACCTGGCGCTCGTTGCCAACGGAGATGCCGTCGCCTTGCAGGGCGATCACAGCCTGGACGATGACTTCACCACCATCTCAGACGCAGCCGCCGAGCAGGCGCTCGGGATGTGGTCAGCACAGGCATGCGGCAGTGCCGCACCAACCCCCGAGCTACAAATCGTCGACTACGTCTACAACCCGGGAGGAAGGGACGAAGACAACATGAACGGCGAATGGGTGGCGATCGCCAACACCGGGACCGACCGCGTTGAGATGCAGGATTGGGTCCTGCGCGACGAGTCGACCCAGCATCGTTATCGCTTCCCCGATGGGTTCTCGATCGAAGCCGGGAACGAGGTTCTGGTCCATTCCGGCTGCGATCAGGACACCACCACAGACCTCTATTGGTGTGCCTCCGACCCGGTCTGGTCCAACGGCGGAGACACCGTAATTCTTCAGGATTCCAACGGAACTGTCGTAGACCGCGACAGATTCGCTGGAGAATACTGAAGCAAAACACTCCACATTCTGGAGTGCGCGAAAACCATTCTTGCAATAGTCACCCCGAATCCCGTAATCTCGGCACCACATACAGTGGTCTACGGGCGGAACCAGGACCTCGCAGTTCTGGAATGGGGCAAAGATCGGCACCTAGACAACACAGGTTTGTGGAGCGGTCCGGGCCGGGTGATCCATTCCGAGCGAAGCGCAATACCCCCTACTTGAAACCATGTTTCAAGTGGAGAACATTGGATTCGGAAGTGATCCCATGCGTACGAAGATGGCACGGGTCCTTTTGGCACTTGGAAGCCTCGCCGCAGCACTGGTAAGCAGCGCAGCGGGCGTCAGGATTGGCTAAGTCCAACTGCTCGACCCGACCCTCCACATCTTCCGGTCCTACCTCTCTCGGTCTGATCCGACACCTCCCCTAGATCCATGGCCTACTACGAAACCCCATACCCCATACAGAAAACTCGCAAGCGCATCTACGGTGCGCTGCTCGCCCTGTGGGGCATTGCCGTCATCACAGGCGCGGTGTGGTTCCAGGGCATCCCGTACGACACCGGCTTGTGGCTGGCTTTCGCCGCGACCTTCCTTGTTCTCGAAGTCACTGCGGTAGAGGTCAACACCCGGATGGTCACCTCTCCGGTGATCGCCGTTACGGTGACAGCCGGCATAGTTCTCGGCCGAGACCAGGTCGTTGGCGGTATTGTCGTGATGGCCGCACTCGGGCTCATCCAGACCGCTGACTTCACCCAGCGGCGGATCTTCCAACCCGCAGGGAATCTTGGCGTCACGACTACGAGCGCCGCCTTGACCGCGGCCGTCCTCTATTTCATGCTGCCGGCCGAACCCGCCTCCGCCAGCATGATCCACATCGTTGGTGTGGGGGCGCTAGCTGCTGCAATCGGAGACTTCACGAGTCTGGTCATGACTCGGATTGTGGTGCGGCAGGTGTTCGGCTCGAAGCTGGCAGGACCTTGGTCAAACCTCGGCCAGATCCTTGCCAGTTTTGTTGGCCTTGGGGCTATGGGCGGACTCCTCGGTTATGCGTATGTCACCTACGAGGTCGACCACGGTCGTTACAACGCAATGCTCCTGCTCATCATCGGCATGCTCCTGATGAGCAGGCTCTTCTTTGCGTCGCTGGCAAAGCTACGGATCGCTCGCGAGGGCATGCTCGCCACCCTGGTCAAAACACTCGAGGCCAAAGACCTGTACACCCGCGGCCATACTGAGCGTGTTGCGCAATTCGCCGTCCAGCTCGCCCAGGAGTTGGGGTTGAGTGGAGACGTGCAAGAACGCATCCGCCACTCGGCCCTCATCCATGACCTGGGGAAGCTCGCGGTCCCGCGTGAACTACTGAAAAAGCGCGGCCGGCTCACCAGCGACGAAACCAGCTCGATGCGCGGGCACGTCCACCACATTGATGATCTGCTGAACGACGTCGACTGGCTGCATCCGCTCGTTGAGATCGCTTCCGACCACCACGCCCACTTCGATGGCGGCGGCTATCACGGTTCCCATACACATGAGGGCGACACTCCCCTGGCCGAGTCGAGAGTGCTCGCCATCGCTGATGCCTTTGATGCGATGACAAGCAACCGCCCCTACCGGATGGCCCTGACCCAGGAGGAGGCGTTTCGCGAGCTACGGGACGGCTCCGGCGCCCAGTTCGATCCGGATATGGTTGAGGCCTTTGTGCGGATGATTGAACGAGGCGGTCTCCGCTATGGCGCTCTGGTCCGCATGACGGACGAAGAAGCGCGCGATCTGGCCGAGCAGCGCGGCTGGGTCTTCCGCGACTAGCTCTGTTCAGGGATCACACAGTCCGGCCGGGCGTCTCCGCTTCCCGCTGTACCGGCCCAGATCTCTGGATCCGTGTCCGCCGCGTCTCCGGTGTCATCTGTCGTCAGGAAACGGACTAGGGCCCGATAAACGGCCTCTGCGTACGCCTGGCGGAACTCAGGCGTTGTCAACAGATCGGCCTCGGACTGATTGGCGATGTATGTGCCCTCCGCGATGACGGTCGGCATCTCGCTGCGACGCAGGATCCCGTAGTACTGCGCATTCCCTTCCCGGGCGGAGAGCCGCGATTTCGCTCCCCGCTCGACTGCGCCCACCCAGTCAGCCTCAAACGGACTGAAACTGAGCAGCATCTCCTCGACCATGATCCGAGCGAATCGTCGAGAATCGGGGATCTGAGATTGGTAATAGACATCGGAACCAGGCTCGTCCAACGAGATCTCCCATCCGGCATTGTTATGGATGGCCACCATGGCGTGGGCGTTGGCCGAGTTGGCCAACTCGGATCGGAAGATGAGTCCCGCTTCATAATCCCCGGTGACCTCATCTCCGACCCGGGTCGACAGCACCCAACCAGCGGCAGGAACTTCGGCACCCGTGAGAATCTGGCCGGTTGCCCAGTCGATCGTGTGGGCCGCATTCAGCAAGTCGACTACACGACGGGCGATATCCAGGTTGATCGTCTTCTCAACGACACCGGAGGGGCTGACCGCTCCGGTGTTCCACGGGCCGCCGTGACCCGGATCGATAACGATGGTCGCGTCCCCGAAGTCGAAGCCGGGACCGATTGTCGCTGCGGGCGATGGAGGCTCGGCCAGCACTTCCGCTGCGTTGACCCAGGCCGGGACATCACATGAGGTGAGCACCTCGATCCACTCGCCATCCATGTCGTGGGCAGCGAAGACGAGGCCTTCCCGTGCCACCACAAACGGCTCAGCGCCAAGCTCCTCGTAGAGGGCGGCTCCACCTTCAGCAATGGTCACAACCCCCGTACCGGCAAACCCGGGTTCGATCCCTGGTGTCGGAGCACCGGGGGCTGCGCTTGGGCTGAGTGGAACGCCGATGGGCTCGGGGGCAGCCGTTGTTGTTGTCGTTGTCGAACTCGTCGATGTAGTGGTCTCCACAGACGGCAACGTGGTCAAGATCGGTGAGGTGGTTTCGGGGGCTGCGGTCGATGCCGCATCGCCATCGGCGGAGCACGAAACGGACGCAAGGAC
The DNA here is from genome assembly GCA_965368515.1 of uncultured bacterium. Taxonomy (GTDB): domain Bacteria; phylum Actinomycetota; class Acidimicrobiia; order Spongiisociales; family UBA5794; genus JAAETI01. Next base: position 4,862 of record CBDUNF010000079.1, read on the forward strand.
GAGGACTATCAACCAGATCAATCTGAGCATGGAAGCAATCTAGGCCCTGGCTCGACTATCGGCGACGAAGCTACGGCTGGGCGGGGAGGCTGCAGCCGTTCCCGGACACGGTCCCGGCATCCGAATAGAACAACTCCGGGCGGTTCACGTCTGCACCGACATCGGCAGAGGTGAGGAACCGGACAACACCTCGGTACACAGCGTCGGCATAGGCCTGCCGGAACTCCGGCGTCGCCAGGAGAGCCTCCTCTTGGGGCTCAGAGATATAGACGCCCTCAACAATCACCGCAGGCATCGTCGCTCGCCGCAAAAGACCGTAGTAGTCGTCTCCGGTGTCGGGATCGATACGGGCACGGGCGCCGAGTAGTTCGCCACCGGTCCAGTCGGCGTCGAATGCGGCAAAGCTGCGGAGCAACTCCTCATAGATCAACCCGGCGAGTCGGTCGGAACCCTCCGCGCCTACGGAGTAGTAGACCTCGGAGCCGGGGATATCGGTTGCGCGCCGCGGCACAGTGTTGTTGTGGATCGACACGAAGGCGTCGGCCGAAGCAGCTGCCCCGATCATTGCCCGGTAGCCGAGACCGGCTTCGAAGTCGCCGTCGTTTGGCCCGGTCAGGTCGCGAGTCATGACAACGGAGCCAAAAGCGGCAACAGCAGTGCCCGCAGAGATCTCCCCCGTGGACCAATCAACATCGCGGCCGGCACTCATGAGATCTCGGAGCCTGGTGGCAATGTCGAGGTTCACCTCTTTCTCGCTGAGCCCCGACGGTCCGACTCCGCCCCAATCCCGATCGCCGTGCCCGGCGTCCACAACGATGGTCGCTTTCGATAGATCGAATGAGGCGTCTGCAGAATCTCGGACCGGTTGGAAGGAGACGTCGCCGGCTTCGACCCATGCGGTGTCGTTGCACATGGTTGTCACCAAGAGCCAGTCATCGACTCGATGAAGGAAGGGAAGCACGACACCTTCGTGCAACTTGAAGTACGGGTCACGGTCGGGTCCAGACCACAAGTCGACGCCACCGCTGGGCACGATGGCGATTCCCGAGGACGGCAGGTCGGGTTCCCCAACTTGGTCAGTTGGCGGGATCGTCGTGACGACTGGGGCAGCAGCCGCAGTGCGAACGCCCATCATTGATGCGGCGATAGCAAAAAGGGCTATCACCGACGCAGCCGCTAAAGCGACGAGAATCGGCCGACCACGACCAACGAGCTGTAAGTCCATCTATTCACCCGGGGAAGGCGGTGCCGACAGTTTCGCACCTTAGTGCTCATTTTCCGGGTATTTGGACGTTGATCTCAGATCAAATGATCGCCTGTGCGATCGTCTTCATCTCCATGAACAGGCGCAAATAGTCGGGCCCACCTGCCTTTGAGTTGGAGCCGGACATCTTGAATCCTCCGAACGGCTGCACCCCGACCAAAGCGCCCGTGATCTTGCGATTGATGTACAGGTTCCCCACGTGGAGCTCCCGCTTCGCCCGCTCGATGTGCTCGAGATCCGACGAGATCAAGCCACCCGTCAGCCCGTACTCGGTGCCGTTGGCAACATCGAGAGCCTCGTCGAAATCGGCAACCCGAATAAACGAGAGCACCGGCCCGAAGATCTCATGCTGAGCCAGCCGCTGCTGCGGACTCACGCCGGCGAAGATCGTCGGTTCGATGTAGTACCCACCGTCCATGTCAACCGCCTGGCCGCCGAGCACGAGCGTGGCCTCGCTGCGGCCCTTGCCGATCTCATCGAGAATCGAGCGATGCTGCGCCGCCGAGATTACGGGGCCCACCGGCTTGTTCTCGGTACCCGGTCCCATCTCCAACGCGGCCGCCTGAGCGACCACGCGGTCGAGCAGTTCATCGTGGACTTCGTCAACTACGATGACTCGCGAGCACGCCGAGCATTTCTGACCCTGGTAGCCGTACGCACTCCTGACTACCGCATCGGCAGCCAGCGCCAAGTCAGCAGTTTCGTCGATTACCAGCCCATCCTTGCCGCCCATTTCCATGAACGCTCTCTTCATCCACTGCTGACCGGGATGGACTACTGCGGCACGCTGCGCAATCCGCAGACCGACCTCCTTGGATCCTGTGAAGTTGATGAATCGAGTGTCTGGATGATCAACGAGGAAGTCTCCAACGTCACTACCGGGACCGGGCAGGAAGTTGATCACACCGTCGGGGAGGCCGGCCTCAGCGACGATGTCCATGAAATGCGCTCCGAGCACCGGGGTGTTGGACGCCGGCTTGAGGACAACCGTGTTCCCGGCGGCCACCGGACCGACTGCCATTCCCACCAAGATAGCTAGCGGGAAGTTCCACGGTGGGATGATTACGCCAACCCCCATCGGGATTAGGAATGACTCGTTGATCTCCCCGGGATAGTCCACAACCGGAACCGGCTCGGCGAGACGAAGCGCCTGGTGGGCGTAGTAGCGGCAGAAGTCGATCGCTTCGGCAACATCTGCTTCCGATTCGGCCCAATTCTTCCCTGCCTCGAGGGTCATCCACGCGGAAATCTCATACTTACGCTCGGCGATGAGATCGCCAATCCGGTGCACATACTCGGCGCGCTCATGAGCACTGCGCCGTGACCAACCACGAAAAGCAGCCTTGGCCGCATCGAGCGCCAGCTGGGCTTCTGCCCGGGATGCCGACCCGGTAGTACCGACGACAACATCCGGATGCGCCGGATCGACACTGACAATGCGGTCATCAGTTGCGACAGGCTTGCCGTTGATGATCACAGGAACATGACCGCCAAGTTTGGAGGTAACGGTATCAATCGCCTCGAGGTAGGCAGCTCTCGGCTCGGCTGCGCTGAAATCGGAATACGGCTCGGTTCGAAATGGCTCCACCATGGTTTCCTTTGCTCGCCGGGACGATCGCCCCAAGGCTACGCCGAAGGTGAACGATCCGCCATTCTCCGACAAGCGCCGTCCACCGGGCGCTCGGGCCAGCAATGGGTCGATCATATTCTCAGAAAAAGTTCTGCAGTGAGAGGGCAAACAGCCGATAGTGACAAGGTGAACGACTCAATACTCATTGTTGAAGACTCCGCTAGCGTCCGCCGCCTCATCGAGGTGTGTCTTCGCGAGTTGAGCTTGAACATCGTCGGTGCCGCTGACGGTGTCGCCGGCCTCGAGGCTGCCCGCGAGACACTTCCGACCGCCATCGTTCTCGACATCGGCCTCCCCGGAATGGACGGCTGGGAAGTGCTGCGCCGGCTCCGCGCCGACGACGCAACCCGAGACACCAAGGTGCTCATCCTCACAGCACACGCTCAACCTGAGGTTGCCGTGCAGGCTCAAGAGGGTGGGGCGGATGACTTCATGACAAAGCCGTTCCGGCCGACCGATCTACGCGATCGTGTCGCCAAGATGATCGCTTCCTAGGCGCTCCCCTCGCCTCGAACCGACCGCAGAATCGCTTCTACCTCCGCGTCCGAAGTCTGGTCGAACGAGTCATACCACTCGCCCACCGCCCGGAATCTCCGCGGTTGGAGCGGACAAACCATCTCGTCGACGCTTGCAGATACCCGTGCGACCGACTCGGGTGCGCCCACCGGGACCGCACAGATCAGTGACGCGGGCTTCTGGCGACGGATAGCCTCCAGCGTGGCTCGCAGCGTGGCACCGGTGGCGATGCCATCGTCCACGACGACAACCACACGGCCTGCAGCGCTCACCGGATCGATATCGCCGCGGTATCTGCTTGCGCGGCGGTACATCTCTGTCCGCGCCGTCTCGATGGCTGATTCGAGGTATTCGTCGGGCACCTGCAAGCGCTCGATCAATGCCCGATCGAGCTCCGGCTCGCCTGTCTCTCCGATGGCGCCTATCGCCAGTTCGGGATTTTGAGGAGCGCCGATCTTCCTCGCCAGAGCTACGTCGAGCTCACCGGACAAAACCTGCGCTATCGGCACCGCAACGACCAGTCCGCCTCTGGGGACACCCAGGATGAGTGGCACAAACCCCGGCGTTGATCGTGCTGCGACAACAGCCGCTACGTCCGGAGCGATCCTGCGACCGGCATCGGCACGGTCCACATATCTCATAGTCTCTAGCGTACCTCTACCCTTGCCGACACATGCGTCGACTGCTCCTCATTGCGAACCCAGCCGCCTCGGGTTTTACCGGGGCCGCTCTGCGTGCGGTCGAGGCGACGCTCGCCGACGCATACGCCGTGACGACTGCCTGGCCGAATGGCCCGGCAGAGTCGCGTCAAGCGGCAGCAGACGCGGCCGCAGACGGATACGCCGTCGTCGCGGCGATGGGTGGTGACGGCGTCGTCCACCACGTGGCCAACGGGCTTGCGTTCTCCGGTACGGCCATGGGGATCATTCCGACCGGCACAACCAACGTTGTTGCCCGGATCCTTGGGATCCCGATGAATGCAGCCAAGGCGGCAGCTCGGCTGATCTCGGGCAGACCGAGCCCGCTGACGTTGGCGCACATCGCCACGGATAGCTCGTTGGCCGCTCGCTCCGAATATGCCGTGTTCTCGCTAGGCATGGGTCTCGATGCCGACGTGGTGGCCATTTCGGATCGTCGGCCGGCCGCCAAGTACTACTTCTCGTCATTGAACTTTGCCGCGATCGCGGCGAACCAGGTCATCTCAAAATACCGCTCTCGTCTCCCCAACATGCTTGTCGAGTGCGAGGGGAATCGGGTGCACGCAGCCACAGTGCTGGTCCAAGTGCACGCCCAGTACACCTACTGGGGCCGAGTGCCCATTCATCTGACCCCCGATCCAGGCGACGGTCTAACCGCAGTCGCGATTGAGCGTGTATCGACAACCAAAGCACTGGGGTTGGTCGCCCGCGGTGTAGCCAAACGCCCCATCGAGAAACAGCGCGGCGCCCACGTATTCCACGACGTCGAGAAACTCATCGTTCATGCTGAACCGGCAGCGCAGTTTCAGGCAGACGGTGAACTGCTCGGACGCACCGAATCAGTAGAAATCACACCGGCATACGATGCGCTCTCGGTGATCAGGCCCGCCCGCGACTAGCTGCGATTGATCTTCTCTTCGAGGTGAACTGCGCCCACAGCAGCATGAGTGACCGTCGCACCCAGAAGCGCCCGCTTCCAGAGGATCTGCCGGAGCGGATCGCCTAGCACCTCATCGAGCAAATGCCCGCGAGGGCTCGGGTCGACGCCATCGTCGGCACCGGTGAGCCTTCCCCAAAGACCCGTGCTGGGAACACGATCCACCGGACCAGAGACGGCAAGATCGGCAACCAGGGCCTCGATGAGGTCACGATCGGCGGCCCGACGAATCTGGGGTCCGAGGATGGGTCCGGCTTTCACCGAAAGTAGGGCCGTCAGGTCCTCGAGACGGCACAACGCATCCTCACGGTCGGCCTGGGTCGACTCGGATCCTACGCCGGCCAGAACCTCGGTACGCACCTGTGTCCACGACCGCTCGAAGTCGAGCGAGGTCCCCTGCCAGACACCAGCCGCATCGCCGATGGTCTTGACGATCCCCGCAGCGTCTCGAATGACCTTTCGCAGCATCACCGTCTTAGTGTCGATGCGCTCAGTGACGTGCTCGCGAAAGAGATCGATGCCGCGAGGCGACGCGCTCGGTGGAGCTGCCGCTAACGCAAACAGGGCGGGCCGTGGATACCCATCGGCCGCAAGGGTATCGAACAAGTCCTGCCGAACGGTCTGCAGATCATCGGGACGAAGCTTGTCGATCTTGTTGAGGGCGAAGATGAACTGGCTCTTGTGCTCGGCGAGCTTGGCAAGAAACTCGTCGTGCACGATGGGATCGCGATACTTGTCCGGGTCGAACAGCCAGATGACGCCATCAACCCGTGGAATGAGATCCTCAACACGGTCGCGATGCCAATCGGCGATGGAGTCGACGTCGGGGAGATCGATGATCGCGGTCTTCGTGACTCCGCTGTGTTCGTGGCGATAGGCGATCCCGAGAGTGTCCAACAACACCGTAACTGCGGGTTCTGGATTGCTGGGCACGACCGCAAACGGTTCATCGGTGTGCGGGCGCAGCACGCTGACCGACGTGATGATCTCACCAGCAAGGGCGTTGACCAGGCTCGACTTGCCGGTGCCGGTCCCACCCGCAATCGCAAGCACCAATGTCTCTCCGAGGAAGCCACGCCGTTGCCGAATGTCGTCTGCATACCGCTCGGCCGCGGTGAGGACGTCGGCAGGCACAACCCCATCGGCTCTGGCCAGCACAAGATCGATCGCGTCGAGCAACTCGGGGACGTCACGCATCTACATCACCGGCAGCCTCTTCGCCCTCTTCGGCAATCTCTTCCCCCTCGCCGACCATCTCTTCAGCAGAGATGGTCGGGACACTCTCCAGTTGAGGCTGCTCGCCCTGCAACATCGCCGAGATCGCTCGCATGTCGCGGTCGAGCTGGTCGGCGATATCGGAGTCTGTGCGCAGATGGTCCCGGAACCGAGCGGCGTCTACCTCGAGTGCAGCACTCACCACTTCGGAAAGGCTGCCCCGCGCCTCGTCGATGAAATCATCCAGCTTGCCGCGGAATCGTCGCCGCATCTGCCAGTCCGCCTGCTCGGTGGGATCGACTACGGACCGCCACGCCTTGGCGGCTAGTCGCTTGGCGACTCGGGGCCGCAACGTCCCGGACTTGCTATTACGGGCGGCGACGTCGCCGAGAATCTCCTGCCAATCCTCGAGCCGACCCTGCACATCCCACGAGGTGTCCTCGGTGTGTCGCCATAGCGAAGTTCCCTTGCCTTCGAGTAGGGCCGCTCCCGAATCGTGTTCCATCCAGGCCGCTGCGGTCTCCTGTGCGGCAACCCCTGCCCGTCTTGTGAGGATGGCGGTCAGGTCCACAGCCGCTTCCGACCAGGTTCGGTGGCGGGCCATGTCCCTCAGTCCCCCATCGCCCACCATTCGCGTTATCTCCGCAAGCTGGGCGCCGTATGCGGCGTCGATCGATTCATTGAGAGTTGCGGCGATGTCGGCGACGTCCTGGAACTCGTCGAGAACCACCTGGCAACGATCAACGACGTTGCGGCCGGTTGTGAACGCCGTCATCGATACCAGCGTCGCCCGATAGCCGGAGTTGGAAACGGCCCCGAGTTCGTTGCGGAGAGCGCCAACCGCAGAAGGATCAAGACCACCATGCCAACGATCCCCCACGGATTCGTTGACACCGAAGACCATCGCTGCGTCAGGCTCGAGCAAGAGTCCGTCGCTGTAGAGCCGACCGGCGAAATCGTTGAGGAGCGCCACTGCCTCCTCGCGATCCGGTGGCAGCCGGTTGAGCACAAAGAGCATTGGCACGCCCCGCCACCTTATCTCGCGCAGGAATTCCCAAGCCGAGATGTCGGCGTAACGAGACGGACTCGTAATGAAGACGCACAGATCTGCAAGGGCGAGGGCATCGACCGCGGGGGCTCGGCCCGATGGAGCAAGGTATTCGGCAGGTGGCGTATCGATGAGCGTTAGTTCTTGAGTCAGCTCATCGTCACCGATCACCACTTCGACTGCGGGACCGACGCGGTCGCGCACCCTGGCAACGAACTCAGACCAGTAGCGCCCGCCGTGATCACGATGCGCCCAAAGCACAGGATTGCGCGTCGTGGGCCGCAGCGGCCCCACATCGCTAATGCGGTCGTTCGCCAGTGAGTTCACGATTGTCGACTTGCCGGTGCCCGACGATCCGATGACCGCCGCAACGATTGGAGCATCGGGCTCGTCGAGCCGCGGAATCAGGTATTCCGTGATAGTGCGAATAACCGCGGAGCGGACCTGCTCGGCATCTTCACGGCCAGCCGTAGGCAGCGTGAATTCGATAGTGCTCAGGAGTTCTGCGAACTTCTCGAGCCGGGGCCGCAAAGCCTCGATCGCTACTGGGTCTGCCTGCATGCATTGATTAGACCACATCCGGCGCGGTTGATAGTTGCTCGCGGCGGCATCGACCCTATAGCGAAACGTGTCACACCCCTGCGATAACGTCGCGGAATGGACGCATCAATCTCTTCCCCACCGGCTTCGACTACCGACCTTTGCGGAGCCTCGATCGCAATCCACGACGACTCCGTATCAATCTCGGGACTCGTAGTTACTGATAGTGCTGTGGCCCAACACCTTGCGGCTACTTCTCCCGGTCAGAGAGCCGCCGAACTGGCACGGGCAATCAGCATCGGAGTCCACGGCCTGGCTGCGACCACCATGCGAGCAACCGTGGACGACATGAAGGAGCAGGTGCGTCGCATCATCTCCACGGCTGCCGACGCGGCCGAGGCTCACCTCGGCGATGCAGTCGCAGCAGGGCGAAGCGAACTGACGGCACATTTGGATCCTGAGGTTCGATCCTCGCTAACCGCACGAACGGTTGCCGAGCTAGGAGAGCTCCATCAGGCGACCCTGGCGCGTCTAGACCCCGACCGCACCGACAGCTACACGGGGAAACTGGTTGGGTCGATAACAGAGCTTCTCGGGCCGAGCGGTCTGCTGGCACAGCGGCTCGACGAAGCGTTCGATTCGGCGGAGGCCGATCACGGACTCGGCCGTCTGCTGGACACGTTCGAGCGCCGCTTCCAGGAGATGCGCGATCTCCTGGTGGGCGAACAACAACGCCAGGTTGAAGCGCAACGAGGAACCGCCAAAGGGTTTGACTTCGAAGACGAGCTCGAAGAGCTGTTGCGCAGCGAAGCACACGCAATGAGCGGTGCGATCGTCGAACGGACCGGGTATGTCGGCGGCACGCTTGGAGCCCAATCCAAGGTCGGCGACTTCGCCGTTGTTCTCCCCGACGGTACCCGAGTGGCGGTGGAAGCCAAGAACACCGCACGTATTGGTTTGAGCGGAGCAACTGGGATCCTCGCCGAACTCGACCAGGCTATGGATAACCGCAACGCTGCCTGGGGCATCTGTGTTTCCCGCGGCGACTCGTACCCGGCCGAAGTCGGGTCCTTCGGCATCTACGGGAACCGAATACTGGTCGTTGACCCCGGCGAGGGAACCTTGACCAGGGTCGCCCTCCGCTGGGTGGCGGCAGCAGCTCGTTCTGCGGCGGCAGGTAACGGTCAGGTCGACTCGGGGGCGGCGCTGGAGAAGCTCGATCGGATCCGTGAGCTGGCGCAGAGCTTCTCACGGAGCAAGAAGGTCTTGACCAGCGCACAGTCGGGGTTGGACACCGTTCGCGAAGAGCTCGATGCGCTTCGCAGCAGTCTGCTCGACCTGGTCGACGAAATCGCCCGCGCATTGCAGCCGCCTCTGGTGATCGATCGCCAGGTGGCGTAGCTCGCTCGGTCAGCTCGCTTCGACAACGCGGACCGCCGCCCGCCCCT
>CBDUNF010000080.1:0-14090 GCA_965368515.1 uncultured bacterium
ACGACATCGAAGAGATCGATGTTGTCGTCAGCGGCGGCAACTATGGATGGCCGGTCAAGGAAGGCTCGTACCTATTCGACATGAACGGTGACGATCCTGGCTTCACTACCGACTACTCAGCGGGCGTCCCCGCCGGGATGATCGACCCGGTGGCCGAATACGACCACGACGAAGGCGTATCGATAACCGGAGGATTTGTCTACCGCGGCAGCGACATCGACGAACTCGACGGTTCCTACGTCTTCGGAGAGTGGACCGGACGTCTATTTCATCTCACCGATGACCACTCGATTGCCGAGCTCAATCCGGTTGGTCAGGATGGCGTTGGCTTCCGGATCACCGGCTTCGGCCAGGATCGTGGCGGCGAGATGTACCTGCTGGGACAGGAGGGCTTTGCTCCCGTCGGGGAGACCGGTGTGGTCCAACGCATCGTCAAACCGAGGGATGCGCACCAGTTTGAGGCACAGCTCTCGGGTGACCATGAGGTACCGCCGGTCGAGACGGATGCGAGCGGCGAGGCGAGATTCAAGCCGGATCGCAACCGTACTCAGGTGACCTACCAGCTCGAGGTTGAAAACATCTCTGGCGTGCTCCAGGCGCATATCCATCTCGGGGCGCCCGGAGAGAACGGACCACCGGTGGCGTTCCTGTTCGGACCCGATCCGGACGGCGTCGATGTCGATGGCTCCGAGAAGATCGCCCAGGGTGTGATCACGGCGGGGGATCTGATCGGTCCGTTGGCGGGAATGACGATCGCGGATCTGCTCGATGAGATGCAGCGGGGCAACGCCTACGTCAACGTCCATACGACCGGCACGCCGAGCGGAGAGATCCGCGGACAGGTGTTAGCCGACAGCTAAGCGGACCAGTCTCGCCGGGTTCCCTGTCCCCACACCAGGGAACCCGGCTTCCGCATGTCTCACTTCTTGAGCCTGCCGCGATGGCCCATCTGCGAGATCCTCCGAGCTGCCGATGTGCTCTCCCTAATGAGAAGCTGCTGGATGCGTCGATTTCCAGACGGCGGCCGGTGGCATTGTCTTTGCGGCGACTGGGGGCAGCGATCAACCTGCGCAACGCGGCAACCCTCGACTAGTAAACGAAGCGACGAGACGGCCAAACTCGACTCTTGGACGGAAGGTCCGGAAATGGACACCGGGCTGGGTGGTCGACGACCCGGCCAAGCCAGTGCGACATCTTGCTGTGCGAACTGAAGTCTCCACGGGTCTCCGCGGCACGCTGCAGCGAGCGACCTGACCGCGTCGATGCGCCGCGAAGGTTGGCTTGACCAGCCGACGGCAACCACCGCGAACCGATGATGAAGCGGGAGACATTGTCTGGTGCCTCGGTGAACAGGGCCGTGCGGTCGGCTATGCACTCCACTAGGTGTACCATGCTCACCGAGGCGGCTAAGCCGCCCCTCACTTCTTTTCGGGTCCGCCGTATTGGCAGCCGGTTCTCCTCTAGACGAGTGATCGTCGCCCATTCGCCGCACGGCGATCTCTACCCCCTGGAGGATGCCTTGACACCCGTATTGCGTGATACATCTATTGGTTTTGTGAGTACATATCCGCCCACCGTTTGTGGCCTCGCAAGCTACACAGCCTCTCTGCTCAATGCGGTCGCCGGCAATCGCCGTAGCCGATCGAGTCTCGGTGTCGTGGGGATGACTGACGAGCCAAGGCGGACCACCGAGCGAGACGAAGTCCTTGTCCACCGGCTCGGAGACGCATCTTCTCTCGATGCTGCGGCGCGAGTATTGAACACGTACGACACCGTATCGATCCAACACGAATTCGGGATCTTCGGCGGGCCGGATGGTGCCGAGGTGATGGACCTCATGGACAAACTGAGTGTGCCTACGGCCGTCACCTTCCACACGGTGCTTGATGATCCCACGGAGGGCCAAAGAGCAATTGTCGATCATCTTGCCCGCCACGCGACACGCATGGTGGTCATGAGCGAGACGGCGTCGACACGGCTGGTGCACCGATACGGCGTCGACCCGCGCGGTATCGAGGTCATACCTCACGGGGCAGACGCTCGCTTTTCCGGCCCGTCACTAGTTACGGGCAACCGACCGCTTGTGCTCACTTGGGGCCTCATCGGACCAGGGAAGGGCCTGGAGGCCGCTATCGAGGCCTTCGCCGGGCTGGCTGATCTCGATCCGCGGCCCCGGTACCTGATAGCCGGGGCCACCCATCCCAACGTGCTCGCGAGCGCCGGTGAATCCTACCGGGAGAGTCTCTTCTCCATCGTCAGGCGCCTTGGACTCGAAGACATGATCGAATTCGACAATCGGTACCTCGACCGGGGAACCCTTGCCCAGTTGGTGCGGAGCGCCGATCTGGTGGTCCTCCCATACTCATCGGTCGAGCAGGTGACCTCTGGAGTCTTGGTGGAGGCAATCGCCGCGGGCAAACCGGTAATAGCCACGCAATTCCCTCACGCGGTCGAACTGCTCTCCGGCGGCGCCGGGCTCACTGTGCCCCATGACAGCGCAGATGTGCTGTCCACAGCGCTGCGGACCGTTCTGAGCGATCGCCGGATGACCATGCGGATGGCACGAGAAGCCCGTCTCCTCGCCGACGGTTGGTATTGGCCAACCATAGGACGTCGCTTTGGATCGATGATGTCGGGTCTTGCGAACATCGACAACTTCATCCGCCCGCATCTGCAATCGGAGGCTGCCAGTGTCGCCGGATGAGCGAGCCGTCGCCGCCGCCGCTCGACACCCCTCCAACTCATCTTCGGGAGTTGATTTCACGCAACTGCCACCTGCAGAGTTCGCACATCTGCGCAGGCTTACGGACGAAACCGGCCTCTGGGAGCACGCCTACTTGCTTGAACCCCGCGTGGAACATGGGTTCTGCACGGACGACAACGCCCGGGCGCTTCTCGTCGTGTCGCATGAGACGTCACCACCCGCAGATCTGGCCGGCCTCGCTGCGATCTACCTCAGGTTCGTACTGGACGCCCGTACCGCTTCCGGGCAGTTTCACAACCGCCGTAGCGCTGAAGGTGCTTGGATTGACGAAGTCGGCAGTGACGACAGCCAAGGCCGAGCCTGGTGGGGTCTCGGCACGGTAGCTCGGAGGGGTCCGGCCACATGGATGCGCCAGGCCGGGGTAGACGCCTTTGCCACATGCGACTCATTCGACTCTGATCACCTGCGGTCGAATGCCTACGCAGCCCTCGGCGCCGTCGAAATGCTTCTGGCCCAGCCAGGTCACGCCGCTGCAACGGATCTCTTGGTGCGTACGACGCGAGCCATTACCGCCGCCGCACGCGGCAGAGTCCCGTGGCCCGAGGCCCGGCTCACCTATGACAACGCCCGGCTTCCCGAGGCGCTCATTGCCGGCGGTGCTGTACTCGGTGACCGCCGGATGATCGCGACCGGAATCAGATTGCTCGAATGGCTGGTCGCGGCCGAGACCAATGCCGGCCACTTCAGCTTCGTTCCAACTGCCGGCTGGGCGCCGGGAGAAGGGCGTCCCGGATTCGATCAGCAGCCACTCGAAGCGGCTGCGATGGCCCATGCTTGCTATCGGGCGTGGACTACCACCGGTGACTCTGTTTGGAGGAGCCGAGCCATTGATGCCGTCCTTTGGTTCCTGGGCAAGAACGACACAGGAATGGTTCTCTATGACATCGAGTCGGGCGCGACCTGCGATGGCCTAGAGGAACGCTCTGCAAACGAGAATCGAGGTGCTGAGTCGACGCTCGCTGGTATAGCGGCACTGCAGACTGCAGCCCTCTGTTCCGCCACCGACCTTGGGGCGGCAATCCACTGATGCCAACCATCCCGATTACCCGGTCGGCCGTCCAGTTGCGGCCCGACCCACAACGGTTCATCGCCAAGCCCTACGTTCCAGTCGACGACGGGCCGGGAGAAACCGCTCGGGCGGAACGCTTGATCCGCCGGATCTTGGCGTTCTCCCCTGAGGAAGCCCGGCAAACGCTCGAGGGGGTTCGGGTTGATTTCGACGGGCGTCACGATGATCTCGACGAAGTGTTCATGCGCGGTTTCTGGGCAGTGGGGCATTTGGTTCCGGACGCGGTCGGCCTGACCGACGATCGGAGGCGCCTCATCGGTTCCTATTTCCTGCACGAGTACTCGCTAGAGGGCGCCGCTCTCACCAATCCGTCGATCGTGCCTCATCCCGACCAGTCCGGTGTGCTCAACGGCTCTCTTCGGGTCATTGTCAGTCTTCGCGCTGTAGGCGAGGGTCACGTCTCTTCGATCGAGTTCCGAACCGGGATGCTGGGACGGGGCGGCGATATCGACATCTCCCCGCCAGTGGCTCCAGTAACCGGGCACCGTCAATCGCCGATATTCGACAAAGGGATGTTTGCCGCGAAGCTGGCCGAGATGGACGCTATGAACGATCTCGTCGGCCGCGTGCTGGTCCAACTCGCCGATCGTTTCACGATGGCGGACCTCGATGGAACACTCGCCAAGCTGGGCAGGCACGAGGGGTCTGCGACTGCCGTGCACCACGTTGTCCAGGTTATGCACTGGTTGGCTTCGTCCAACTACGAGGTGACGTTCCCGAGGGGGTCGGACTTGTCGCAACGAGTCCTCTTCCCACATGGACCGGCCGAGAGTCGCGGCATGGAAGATGCCAGATTCGTTCGCTTCGTCGAAGCGGACGGATCCGTTGTGTACTACGCAACGTTCACGGCCTACGACGGCTTCAATATCCTTCCGCAGCTAATCGAAACCACAGATTTCCGCAGCTTTCGAATCGCCACGCTCAACGGATCTGCTGCAGTCAACAAGGGGATCGCCATCTTCCCTCGCCGCATCGATGGCCGCTACGCGGCCCTCGCCAGATGCGACGGCGAGAGCAACTTTGTGATGCAATCGGATCACATCCGGTTCTGGCATGACGCCGAGCAGATCCAGGTACCCGCCCGTCCCTGGGAACTGATGCAGCTCGGCAACTCCGGTGCCCCGATCGAAACCGAGGCTGGGTGGCTGGTGATCACCCACGGAGTCGGGCCGATGCGCCAGTACGCGCTCGGTGCCATTCTGCTCGACATAGAGGACCCGGCTCAGGTGGTCGGCCACCTCCGCGAGCCTCTGCTTCTTCCCGATGAGGACGAACGTGCCGGGTATGTGCCGAATGTCGTGTACTCGTGCGGATCGCTCATTCACGACGGTCGGCTGGCAATCGCCTACGGCGCGTCCGACACCTCCACAAGATTCGCCACGGTCGAGGTCGATGCGCTGTTGGGCGAACTCACGTGACGCTGTTTGCTTATCTCTCGGCGAGTATCCGGTGGTAGAGCGCCAAGTAGTCGTCCACCATCCGATCTACGTCAAAGCGACCTTGGATTGAAAGCCGGACACCCTCGCGGTCGATATGAGCGGCATCCGCAACCGCGCCTGCCGCCTCGTTGATGCCGTCCACCAGAAAACCGTTTGCGCCGGGTCGGATGATCTCGGGCATCGAACCCCGCGGATGAGCGATCACCGGTGTCCCGCAAGCCATCGCTTCAACCACGCTGAAGCCGAACGGCTCGTCGAACTCGATGAGGTGGAGCAACGCCCGGGCGTTCCCGAGCACCTCCTGCCTGCGCCTTGGACCCACCGGACCCAGAAATGTCACGCGTTCACCGTCGATATGCGGTTCGACCCAGCGTTCAAAATACTCCTGATCCTGGATAATCCCGGCGATCACGATCGGCAGTCCTGCCCGGGCGGCGACGGCAATGGCCGCCGCCGTCCCCTTGTCGGGATGAATTCGCCCGAAGAACGCCAACGTGTCGCCACCCTGGCCGACGTCGAACGATTGAATATCGATGCCATGATGGATCGTTGCCGCGTAGGGCAGCGCCGGATGCCGGTCGGTGTCGCTTATAGCGACGTACCGAACCCGATCCGCGTACTCCACATACACGGGCAGCGTTGCATCAGAAGCGAATCCGTGGATCGTGGTGACGATCGGCGTGTCGACAAGACGCGTGTAAGTGAGCGGCAGGAAGTCGAAGCTGTTGTGGATCAGATCAAACTCGGCAGATCGCTCGAAAACCGCAGCGATGTGAAGGGCCTCCCATGCTTTGGCGTCAAGCGTCGGGTCCTCCGAGTACCCGGTCGGAGCTATGCCCACCAGCCGGGCTGAGGTGACCGAGTCGGCAGTAGCAAACAGCGTAACGTCGACCCCGCGCGCCACAAGACCTTCGGTGAGCAGCGAAACGAACTGCTCCCAAGGTCCGTAGTGGCGGGGAGGAACCCGCCACGAAATCGGGGCCAGAATTCCGATCCTGAGCCGATCGGAACGCGTTTGAACAGGTCCGGTGGCGTTCATCATTTCACTGGATCCAACTTCCGTGGCGCTAGTACTTCGAGGTCGGTTGCGAACCGTGCGATCAGCCGTCGAAGGCGCGTTCTACCGATCCGTTCCCTGCGGCCGCCTTGGCGGACCTCTTTGCCCTCTTGGCGGAGCGCTTCTCTTTCAGGCTCTTGGCTGCCACCGTCTTGCTGTTGCCGCCTCGGGTGTTCTTTGTTGCCATCGATGCCTCCCGGCGGGCCGCCAAGCTGGCGGCCATCCCTCATTGTCCCACAGGCCGCGCGGGATGGGTGGGGCAATGTCGATTTCGAGGTTCCCCCGCGAGGATCGCCAGGGAAAGGGTCTTTCTGGCAAGAAGAAGCCTTGAACGGCACTGCAGAACCCAATACGGTTGACCAATGGGGTATTGGGGTAGACCGTCTTCCGTCCTCCTTGCTTTTTGGTTCGTCACTTTGGCGATGATCGCCACCGCATGTACGGATTCCGGCGACGACGAGCCCACCGAGATCACGTCACAACCGCCGGTTAGAGAACCCGCAATAACCGCGGACGATCCACCTGCACCGGTTCCTCCCGCCGTGCCGGCCCTCGTTGTCGCCGATCTCGAGTGGGAGTCGCTCAACGGCCCGCCGGGCGGGAACATTGGCCTCGTCACCCAGGACACCTATCGACTCGGGCACATTTATGCAGCTGCCGCGCGCGGGATCTACCGGACCACCGATCAGGGGGATTCCTGGCAACTGGTTGGCGAGGGAGTCGTCCGCGACGTCAGTTCGATTGGGTTTGGTCCTCACGGCGTATACATGTGTACGCCGGCCGGGTTGCTGCTTGTGCTCGCCGATGACAGCGCATCGCTTGTTGGCGATCCTTGCCTAACTGTGGTTGCCGATGACAGCCACATCTACACCACAGAATCGTCGGAAGGTCTCGGTGAACCTCGCGTTGAGCTGTGGCGCGCCACCGTAGGCGCCGAGCAGCCAACGCGAGACTCGCTCGTTTGGGACGATGTCACGCCACCGTACGCGACGCTGGCCACCAGACCCGACGCCACCGGGCTCGTGATGAGCATCGACGATCTCATCGCTATTGGTGACTCACTGGTTGCGTCGGTGGCGCTGGGAGGTGGTCCGCTTGCCGTGAACAGCGCGGCTTCAGAGACATACGTGTCGACCGATAGCGGTGACACGTGGCAGCACGCCGAAATCGGAATTCCCGAACCCCTGGTCGTCCAGAAGCTGAGGTATGACTCTGCGAGTGGGTTGCTTTTTGCCCTTGCCCACGTTCACATAACGGATGGCCCGTGGTTTCCGCTGGCTGACCTGGTCCGGGTGAGCCGCGACCGCGGCCAGGCCTGGGAGCCGCTCACCGAACAGCGCGACGTCGCTTCGGCCACGGTTGGCGACGTCGCAGTCCTCGAGGATCGCTTCATCCTGACCAACGTCGACCACTCGATCACTGAGCTAGACAAGGCCAACCCGAACGAGGTGCTGCGCCGCTACCGCCCGGAGGTCGAGGGTTACACGCCCGGGTATGTTATCGAAGAGTTGATCTACGACCTGGGCACACCAGGGGCCGTCTACTCCCAGGCTTACTTCGGCCACGAAGGCGTAGCCCGGTCGCTGGACTACGGCCAGACCTGGGAAGCAACCGTCAACGGCATTGTCTCCGCACCCACGGGAAACATCAACGTTCATCCAACCGTTCCAAATACCATGGTTGCTTCCGGCAACCTCGGGTATGCGCCTCAGCTAACAACCGACGGGGGCGAGACCTGGAGGGGGCTGACCGGTACCGCCAGCATGGCCGACGAACTTGCCTTCGACCCCCACGACCCAGAGCACATCTTGTTCATGACCGAGGGCAGTGCATTTTTCGAATCCTTCGACGGCGGAGCTACTTGGACGATGGCCGGTGATGGATTCTCAGCCAACCGCGTCCACAGCCTCTCGTTGTCAGCAGACCAGGACGTTCTCTACTCGGCGAATCTCGGCACCAACGTCTCCAGCATCACCGGTCTTCTACCCGACGACGACGTCCCGATCGGGTTCGGCGAGAACGCGTGGTCGAACATGAATTACTCGCCGGACTACGCCTACGCCATCGCAGCTGCACCCGATGGATCCGTCTTCGCTTCCTATTCGCCGAAGAAGTTCGAAGACCATGCCGCGGTGTGGCGCTATCGCGGCCCTCCTGAGGGTGACCCCGCCGGGTGGACTGAGGTGCTGCGCATTCCGGGAGCGACGGGCGTCACGGACATCGCCATCGGGCCGGGCTCTCCCTACACGGTCTACGCAGGCGGCACCGGTGAAACACCGGGGGTTTGGGTCAGCCGGGACGGGGGCGACAACTGGGAATCGGTGCACCATGATGGCTTCAGGTTTGTGACCGTCCATGCGGTCGCCATCGACCCCTACGATCCCGACGTCATCTACGCCGCCCCATGGGGCGACGGCCTGTATCGGTCGGTCGACCGCGGCGGCACGTGGGACCAGCTAGATGTACCGACAGTTTCGGTTGCAGCAATCGTCATCGACCCTCTCGAGAACCACCACATCATCGTCGGCGACCGGACCCGGCCTGTCATCTGGGAGACCTGGGATTCGGGAGTCTCATGGAACCGAATGTTCGAATTCGACGACGCTGCCCATTACCGCGTCATGGCGCTGGCCAGGACTGACGAGGGCATATACGTCTCGCTGTTGGATCGGGTTGCCAATGGCGTGGCGATCTTTGCGGGAGTCCCCGAATCCGGGTCAACATTCCGCATCGGCCCGGACGGTCCCCATCTGATCGAAGGATTGACCCGATCCGTGCTGTCATTCGCCTATCAGGAGGACACGATCTTTGCGGTGACCCATCTTTCCGGTGTTTACGAGATCTTCGGTGACCAGGCGAGCGAGATCTCCGGCGATCTGCCGGACATGGGATTCAACCATGTAGTCGCCAGCGAAGGCGGCGTCATCGTGTCCGGTGGTTCGGATATCGATGCAGAGTTCCGAACCCGCGTCGGCGACCCCTCAGTGGTCCACAACATCTATCGGTGGGCGGAAGACGGTGCCTGGCAGCCGCTCCTCGACGGTGATCCGTTCGGTAGTCCTATCAAACAGCTGGCCCGCCACAGGGATACGGGGGCCTTGGTGGCGGCGACGGGTACGGGGGTCTATGTATCTACCGATGAGGGATTCCGTTGGATGGCGCAGAGCGACGGGCTCGACTTCGTCAACATCGGTTCGATTGCCATGGTTGATGACACGGTGGTTGTAGGCACCTTGGGGGCGGGGGTAGCAGTGGGGCGGATTGATGTAAGCGGTCATATCGACTGGAGCGCCGGGGTGGGGCCTCAATCTGACATTGCGAACATTCGTATCGCTGCCGCCCCCACCGATCCAGGTCGCTTGTGGGCGTCTTCGTACCCAGGTGGTGTGTTTCGGTCACATGACGGAGGAGCGACGTGGACGGAGAGCAATTTCGGAATACCCAGCTTCGATGTCGCTGATCCGCTCCTTCAGGGCTACTACAGCCTCGTCATTGACCCAGCCGACGCCAATCAGTTGCTTCTGTCGATATTCGAGCACGGGGTCTTCGAATCGGGCAACGGCGGTGCAACCTGGCGGCCGATCGGAAACTACGGCGCCAACGCGGAGATCATGCAGGCCGGTTTGACTGCGATCGCCATCGACGGCGGGAACAACGACCGCCTCTGGCTCGCCACTAGTGATCGCGGAGTACTCACCTCTCCTGATCGAGGCACGACCTGGGAGTCCTGGAACGAGGGGATGACAACAAGAGAGGTTCTCACGCTGGAGACATCCTCCTCGGGTGCGGTCTTTGCCGGCACGGCCGGTTACGGGGTCTTCATGCTGGAGCCGGGCGCAACGACGTGGGAGCACATGGGCAGAGCCATCGGCGCGGGCCAATGGTCGGCATGGGACCGGCGGCTCTATCAATACGGCTCGTTCCTCTTCGACCCAGTGCATGAGCAGCGGGTCTATCTCGGACACTTCCCAGGAGGGTTCTTTGTTTCCGACGATGGGGGCCACAGCTGGGAAAGCGGCAACATCGGCCTGGGGAACGACGGGATGTTCTCATTGGTCGCTCATCCCGAGGAACCAGACGTTCTGTTTGCCGGTACGTACAACGGGATAGTGCGATCCGACGACGCGGGCCGCAGCTGGCGCGACGTGTCGGAGGGAATGCCGCCTGAGCAGTGGCCTTTCT
Source organism: uncultured bacterium (assembly GCA_965368515.1). Lineage (GTDB taxonomy): Bacteria > Actinomycetota > Acidimicrobiia > Spongiisociales > UBA5794 > JAAETI01. The sequence continues at coordinate 10,512 of CBDUNF010000080.1, forward strand.
CGGTCATCATCGACGATCTGAACCCGAACGTGATGTACACAGCCACCAAGAATGGCCACAACAAGGGTTTCTGTGACCGGAACATCGACACGTTCTGCGGAATTGTGATGCGATCCGACGACGGCGGCGAGACATGGACAACCATCGCTGACGGATTACCCTCACTCGCCGAGTTCTACATGGTCGTCCTCGACCCGAGGGATCATGAAGTTCTCTATGTCAGTTCGAGCCGGGGTGTCTTCGTGTCCGCAGACCGTGGTGGCTCTTGGTCTCTGATGAATGGTGGCCTGCCCGACATCGAGGAGTTCTTTGTTCGTGACAACGTCGCTCACAACATGGAGCTAACCCCAGATGGCCGGTCGCTGGTCCTGACCATCGTCGGATACGGCGTTTGGCAGGCGGACCTACCGGAACTGTCGCAGCCCTGAACTAGTCGGGCCAGAGCGACCGGTGCCAATGTCTATCTCGGAAGTGGGACGCAAGATGTCGCCGGTTGGGATGCGGCCGGCCTGGCCATTGGAATCGCTCATATCGCGAGGGAAAGTGTTGCGGAGTTCGCAAGCACGCGGTGTCGAGGCGGTCCGCAGGACCGGCGTCAGGCTTACACAGCAAACACCCGGGACATTGCGCAAGAACGCAACTCGCTGACTCGTCGAAGTGGATTTGTCCCTCGTAAAGCAGCGCCAGCCTAGGACCGTGGAAGGTCCACTGCCCGTGAGCAAGACCACCGGTCCCGCCGATGATCACCCAGTGGCCTTTCCATTCCGCAGGACTCGGATCGCAAGTATTTGCGTATTGCTTGCCATTGTTCTTGAGGAACATGGTGCCGTCGTGCAAAGCGCCCGATCCGTCCTCCACCGTCCCAGTGAACGTCATAGCGCCCTTGTAGAAGTTGAAGCCTGCCTTGGCATAACAGACGACGACGAGTTCCTCCTCTGTGCCGCCCACGAAGGTACCTGTCCAGTCTCCGTGGTCGTGGGCAAAGATGAACACATTGGGGCCAGCAACCTTGACCTTTGGCTCCGATGTGAGGCAGTAGTCCCAGGTCCCCGAGACCTCTATCGGTTGATCAGCGGATACGGGCACTGCTGCCAGCATCAACGCAACCGTCAAAGCAAGCAGGACGATCGATCACACCTCCTCGCGTATTGTTCGGAGTCGCCGATGGCTCCTTAGATGCTTCCGGCTTCCTCTGACGTGACGACTATGCCGAGCGTCGGAAAACGTCCACTCAACCGCCGCTCAACGGCGGCCGAGGTATCCGTGTGAATCGGCGTGGCACCGAGTCCCGTTGCGAATGTCCATCCGACCCCTTGCCTATGCACTTATGCGGGAGGATCATGTAGGTACACCCGACAGCACGGAGTGCCCGATGATCGAACTGCGGATTCATGGCCGCGGAGGACAAGGTGCAGTTGTTGCCTCGAAGACGTTGGCGCAGGCCGCGTTTCTGGCAGGGAGATACGTGCAGAGTTACCCGGACTATGGCGTTGAACGCCGTGGTGCCCCGGTGGTTGCCTTCGCCCGTATCGCCGAGCCCGGAGATGACCTATTCGTCCGGCAGGACATCCGGGAGCCACATCACCTGCTGGTGCTGGACCCGACCCTCTTGGACTCGGCGAACCCGATCGCGGGTTTGCGTGACGGCGGCTGGGTCGTCGTCAACAGTCCGGACCCACCGGCATCGCTGGGGATCGTCCCCAGATTCCGGGTTGCGACCGTCGACGCTACCCAGATCGCGATGCGTCACGGCCTTGGTACCGCTGCCCAACCGGTTGTCAACACCGCGATCCTGGGTGCGTTCGTCCGGGTCACTGGAATCGTTGAGCTCCCTGAGCTGCTCAAAGCGATCGAGTACGAGGTCCCGGTCAAGGAAAAGGAGAATTGCGACGCTGCCGCCGAAGCGTTCGAGGAGGTCCTGATGGAGGCCAACGTATGAAGGGTCTGACCCATGTCGATGACTATCCCGAGATTCCTGTCTCGTTGGCACCGACCAGCGCGCTGCTGAAGACGGGTGCATGGCGCAGCGTGCGTCCGGTCCTAGCCAGGCGAACCGCACCGTGCACTGCCGATTGTCCGGCCGGCATCGACATACCCGCCTACCTAGACCTCGTCAGACAGGGCAAGGTAGGCGAAGCACTCGACCTCTTCACGCGGCGCAACCCCTTCCCCCGGATCACCGGGCGAGTCTGTCCACATTTCTGCGAACAGGGCTGCAATCTCGCCGTCGCTGCCGAAGAGGAGCCTGTATCGATCCGTTCGATTGAGCGCTGGTTGGGCGATGAGACCGCCGACCGACCACATCCTCAGCTGCCGGAACCCACCGGGAAGGCGATCGCCGTGGTCGGCGCCGGTCCGGCCGGGATGGCGGCCGCGTTCTACCTCCGCCGCTCCGGCCATCAGGTCAATGTCTTCGAGCGGCGAGACCATGCCGGCGGAGTCATGCGCTACGGAATACCCGAGTACCGGCTTCCGCTCGCCATCGTCGAGTCGGAAGTCGCTCGGCTCGAGGATATGGGTGTCGTGTTCCAGACGAACGCGGAGTTAGGCACCGACATGACACTCGAAGACCTGGAGGCCGCGTATGCGGCCGTTTTCATTGCCACGGGTGCGGGCAAGCAGCGGCGGACGGATATCGTGGGCGAAAGCCTGCTTGAGCCTGGCTTGCCATTCCTCGAAGCCGCGTACCGCGATGTGGCGACGCCGCCCGGACAACGTTGTGCGGTGATCGGCGGCGGCAACACCGCCATGGATGTCGCCAGAGTGCTGCGACGCATGGGTGCGGACGTCACTGTGCTGTATCGGCGCACGGAAGCCGAGATGCCCGCTATCGAAGAGGAGTACAAGCGAGCGGTGGGGGATGGCGTCAAGTTCGAGTGGCTGGTGCTCCCGCGCTCGGTAAGGAAGCTCAACGGCGAGCTCATCATCTCGCTGGACCACATGCGGCTCACCGATGTCGATGAGTCGGGGAGGAGTGGGTTCGAGTCCACCGGAGTTACCCGGGAGATGAGGTTCCACGGGATCTTCGCCGCGATCGGCGAAATGGCCGACATCGATGCGATTCCGCAGCGGATCCGCAATGGGCAGGGCTGGCTCGATGTCGGTGAAGGCGGATCGACAAAGGATCCGCGGGTCTTCGTTGGCGGCGACCTTGCCACCGGGCCGGCAACGGTCGTCGCGGCTATCGCGGCTGGTCGGGCGGCTGCCCACGCCATCGATGAGCAACTGGGTTTCGCCCACCTCTGGCCGGAGGATGAACCGATAGACAAGGTGACGCCTGCAGAGGTCAATCCCACCTACATGCCGCACCACGACCGGGCCGACGATCACGAGGCCGAGGTCGTGACCCGCTTCGGCGAGGAAACCACGACCCTGACCTCCGACGAAGTGGCAGAGGAGATCGAACGATGTCTTTCCTGCGGTCACTGCAACAGCTGCGGGACCTGCTTCGTCTTCTGTCCGGACGGAGCCATTATCTGGGATGACGGGCCTCGTATCGACCATGAGTTCTGTAAGGGGTGTGGCATCTGTGTTGTCGAATGTCCTGGGCATGTCATGGTTCTCGTCAACGAACGGGAG
>CBDUNF010000081.1:0-14051 GCA_965368515.1 uncultured bacterium
AAGGTCACTTCACACCCCCGGCTTCGGCGGCAACATCACAGCCGGTCACCTCAACGGCATCTTTGACGATCATCTGATAGCCCAGCGGTCCCGAGTACTCGGTAGAACGGATGTTGTAGACCCCGTTCTTGTTGAACTCCCAAACGAGCTCGTTGTCACGATCCGGTCCGACCTGCATCTGGAACATCATCGAGTTGTCCTGCCGGAACAAGCCGAAGCCGTAGGTGAGATCAGACGACCGGACGTTGAAACGAACGGTGTCGTCGCAGTCGATCATCAGACGTTCTGCAGGAAGGTTGAACTCGTGGTCGGCGACGGTGATGAGGAACTCCTTGTCTGCCTCGATATCGCCGGCGTGCACGTCAGTCGGCACCCAGGGGATCGTGTTGTACGTAACAACATGAAGCGACATGCCCAGGATCACCAGGAATGCCGCAAACGTGTAGAACAGCTTGTCTCGAACAGTTGGGGGTTTTCCGTCTCGTGTGATGCTGTACGCAAAGACACCCATGACGAGCAGGATGGCGAGAACGTAGAGCGTGTACACGATGGTTTGGCCCCACAGCACAGTTGTGGAATCGACCATCTCAGGTACTAATGCTCCCTTCAGGAGAGTGGCTGAAAACGATCGACCCGGGTCGGTGTGAGCCGACCTCAGGGTCCGGTCTCTATATCTCTAGTAAAAGACTAGAGGTTTAGTTGCGGAGCGCAAAAATGGCGGTCAGAGGCAGGGGGTGAGTACTAGTTCTGTACCACGGCGACTCGGGCAAACGCAGCTCGGAGTGCCTGTTGAGCATCGATCCAGGCGTCATGGACCGAGCACAGATCTTCTCCGCACGGGCCTCCAACGAGCACGCATCTCCCGTTGTTGATAGGGCCCTCGATGACTTCGACGACCTGGAGTACCGTCACCAACGTGGGATCGGTGATCAGGCCATACCCGCCGGTCGGTCCCGGTTTCGAGTCGAGCCAACCGGCCTGGACCAGGGGAGTGATTACCTGGGCGACATAAGGGGTGGTGGTCTCGATGAGCTCTGCGAGCTGCCGGCCCGGTAGGCGCGTCCCGGCGCGGTGCAGCTCCTGCATGGCGCGTATCGCCAGATCGGTCTTCCTGGTTAGTTCGAGTCTCACGCCTGCAAGCGTAGATGGGCGATGCGGCTTTCAGTACATTTGCACCACGAAGTCGGCATAGTGACGTGAGCCGGCGACTAGATGTGCGTTGAGTTGGTCCGACTCATGGACATGCCGTGTTGCATGCTCAGGGGTCTTGCCGAACTCTATGTGTCGTTTGATGAGCCGCTCGAGACGAATGTCCTCGTCCAGGTCCAGGTAGATGCTGAGGCTCAGGTACCGCTTGATCTCGTTCCACGGAGGTTGGTCGATCAGCAGATAGTTGCCCTCGGTGAGCACCAGCCGATCGGTATCTCTCACTGGAACGGCAGCGGCGATGGAGTCCTCGATGGACCGATCAAACTGCGGCGCAAAGACGACCTCGTCTGGGCCCTGCTTGCTGATACGGCGCAGCATTGCGAGGTATCCCCACGCATCGAAGGTGTAGTGGGCGCCCTTGCGGTGGACGAGCTCGACCGTCTGGAGGTGGCTGTGGGCGAGATGGAAACCATCCATACCAACGATCGGAGGGGTCGGGTCGAAATGGTCTGCCAGTTCGGCGACGAATGTTGACTTGCCCGCTCCGGGAGCACCGGCGATACCGACCAAACACCGTTCGCCGCGTGAAATGCGAGTCGTCAGATGTTTGGTGATTGTCTCGATGTCGCTCGGAGCAGGGTCGCTCACAGAATCCTTCTCGTCGCCGGCATCAAGATTAGGTGTCTTCGCGTTCCAATCTCATGGAGGCCGAGTTCATGCAGTAGCGCTCACCCGTTGGCTGTGGCCCGTCCGGGAACACGTGTCCGAGGTGAGCGTCGCACTTGGCGCAAGTGACCTCGATGCGCCGCATTCCGTGGCTGCGGTCCTCATGTCGGTTCACTGCTGCTTCGTCGAGCGACTCGAAGAAGCTCGGCCATCCGCAACCCGAGTCGTACTTGGTGTCGCTGGAGAAGAGCGGAGCGTCGCAGACCACGCAGTGATAGGTGCCGTCGTCCTTGGCATCCCAATACTCGCCGGTGAACGGACGCTCGGTGCCGGCCTCCTGGGTGACGGTGTACTGCAGCGGGCTGAGTCGCTGGCGGAGATCAGTCTCTGTGAATTCCATGGTTCGCTCCTTGTCTGTCCCTCAGTAAACACGCCACGCTTGGGGTTTGTTGCCGGTTTCTTCCGAGTTTCGAATCAGTTAATAGTGGCGGGTCGTTCCCTATGCTGAGTCGATGTTGAGGATCGCGCTCGCCGCACTGCTCGCCCTCCTTCCGGGGGGAACGTTCACCGACGACAGCGGATCGGTTCACGAGGCGAACATCGAAGCCATTGCCGCAGCCGAGATCACCAGGGGCTGCAACCCGCCGGCGAACGATCATTACTGCCCGGAGCTGCCCGTCACCCGTGGGGAGATGGCGGCCTTTCTCAGTCGGGCGCTCCCGCTGCCAACGACCACGACAGACTTCTTTGGCGACGACGACGGGACCATCTTCGAGGCGAACATCAACCAGGTCGCGGTAGCGGGCATTGTTCGCGGCTGCAACCCTCCTGTCAACACGGCGTACTGCCCAAATCGGCCGATCACCAGGGCAGAGATGGCCACGATGCTGACCCGCGCCTTCGCATACCCGGCGTCGAGCAACAACTGGTTCACCGACGACGGAACCTCGATCCACGAGCCGGCAATCGACTCCATCGCAGAAGCTGGTGTGACCCTCGGCTGCAATCCACCAGACAACACACGTTTCTGTCCCGATGACTCCGTGACCCGGGGTCAGATGGCATCGTTCCTGGTCCGTGCCTTGGGGCTAACCCCGATACCCCCGCCTCCGTTCCCCGAGGACTACGTGGTACCCGGTGATGTCGGAATCACGATCGGAGTGGGCGTGCTGGCCCCCTCGCCGACAGTGCGAGTTGGTAGCCAGATGATCGAGGACAATGGGGCCGTCTTGGAGAACGTGATCGTCGACGGCTGTGTCACCGTTGCGGCCGACAACGTAACGATCCGCAATGTCGTCATCAACTGTGGCGGCTACTACCCGATAAAGGCGAACGAGTCACAGGTTCGTACAGGTCTCAACATCCACCATTCCGAGATCAACGGACTCATTGACACCAAGCTGTTCCTGCTGAACAACATCACGAACGTAACGATCGCCAACAACGAACTGATCGGTGGTGACGACACGGTCTTCGCCGACGGCAACCTCGACGGCTTCGTCTTCACCCGCAACTACCGCCACGATCCGCTCGGAGACAGCGACACCCATCTCGACGGGTTCCAACTGGGCGAGTTCGGGGTCACGATCGGCGATCTGGAGATTTCGTACAACTACTTCGATGCGATCCCCGATGGCATCGGGGTTACCGACCTCATCTTTGCGACGAACTTCTCTGAAATGCATATCGATGTCATCGGCAACTACATATCCGAGCACGGCTGGTACACCCTGCGTGCCTACAACGAGTCCACCCTGACAGTGGTCGACAACACCATTGAGACAGGCGTCAATTGGGTAGCCCTGCTCAATTCTCCCGGACCTCACCACTTCGCCTGCAACTTCTTCACCGACGGTTCACCGGTCGACGCATCCGACATCGCCGGTGGCGACGGACCCGGTGTCACCTACGGTGGCTGCGAATAACCGCACCCCGTTGTGACCTGATAACCTCTCTCTACCTGGAGAGGTGGCCGAGCGGCCGAAGGCGTTCGCCTGCTAAGCGAATAGGGGGTCAACACTCCCTCGAGGGTTCAAATCCCTCCCTCTCCGCAAACGCAAGAAGACGGACCCAAATGGGTCCGTTTCTTGCGTGGTGAGGCTGATTTGATCGTTTCTTCTGCGCATGGGCTGGGGTTACGGGTGGCGGAAGCGCCGATTTGCTGTGGTGTGACTTTGGGTGGAGCAGGTTCAAATCCCTCCCTCTCCGCAAACGCAAGAAGACGGACCCAGAAGGGTCCGTTTCTTGCGTGGTGAGGCTGATTTGATCGTTTTTTCTGCGCATGGGCTGGGGTTGGCGGCAGCGATTTGAGACACGGCTCGCTCTACCATCGTACGAGCGCAGAAATCCAGAGGCTCCGGTAAACATTTTGACCCCCTGCAAGGTGTGCAGGGTATGAAGTCGATAGGAGTTTTGGTGACCGAACCAGAAACGGGCACCCGCACACTCCCGCTCCGAGAAAACTTCCCAGCGTTCTATCGCAGGGAGTATCCGAATATGGTCGCAATTGCTGCGGCCGTATCCGGCAACCGGGCCATCGCTGAGGATCTAGCTCAGGAAGCCATGATTCGAGCCCACCGTCATTGGGAACGAGTTTCGGCCTATGAGCGTCCCGGCGCCTGGGTTCGGCGAGTGACCATCAATCTCTCGCTGAGCGCGGTCAAGCGGGCGGCCGCCGACCTGCGCCGTGGATTGCGGCTTGTGGAACGCACGACGCTTCCCGAGCCCGATGTTGCGGATGATTCAGTCTGGAGAGCCGTGGCGAGTCTGCCGGGTAAGCAGCGTGCCGCTATTGCGCTCCACTACCTCGAGGATCGGCCGATCAATGAAATCGCACACATCCTCGAGGTCTCTGAAGCAACGGCGCGGGTTCACCTTCACCGGGGGCGCCAGGCGCTTGCCTCCGCTCTCGAAACCGAGGAGGCCACCAATGGCTGAGCGCGACCTTCGTACTGCTTTCCACCACCTCCAAGAGGATGTCATGAATAACGTTCAAACAGAGCAACGTCTCGAACAAATCATCGGCCGCCGTGCCCGGGTCCGCCCCGGACTGGTGGCATTCGCCGGAGCGGCTGCGGTCGTCCTTATCGTTGGGGCCGCGCTACTGGCGCTACGGCCGGGAAACCCGGCCGAGACCGTGCCGCCGGCAACCGGCTCGACTCTTCCCCAGACAACGATTGTGGAGACGACCGTACCTCCGACCACGTCAGGTTTGGTCGAGACGACAACGACGATTCCGGCCGTGTCAATTCCCGAGCTAGAGAGCGGAATGGTGCTCGTGGCCGATCCGGCGGCAAGTGAACTGGCTTCCGAGATCGACTCGGGGACCGTCGTGGTAGCCGCCGACAGGGTCGTTAGCGACGGCCAGGGCGGGCTTCTCACCGAGGATGGAGAGACGGTTTCCTGGCTTCGGCCAGACCTACCTGCTGTGGTTCTCTTTGACGCAGCCGACTTCGGCGGCGTAGAGCTGCGGCTCGAGGACTCGACCATTGTCGATGGGGCGACGAATGCCGTCTTCATCGTGGCCGGCGGGGTAGAAGAGCAGAGGTACGAAGAGGTTTGGCGGTATGACCTGTCGACGGCAACGCCGACCATGCTGTTTCACACAGGTGCCTACGAAGGCGGTATCCGGCGGGCTTCGCTGCAGAACGACATACTGGCCGTGACCCGTCACGCCGAGGGATTCTCCTGGTTCGAGTTCACCGACGCCGTCGGTCAAGCCATCGCGGTGAACAACCCCTGGCCCGAAGACGCATTCGCCGACTTCCCGAAGTCCGTTGATCAAGGCGTGCTGTCAGCCGACGGTAGGAAGCTCATCTACGTCGCATCGGACTCGCCGGCCCCGCCGGAGGACGGCAACTGGCGCGTAGACCTCGTCGTCTGGGATCTTTCCAGCGGAGTCGAAGTCGGGCGCACCGAGGTCGAGCTGGGCAATTGGTACGTCGAGAAGATGGACTACGACGGCACCGGAGTTGTGCTCGGCCGCATCCAATGGCAAGGAGAGGGTTGGGTGACCGGGCCTGCGCTCCGGATTGGATCGCTAGCGGTCGGCGATGCCGCCGAGATAGACCGAGTCGGTATCCCCAGTTTCGTCAAGTAGCTCACTCACAGGGCGAGCCCCGACCGACCGGGGCTCGCCCTGTGGATATCCGGCCTTTGCATCTCCGGTGGGAGGCCCGGGATCGCTATCGAACCAGTCGTACAGCCGTCGGTTGCGGCGTGTTCAATCGCGTAGCCTTGCGGCATGACTAAACGAGTGGTGATAGTGGGTGGTGGCTTTGCGGGGCTGACTGCCGCACAGCGGCTGAAGCGAGCCGATGTCGAGATAACCCTGATCGACCGAACGAACCACCATCTGTTCCAGCCGCTGCTCTATCAAGTGGCTACCGGCGGCTTGTCGCCGGCCGATATCGCTTCTCCGATTCGCTACATCTTGCGGCGGCAGAGGAACGTACGGGTCATAGAAGACACAGTCCGGGAGATCGGGCCGGGATCGGTGGTGACCGACTCGGGGACCATCCCCTTCGCCGCTCTCGTTGTCGCCACCGGTGCCACGCATCACTACTTCGGGAACGCCGAGTGGGAAGACGCGGCTCCGGGACTCAAGACGCTGCCCGATGCGACCCGGTTGCGCGCTCAGATTCTCGAAGCGTTCGAGGCGGCTGAGCGGAGCGGAAGTGGCGAACTCACCTTCCTCGTGATCGGCGGCGGCCCCACTGGAGTCGAGATGGCGGGCGCTATCGCCGAGATGGCCGCCTACACCTTGCGGCGTGATTTCCGCACGATCGATCCCGCCGCCGCTCGGGTGCTCCTGGTCGAGGCAGGCGATCGCATCCTTCCTTCCTACCCGTCGGCGCTCTCGGCAAAGGCTGAGAAACAGCTCACCCGCCTCGGTGCTGAGGTGATGACAGGATGCCGAGTAGTTGAACTCAGTCCGGGCAAGGCGGTATTGGAGCGTGACGGGGAGCGACAGGCCCTGAGTCCGCAAGCAACGGTCTGGGCGGCCGGGGTTCGGGCGTCCTCGTTAGGGGAAGCCTTGGTGCCGCTGGGTGCCGAGCTTGATCGAGCGGGGCGGGTTCAGGTCGCCGCAAATCTCACTATTCCAGGTCATCCACACATCTATGTGGCGGGTGACCTTGCCGCCGTCACACAGAATGGCAAGCCGGTCCCGGGCGTCGCTCCGGCGGCGATGCAGATGGGGCGCTACGTCGCCGATGTCATCCAGGGCAAGACTACGAAGCCGTTTCGCTATCGGGACAAGGGAAGCCTGGCCACGATCGGTCGCAGTTCCGGTATCGCTGACTTTGGAAAACTGCGCTTCTCGGGGTTCCCGGCATGGGCCGCCTGGCTGCTGATCCACATCTTCTTCTTGATCGGGTTCCAGAATCGGGTTCTGGTGATGATTCAGTGGACGTGGAACTACATCACCCGCAACCGTTCGGCGCGGCTGATAGTCCGGTACGAAGATCCCGGTGAGAGTTAGCGGATCATCTCCTGCGAGATCGGATCCGGCTGCTGTGTGGTCTCAACCTTGCGTTTCTCCATGGTGACCAGTGACAAACCAAGGAGAATCAAGCCGCCACGGATGAACCAGGCGACTGCGTCGCCCCAAGCGTCAATCCACATGAGCAACGAGAACTCGTAGTTGAAAAACGAGAGCACTCCGGAGAGCGCTCCAAAGACCATTAGGTATCCACCAAAGCTTGCCATGGCGAGTCTATCGGCTGGGATGGGCTTCAGCTGAAGAGCCAACCTGGAGGCGAAGTACAATCCGGCGATGCCGCCCGCCCTCTTCAGCATCGCCGTCCTCTTTGGTGGTTTCGTCTTTGGCGGTCTGGCTCGACTGATCGTCCCCGGCAGCCAACGACTCACGTGGTCGGAGACAACCCTTGTCGGCATCGCCGGCGCTGGAGTAGGGGCGGTTCTCGGCAATCTGGCCACACCAAATGTTGAGACGACCGCGTTTCAGTGGGGCACGGCTGTTGGTGTACTCGCCGGATCGGTGCTGGTGTTGCTGGTGGTCATCGTCGTCATGAACCGGTTTGGCTTGCGGGTGGTGCAGGAGGTTGCCCCCAGCGCCGGTGAACTCATCGCGGCGGGGGAAAGCCACAGTGTCGAGTTCAAGCAAACCGCTCGTTGGAACATTCACACCCAGCAGAAAGATCCCAAGATCGAACTGGTTATCGGCAAGACGGTGGCCGGCTTTCTCAACGCCGAAGGTGGAACCCTCCTCATCGGGGTCGCCGACGATGGATCGACTCCTGGTCTCGATGCCGATCTCGCCGTGATGAAGGAACCTGATCTCGATCGCTATGAACTCTGGCTCACGGACCTCTTGGAGCGGTGCCTTGGCAAGCCGGCCGTCGCCAATGTTCGGGTGACCTTCGAACTCGTCAACAACAGCCAAGTCTGCCGGGTCGATGCGGCCGCTTCTCCAGCACCGGTGTTCCTCGATGAACCGGGCGGGAACCGGGAGGCAGACATGTACGTCCGGATGGGCAATTCCACCCGGAAGCTACTCACCGACGAGGCGCTCGAGTACGTCGGTCAGCACTGGTCGTAGCGGCACCGATCAATCGAGTGCAGAGTTGCTCAAGCATCGGGATGGCCGTAGCCGATATTCGGTAGACGTAGCGGAAGGGATCGCGTGGATTACTGCACACAATGCTCCACAGCGCTGGAGGCTGGGGCAAACTGGTGTAGCAACTGTGACGCTCCGGCGGGCTGGGATGAATCCCAGTATTCACCGGTGGTTGCAGATGATCCATCGAACGTGGCGAGTGCATTCGTGATCCTCGGCGTTATCGGGCTCGCCGTTGGAGCCTGGTTCGTAACACGGGCGGATGTTGATGACCGGCCGATCGCGGAAGCTGCCGCGTCGGCGACGACCGTATCGGTGGCAGAAACATCGGGACCTCCCGAAACGGTTGCCATTCCCACGACAACGGACAACCCAACGGTCCTACCCGTGAATGTCCTCACGGTCGACGTGCGCGAGGCTGTTACCGGTTTCGAGGGTGCGTTGGACCTGTTCGAAGCGGAAACCGGAATCCTGGTTGAAGTGCAGAGCACCAATGGGTCCCCCGACCTGCGCGACGAGTTGATCGACGCGGGGGAGCCGCCGGACATCGCCATCGTGCACGGACCCGCCACCGTTGTCGCCTATGCCGAGAGGGGACTTGCTGTTCCGCTCTCTACACACGGGCTCAGCTTGTTCGAAGACAACTTTGGCTCCCGCTGGGCAGAGCAACTTACCCACGATGGGGACGTCTACGGGATTCCGGTGCGGGCTGACGTCAAGAGCCTCGTTTGGTACAGCCCATCGATCTGGGCCGAGCGCGGTTACCAGGTTCCAGAAACATGGGCAGACCTGGAGGCGCTCATGGAGGAGATGAGGAGCAACGGCGATACTCCGTGGGGAGTGGGGATCGAGTCCAGCGGCGCCACGGGGTGGATGTTCACCGACTGGATGGAGAACCTGATACTGCGCCTGCACGGGACCGAAGCTTACGACGCATGGGCCAGCCACGAGGTGCCGTTCCACGACCCGCGAGCGCGCGAAGCTGCCGCATTCGTCGATGACTTGTGGTTTGGCGAAGACAATGTCCTCGGATCGAGAGAGGACGTTGTCAATACTCCGTTTGGTGAGGCCGGGCTATGTGTGGTGGACGGCCGGTGCATGATGCACCACCAGGGTTGGTTCTATCAGAGATTCTTGAGCGACTGGGAGATCGGCCCCAATGGGGACGCTTACGTTTTTGTGCTGCCGGCACCTGATGGTGAGGAGATTGTTCTCACTTCCGGTACCTTCGCCGTGGCATTCGATGATCGGCCTGAGGTAGCGGCGGTCATGGAGTACCTGGCAGCGGCCGAGTTCGCCAACGCACGGATCGGTGGACTCGAGAGGTTCATGTCGGCCAACAGAGGCCAGGACACCAGTCTGTACCCGTCGGTTGTCGAGTCCGAGATTGCCGAGATCCTGATGCGTGCCGACGTTGTCAGAGTCGATGCTTCGGACCAGATGCCGACCGATGTTGTCCTCAACGCCTTCTGGCCCGCAGCCACCGATTACGTAGCGGGCACAATCGACGTCGATGAGTTCCTGGCCGCAGTCGAGGCCGCTTGGCCGTAACTACCCGGCCCATCCTTCGACCAGATCCGCCAGGACACGCAAAGGAACCGGCCCGGAGCCGAGCACCGTGTCGTGGAATCCCTTTACATCGAAACGGCTTCCCAATCTGTCCTTTGCATACTCACGCAGCCGCATGAATTCGCGTCGCCCAATCATGTAGGCCAAGGCTTGTCCCGGCATCCCGATGTAGCGCTCGACTTCGCTCTCGATGTTGTTGAGCGCGAGCGGCGAGTTCTCCACCAGATAGGCGATGGCCTCTTGCTTGGACCAGCCCAAAGCGTGGATGCCGGTGTCGACGACCAAGCGTCCTGCCCGCCAGGAGTCAAACGACAGCATGCCCATCCGCTGCAGTGGGCCGCTATAGAGACCCATCTCGTCGGCGAGACGCTCGGTATAGAGCCCCCAACCTTCGACATACACCGTGACCAGCGCGTGCTTTCGGAAGTCCGGTATGCCTTCGAGTTCCTGAGCGATTGCGAGTTGGAGATGGTGACCGGGGATGGATTCGTGGAAGGCCAACGCCTCGGACTCGAATCGGGTACGTGTGGTGGGTTCGGTGGTGTTGATGAAGTAGGTGCCGGGGCGCGAGCCGTCGGTTGCCGGTGGCAGGTAGTAGGCGATCGGGGAGTCCTGCGCTCCGGCTTCCGGAATCTCGGCCATCACGCAGTCAGCTTTGGGGAGCCGGCCGAACCAATCGGGAATTGCGACTCGGGCGCGGTCCATCGCATCTTGGGCGGCGGCTACCACCTGGTCTCCGTTCTCGAAACGCAACGAGGCGTCATCGCGGAGGCGGTCGTAGATGGTGGCGAGATCCGATGTCCCGAACGCTGCCGATCCCATCTCCCGGTATTCGTCTTCGAGCCGTGCTATCTCCTCGAGACCGATATTGTGGATGTCGAGGGGGGCCATGTCGAGCGAGGTGTGTCGGCGGATGGCTCGGGCGTAGACCTCCTCGCCGTCCGGCAGCCAACGAACTCCGGTCTTCTCTTCGGGGCGTGCCTTGGGAAGTACCGCGGTGGCGAGTTCGTGGCGGTAGCGCTCGTAGGCCGGGCGGATGACGTCCACAACCTGGGTCACCAACCGATCGCGCCATGCCTCGACCTCATCGGGGGAAAGGACAGCGGGGGCGGGAACGTTCACGAACGGGTCGTCGCCGATCGGGATCGCAAGGTATTGGTCGATCTGGGCAATGCTCTTCTCAACCGAGGTCCGCGGCGGGGTGCGGTCCCGGGCCAGACCTTGTCGCAGCCGATGGATCAGCTGCTCAAACGTGGTGCCCAGCCGTGACCACTTCTCCACGACTGCGTCGGCGTGCCCCGGCTCGGTCAACGGGAGCTGGCCGGTGAATTGCGGCAGTGCGACGTGGAGACCCCAACTCGGGCTGACATCGAACTCGGCCGTCCGCGAGCGAAGTTCGTTGGCGCGCCCGTCGGCTTCTGCGATCAGGACTGCCTTGGTGACCCGCTCGTCTGCGGTCAGGGTGGTGTCGGCGATGGCGGCGGCTGCCGACGCAAAGCCAGAGAACCGTTCAATCTGCTCGTCTTCGGCCTGCCGGCTGAACTGCTCCATCTCCGCATCGAAGCGATGGTCGCCCAACAGCAGTGCTTCGGTCGGCGATGTACTCAGGGCGTAATCCCAGTAGTCGCGGGCGAGCTTGTCGAGGGCGTCGTTCATGCCTGTCCTTCCGCGTTGGTGAGTAAACGCTAGCGGGGTACCCATGGCTGGTGTCGGTCAGTCTTCGTCGACCATCAGATGGAGCATCGTCTCGTTGTCGCCGATGATGGCAAGCAACGCACCAGCGTACGCATTGGCCGGATTGCGGGCCGCGAACTGCTGCGCCTCATTCCCTAACTCGATCTCACAGGTGTATCCGCCTGCGACGCGGCGTAGTACCCGGAAAGCCCTACCCAGCCTGTCCCGCAGCTGTGCCTCCGAAGGGAGCCAGATGACCTCCTGGTGCATGATCGAGTCGAGCGCCCATTCCACAGCTCCGTTGAAGAGGATGCGCTTGCCCTCGGCCACTCGCCTCACTTCGATCGTCATCTCGCTGATCGAAAAGATGTGCTCTTCTAGGTCACGGTCGGGGATCATGAAGCGGTCACCCTCGGTGGGCACCCACTCGAGGCCGGCGTCGCGTAATCGTCGGGCGAGGTCTTGCGAGATCATGTGGACCAGTGTCGCGCATTCACCGCCACCTCACCGACGCCGGCGTTACGTCCATCGCCAGGTCGACCGGCTGCGGTTTAGCCCGCGGCCCACTCCTTGACCATGCGGTCGAGCGTTCCCAGGGGAACCAGACCCGAGCACAGCACCGTGTCGTGGAAGCCCTTGATGTCGAAACGGTCGCCCATCGTCCTCTCGGCATCCTTGCGCATCTGCACTATCTGGAGACGGCCGATCATGTAGGCAAGCGCCTGGCCGGGCAGACCGATGTATCGGTCGATCTCTGGTTCGATCGTGCCGAGATGCAGCGGGGAGTTGTTGGCCATGAAGTCGATTGCTTGCTGTCGGGTCCATCCCTTTGCGTGGATGCCGGTATCGACTACGAGCCGTCCCGCCCGCATCGAGTCTGCCGACAGCATGCCCATCCGCTCGAGCGGTCCGCTGTACATGCCCATCTCGTCGGCGAGGCGCTCGGTGTAGAGCCCCCAGCCTTCGGCGTATGCGGTGACTGCGGCGTGCTTGCGGAATTCGGGGACGTCGGTCAGTTCACCGGAGATGGCGAGCTGAAGATGGTGACCGGGGATGCCTTCGTGGTAGGCGAGAGCCTCGATCTCGTAGCGACCCCACGACTTGGGGTCGCTTGTGTTCACGAAGAAGGTTCCCGGGCGTGATCCATCGGTGGCCGGTGGGAAGTAGAAGGCAGTTGGACCCGACGGTGTCTCCTGGACAAAGCAGTCCGCCTGGGGGAGACGCCCGAACCAGTCGCCCATGGTTGCCTTGGCTTTGGCGAGTGCGACCTCGGATGCAGCCCGCACCTGGTCGCCGGTTTCGAAGTGGAGTTCGGGATCATCGCGAAGACGGGCGTAGATTTCCTTGAGGTCTGATGTGCCAAGAACGTCGGCGCCGAGTTCACGGTATTCGTCATCGAGCTTGCGTATCTGTTCGAGGCCGATCTCGTGGATCTCGTCTGCGGTCATGTCGACGGAGGTATGGCGTTTGATCGCACGGCGATACCACTCATCGCCACCTTCGAGATGGCAGATGCCCGGGATGTCCTCGCCGCGGGAGGCGGGAAGCACGTAGTCGGCGATGTAGTCGCGGTAGCGCTGGATGGCCGGGTTGACGGTCTCGCCGACGATGCGGGCGAGTTCCGCTTTCCAGGCGGCACCCTCGGCTTCGCTGTAGGCAGCCGGGACCCGAACAGACAGAGCGACGCTCTGCTCGGGGGGTGCGGCCACGAGGGCGTCGAGTTGTTCGATGGTCTTCTCGACCGTGCTTGCCATCGGAGTCCGGCCGTTGGCGACGCCACTGCGCAGCCGGTCGGTCATTTGGTCGAACATCCTGCCGAACTTTGGGTACTTCACCAACATCGCGTCGGCATGCTCGGGCTCATCGATTGGCAGTTGCGGGAACAACACCGGGAGCATCGCCTGGATGCCCATGGCGTGGTTGACCTCGAGCTCGGCTTCGCGCATTTCGAGTAGGTCGGCGCGGGTTCCGGCCTCGAAGATCATGACATCGCGGGTGACCTTTTCGTCCGCGGTCAAGGTATCGGGGTCGAATGCTGCTGCTTTGGTGGCGTAGCTGCGCAGCTGAGCGATGCGGGAGTCCTCTGCCTCCCTGGAGGCGTCATCCACTTCCTCGTCGAAGTCGTGGATACCAAGCATCAGTGCTTGGATCGGTGATGCGGCCAGTTCGTCTTGCCAGTAGCTTTCACCGAGAGCACGAAGTTCAGCGTTCAACGGAGCCTCCTATATCGAGCAACCGCACCAGCTTATTGTGTTGTGCGGACCCCTCGCAGCAGCGCTCGTCGCCGGATGATGTGCCAAACGTCCCTATTCGGCTTTCCGTTGTTGCGGGGGAGTAGTACCTTATGTCCCTGCACGAGCGCCCGTAGCTCAATTGGATAGAGCGTCTGACTACGGATCAGAAGGTTGGGGAT
>CBDUNF010000082.1:0-13841 GCA_965368515.1 uncultured bacterium
CGCAATGGCAGCACAGTTCGACCACTACGACGTCATCCCAGCCGAGGACGGGGCACCGCTCGAGAAATGGCACCGGATCGCACGCGGCTGGTAGGTAGCACCGAACCGAAACAAGCCGTTCTTTCGCGACCTCAGGTGGCAAGGCGATTCCTGTCACTCGTGCCCTCTATGTTCGCTCTACCCAAGGGAGGACAACGTGATCGAACGTCAACAAGTGCTCGACGCAATCCGTAGCTGCTGGTCTGCAGACACGAGCGGAACCCCCGAGGAATGGAGCCCCCAAAACCCGGCAAAGGGCCAATGCGATGTCTCGTCATTCATCGCTTGGGAATACCTCGGTGGTGATCTCGTGCTGTCTCGTGTCTTCATCGACGGCGAGCAAACTGAGCACCACTACTCGAACCGTCTCGAAGGCGAAGACATCGACGTGACCGCAGGGCAGTTCTCCGGGGATGAGGAGATCAAGGAGGTCTCTGTCGTCGCGGACGACTACCTCCGCAAGAACCGCGGCACCATGAGACCCGAGCTTGCTGCCCGCATCGTCGTCATGCGCTCCGCAGTTCGAGATCTGATCGGCGACCCTGTCCGGTAGCCGCAGCTGCCGAGATCAGAAATCAACAGATCCCGGGCCGTGAGATGGTGAAGTCTCACGTCCCGGGATCTGTTCCACGGGGAGGAGGATCCGTGGTTGTGGCCGGCTGGGCAGCCGGCCGGTTTCGGGGGGCCTAACTGCGGGTGATGGTGCCTTCCCAGGTGCCCACCTTCTCGCCCTTCAAAGCTTCCTCGTCGAACCAGTAGCTGGTGACGGCCTTGCTCTCGGTAAAGAACATGACTCCGTCCCTACCCATTACGTGCAGGTCACCGAAGAAGCTCTTCTTGTGACCGCTGAACGGGAATACCGATATCGGCACCGGGATCCCGACGTTCACGCCGACCATGCCGGCATCGATACGACGTGAGAACTCACGCGCATAGTGCCCGCTCTGGGTGAAAATGGTTGCGCCGTTGGCGAACTCGCTGGAGTTGATCAACTCGAGACCCTCTTCGAAGCTCTTTACGCGCTTGACGAAGAGGACAGGGCCGAAGACCTCGCTGTTGCCGCACTCCATTTCTGGGGTGACGTGATCGAAGACTGTGGGGCCGACGAAGAACCCGTTCTCAAAGCCTTCCACCTTGAGATTCCGGCCATCGAGCACCAGTTCGGCTCCCTCAGCGACCGACTTATCGATCCAGTTGACAACAAACTCCTTGTGGCCCTCGTTGACCAGGGGACCCATATCGGTGCCCTCTTCGAACGCCGGACCGACCTTTCGCTCTTGAACCAGCTCGGTGATAGTCGCCACCAGCTCGTCTGCGATCTCTTCCTCGACCGCGATGGCCGGCAGGGCCATACACCGCTCGCCGGCGCAGCCGAATGCTGAGTTGATGATGCGCTGTGCGGTTGCCCGGATCGGAGCGTCTCGCATGACGAGGGCATGGTTCTTGGCCTCTGTGAGTGCCTGTACCCGCTTGCCATTGGCAGCGGCTGTCGAATAGATGTGAAGACCGACCTCGGTCGAACCAACAAAGCTGACACCCTGCACCTTCGGATGCACGAGCAAGCGCTCCGCCTCGTGGCGGGAGCAGGTGACCAGGTTGAAGACGCCCGGGGGAAGACCCGCCTCCTCGAACAGCTCAGCGATTGCCATTGCCGTTTGAGGTACGAAGGAGGCGGCCTTGAGGACGAACGTATTGCCGGTTGTGATCGCCAGAGGGCTCATCCACCCCATCGGGATCATCGCCGGGAAGTTCCAGGGCACGATTCCGGCGAAGACGCCCATCGGCTCCCGATAGCTAACCGTGTCGTAGCCGTCAGCGACATTCATCAGGGAATCGCCCTGCATGGTCACCGGGACCGCACACGCGAGCTCAACGACCTCGATGGCTTTGAGCACGTCGCCACGGGCCTCTGCGTACGTCTTGCCCATCTCGGTGGCGAGCAGCATGGCCAGGTCATGAAGGTTCGCCTCGAGGAGGGCCTTCATCTTGAACATAACCTGTACCCGCTTGGTGATCGGGGTGTCACGCCAACCCGGATAGGCGGCTGCGGCAGCCTCGACTGCGGCATCCACCTCATCAGCAGTGCAGCGTGGGGCCTCGGCCATTACCTCGCCGGTGCTGCTGTTGGTGATCTCGTAATAGATCCCGCTGGTCGTGTCTTTCCACTCGCCACCAACCAGGTACTTCAGGCGTTTCGCCATGTGCCACTCCTCCGTCTTCTAACGAGCTAGCCCTATGGAATAATCGATTATCGAAGATATCACGAAATCCTGAGAAAGTCGAGCGAAACTGCCGCTACGGCCGGGTACGCACCATGCGGACGGGCGCCGAGCGGCTCCGGCTAGCCTCGACAGGGTGGAAACCGACCCGCAGGTGGCTCGAATAGTCGAGACTATGACTCTCGATGAGAAGGTAGCCCAACTCTCCTGCGTAGCCCGAACCCCCGAAGCTCCCTGGCTCCTCGACGCCTCACCGAGCGACGCCGCGGCCGAACTGGTTCGCCGCCACCCCGACGGAATCGGCCAGCTGGGACGACCATCGCAACGGCTCGACCCCAAGGCCGCCGCCGATCTCGCCAACGCCGTTCAGCAGGCGCTGACAACTGAGACCCGACTCGGAATCCGCGCTCTGCTCAACGAGGAAGGCGTACATGGCCATATGGCGGTCGGGGCAACGATGTACCCCGCCGCGATTGCACTGGCCGCCACCTGGGATGTCAACCTGATCGAGCGCGTCTTCACTGCGATTGCCCGGGAGGTCCGTGCTCGGGGCAGCAACTACGTCTACGCACCCGTCCTCGATGTTGCCAGTGACCCGCGTTGGGGTCGATTCGAGGAGACGTTCGGCGAAGACCCCTACCTGGTGTCTGCCATGGGTGTTGCCGCGATACGCGGACTGCAGGGTACTGCTTGGCAGATACCGTCGGACAGGGTGCTTGCATGCGCCAAGCACTTCGCAGGACACGGCGCACCGGAAGCGGGCATGAACGCGGCGCCGCTACGCGCCGGCGAAAGACAGTTGCGCGAGGACCATCTCGCCCCGTTTGCCGCCGTGGTGGAGCGGACCGACCTGGGTGCGCTCATGGCCGCCTACCACGAGATCGACGGAGTCCCCTGCCATGCCAACCCGTGGCTCTTGACCGACGTTCTCCGCACCGAATGGGGATTCGAGGGCCTGGTCTCCTCTGACGGCTTTGGCGTCCCCCAGTTGATCGATGAGCACCGCGTGGCCTCCGATCCGGAGGAGGCGGCCCGGCTGGCGATCACCGCCGGTGTCGATTGTGAGGTCCCTGAGGGACGATGCTTCGCAACACTGGCCAACCAGGTCAGATCGGGAGACGTCGCAATCGCGTTCATCGACCGCGCAGTCGCCAGAGTGCTGACCGCAAAACAGCGGCTGGGACTGCTTAACGACGTCCCCCCGGTCCACGTGAGCCCTGCCGACATCGTCAACAACCCACATCATCGCAAGCTTGCCCTCGAGGCGGCTCGCCGGTCCGTCACGCTGCTCAAGAACGATGACTCGCTCCTTCCGCTCCACCCGGATCGGCTGTCGCGGGTAGCGGTGATCGGCCCGAACGCCGCCGCCCTTCACCTTGGCGGCTACGCCCGCGAGGGACGGCCGGGCGTGTCGGTCCTGGAAGGGATCCGGGCCCGGCTGGGTGCCGACAAAGTTGAACACACCGAGGGATGCCGCATCAGCGAGGGGCCCGCCGGGGCAGCTGAGTGGTGGGCCGACGAAGTCGAAATGGCGAAAGCCGAAGATCAAGAGGGCAGCATTGCCGTCGCGGCCAAGCTTGCCAGAGCGGCAGATGTCGCCATCCTGGTCGTGGGAGGCAACGAAGCTACCGCGAGGGAAGGCTGGGCCGGGGACCATCTCGGCGACCGCGCTTCACTTTCCCTCCCCGGCGAACAGAGCAGCCTTGTCAAAGCCGTCACCGCCACCGGGACACCAACCGTCGCGGTGGTTATGGGCGGCCGGCCGCTCGATCTCACCCTCCTCGCCGAACGTTGCGACGCTCTGCTGCAGATTTGGTACCCGGGACAGGAAGGCGGCCAGGCGGTGGCGGAGGTTCTGTGTGGCGACGTCAATCCGTCAGGAAGACTCCCGATGACGATCCCGGGGCATGTCGGCCTTGTCCCGACAACCTACCGCGACAAGCCCTCGAAGCGGCGCGGATACCTCTTCGAGTCGCCGGGGCCGCTCTTCCCGTTCGGTTACGGCCTGTCATTCACGACGTTTGATTACTCCACTCCGGTCGCCGCCCCCGCAGTCATCGGGATCGGTGAGAGCACCTTGGTCAGCATCGCGGTAACCAATACCGGGCACCGAGCCGGCACCGAGGTGGTCCAGTGCTACGTGTGGGACCGGGTTGCATCCGTCACACGACCCCTGCAAACGCTGTGTGGCTTCGCACCCATCAACTTGGAACCGGGCGAGACGACAACGGTCGGATTCGAGATCGGACCCGCTGCACTCTCACTCCTCGACCACGGGATGAAACGAGTCGTTGAGCCGGGCATCTTTGAACTCCGCCTCGGTGGCTCTTCGGCGTCGTGGGTCGCCACCGAGCTCACCGTGCGCTGATCACACCCGGCAACGCAAAGGCCCGGACCGCCTTTTGGCAGCCCGGGCCGGATGCGATTGGTTTCGTTTACAAGATCTCGACTACACCGTTGGTGCCGTCGACACGAAGGCGGTCGCCAGTCTTGATCTCGCGGGTAGCGATACCGGTGCCGGTGACACCCGGGATCCCAAACTCGCGAGCCATGACTGCGGGGTGCGCAACCATGCCGCCGGCGTCGCAGACGATGCCGCCGATGATGGCGAACAACGGAGTCCACGCCGGGTTTGTCATCTGGCAAACCAGGATGTCGCCCTGCTTGACCTCGTCGAACTCGGCCGGTGAGGCCACAACCTTGGCAGTTGCTTCGATGACGCCCGGGGAAACACCAAGACCCTCGATGCGGCCCTTGGTCTCCGTATCGAAATGCAGCTTCTCGGGGAAGCCCCACAGGTTCAGATACGGGAACTGGAGCTGATCTTCGGTTGCCGTGCCGATGAAATCCGGCGGACGGATCTTCTCGTTGGCTGCCCGCTCGGCGCGCCGCTGCGCAACGATGGCCTTCGCATCGATGAGGCTGGGATCGCCCATCAGATAGCGAAGCTCGTTGTACTTCATGTAGATGACATCGTCCGGCTCAGTGAGCAGACCCATCTTCACCAGATGGCGGCCGATGCAGATCAACACGACACGGGTGTGCTGGTGCGTGCCCTGGTCGATGTAGAAGTGGTGATCCGGTGTAAGCGGAGCCATCTTCAGGTTGATCTCGTTGGCAGCCTTCAGGGCCTCGAGCTCGGGGCCCTCGGGAATGCCTTCAAGCAGCTCGACAGCAGCAGCCTTGATGTCTTCCTTGAGGTGGGCAACGACCGGCCTGTGGTCGTAGTCAGAGTCCAGGTAGCCCTTGATTGTGTCAAGAACTGGTTCCGGTGTCTCAAACCGTGACGGGTAGATGAACTCGTGGCTCCAGACGGCGTGCCAGCCGAACTCGCGCTGGTACCTGTCCTTGACGCCGTCGTTGAAGAACTTCTTGCCCTCTTCTGTGGTCATCAAAGCGGCCAGAATCTCAGCGCCGCTCTCGTTGGCGAAGGCCGCCTTGAGAACGTCGTTCGCCTTGACCTGATCCTTGAGCTCGACCAGAACCTCAATAGCGTCCCAGTTACGGTCCGCGGCTGAGTTCTGCAGACGGCCGAGGATCTCCTCGTGCTTCTGCTCGATCTTGTCCTCGCCACCAAGAGCAGCACCAAGCGCTGCACGCAGGGCCAGAGTCGATGACAGCTGCGAGAAGTTGAGCATCCAGTGGATCTTCCAGTGCCTGTCGACAATGTCGATGGCGTCCTCGAGGATCGTCGCCCACTCCATGAGCGGGATGTTCTCCCAGTCGTCGATCTTCTCTTCAAGGAACTTCAGGTTGCCGGCCATCTCCGGGACGAGGCGGTTGTGCCACCAGTCCGGGAAGTTTGCGCCGTACGTCGGAAGCACTGCACCGAGATATGCGCCGATCTTGGCTGCATACTCCGGATCATCCTTGGGGACCCGCGGGTAATACACGTTGCCGAACTCGGTCGCCGGGACTGCCATGTCCGGGTCGCAAGGGACGGCGGCGGTATACAGGTAGCCGTTGACGACCTTCTTGATCCAGTCCGAGGCAAACGGGGTGCCAAACCTGCGGAACATGTGATCGCAGGTGTTCACCCAGTTGGCGATGTCGTCGTACATGGGCGACACGGGCCGGGGGCAATGCAGATCGTCGTAGACCCAGAACAGGTCCTTTTCTTTTTCGCTTTCCCAATCGACTGGGAAACTCTCGTCACCCAAGAATTGGGCTACGACCTTGCTGGTATCTGCCATTCGGCAAATCTCCTTCCTGTCCAACTACGTGTTCCTGCGACCCTGGGCCGCGTTACAGACGAACCCCTTTCATGTCCGGTGCCGCATCCCGCGACTTGATTCCTGGCGCGACAAACAAAGCTGTGCGATTGGAGCCGATAGCCGTTGCGGCGGAGAGGTGAAGATCGACATCGCATCCCCGATTAGGGGTAGTCGGTCGGGGGCGAGTTGTAGAACGAGCAGTCACCCTGTTAGCCAATGAAATAGGCGTTTGTAGCAACTCAGAACGCTCGTGCAAGACGATCCTCGATAATCGATCACCTACAGACTACGGAGAACACACGGTCAAAGTCAACTCCGAATTCGGGACTGCGCGGCAGAACTGCGATGGGTACCCGCACCCCCTCTACGACCTCGCCCCCTGAGCCGGTCAATCCCCCCGAGGGAATCTGGTGCGTTGGGTTTGCATCCCCTTACCCCTTCGCTTCGATCGGTCCCTCTCCCGCAGGGAGAGGGGTTCTCAGCTCTTTTCGGGAGGGTCGGCGAGGGCGCGGAAGTGGGGCCCTGCATGGCCCCACTTCCAACGGACTCTTGTAGTTCTACGCGTACTTGGTGACCGGCTCGGGATTACCCGATTCGGACGACTTGACCACTGCCTCGAGGATGGCAACGTTGCCAAGCCGCTCGGCATTGTTGAAGCGGTACTCGACGCGGCCGGCGACGGCGTCGGCCCAGTGCTCGTAGCCAGCCTTGACCGGACTTGCCGGCTCGAAGTCCGTTCGGGTCTGGTCGGCGTCGCCTCGCTTGCGGACGAAGAACTGGGTAGTGCCACCCGGATCGACGTGCTGAGTCTCGCGAGCTTCTGCCCAGGCGTGGCTGCCGTAGACGACAAACCGGGCGTAGTCGGGGGTGGCCGACAGGGCCGAGATGTAACCGGTGGTGCCGTCGGCGAATTTGAGATGCGCCGAGACGACATCCCCGGTCGGGATCGCCAGGATTCTCTTCTCGACATGGGCGTGGATGTTGTCGACCTCGCCGACCAGGCTGAGCATCATGTCACTGAGGTGGACGGCCATGCCGGTCCACCCGGCGGCCGGAGCCTCTTCCTTGCTGCCACGCCAGTTGTCGGCCGTCATGTTGAGCCAGCGATCGTGGCTCCAATGTGCCTCCATGTGGATGATGGTGCCGAACTCGCCGGCGTCCGCCATACGTTTGATCTCTTCCCACGCCGGCTCGAAACGGCGCTCGTGGCCGATCCCCATGACAATGCCGGCGTCGTCGCATGCCTGCACCATCTTGACCGCGGCGTTTTCGTTGAGCGCAAGGGGCTTCTCACAGAAGATCTCTTTGCCGGCGGCTGCAGCTTGGATCACTGCCTCCTCGTGCAGGCGATGCGGGATTGTCAGGATGACACCCTCAACATTGGGGTCGTCGAGCGCCTGCTGATAGTCGGAGTAGACCGGCAGACCGTGCTCGGCGGTGAAACGCTCTGCCATCTCGGGAGCGGGATCGACGCCACACACGACTTCGATCTTGTCGCTGTCTTTGAGAACCGAAGTGACCTGGCTCCCCCACCATCCGAGCCCAACCTGGGCGACCTTCAACATTGCTGCTCCTTAGCTACGTGCCGGCGGGGCAGATAGCCCGAGCCGGGTCTTTACTTCTCGGTGTCTTGAGCTTCCTTGGCGGCAAGCGCCTGCAAGACCTTCTCAGGCGTGATTGGTAGATCCGCTATCCGGATGCCAACAGCATCGAACAGCGCGTTTGCAATGGCGGGCGGCGTTGCCGCGGCCGCGGGCTCCGCTATCCCCTTGGCCCCGTACGGGGCTTCGTCATGTACCGATTCGACGAGGATCGGCGTGATTTCTGGGACGTCGAGGATTGTCGCCACTTTGTAGTCGGCGAGGCTTCCGTTCTGGATTCGCCCGTTATCGAACTTGAAGTCTTCGAAGAGGCCGTTGGATACTCCCATGACCACTCCCCCTTCGATCTGCTGTTCGCAGGTCATCGGGTTGATGGCCTTGCCAACATCAGCGGCGGCGGCGACCTTGATGACGCGGACCACGCCGGTCTCGATGTCGACTTCGACCTCGGCCGCCTGGGTGCACAGCATCCAGAAGATGCTGCTGATCCACTCGACCCCGGGATCCGCCTTCAGCAGCGGCGATTCGGCCGATGAGTAGCGGCCACCGGCGGTCAGCGAATACACCTCAGCCGAGTACTTGGCCAGTAGTTCCTTGAGCGTGATGACAGCTTCGTCGGCCGCGTCGTAGATCACGGCATCGCGCATCGATAGCTCGTCGGGATCAACATCGAAATGGTCGGCGACGAGATCAAACAGCTTGGCGCGGATCTCGGCAGCGGCATCAACGATGGCGTTGCCCATGTGATAGGTCGTACGGCTCGAGGCAACCGGTCCGTTATACGGAGTAGATGCCGTGTCGGTTTCCCGAATCGAGACGTCGCCCATCGGCACGCCGATGGCGTCCGCCGCGATCTGGGCCAGAACCGTGTCCTGCCCTGCACCGATCTCCGGAGCGGCGCTCACAACCGAGACCCGTCCGTCCGCTTCCATGTTGACGACACAGTTCGAACTCGATGGCGTCATGGTCGGCTTGATCATCGTGGCAATACCCTTGCCACGACGCAGATGAGGAGCGGGTTCCCGATCGACGTGGCCCCAGCCGATTTCCTCGCTGGCACGTTCGATGGTCTCGCGCAGCCCAACACCGTGCATGATCTGCCCGTTGATATAGGCGTCGCCTTCTTCGTACCCGTTCTGCAGCCGGATCGCTACCGGGTCAATTGCCAGTTTCGTGGCGATCTCATCCATCTGGGACTCGCATGCGAATGTGACCTGAGTGGTCCCGTAGCCGCGGTACGAACCGGTGATCTGCTTGTTGGTGTAGACCTGGCGCGACAGGATCTCCAGATTGGGGACCCGGTACGGACCGATGATGGTTTGCGAACCGCGAATCGCGACACCGACCGTGTAGGCCGTATACGCCCCGCTGTCCCACAGCACCTCGGCCTGGCGGGCGGTGAAGAAGCCATCCTTGGTCACGCCGGTCTTCAGCTTCATGATTGCCGGCACCCGGAGCTGGGTAGCGATGAGGTCTTCTTCGCGGGTCAGCTCTACACGAACGGGCCTACCCCCGGTCTGGCGGGCCAGCGCAACGGCAACGGCCTCGGCGATCGGAACGCCCTTGCCGCCGAAGGACCCACCGACTTGTGTCACCTTGAGTCGCACCTGATCGCTGGCAAGGCCGAGCCCATCAGTGAGCTCCTTGCGCAGGAAGAAGGGCCGATCGGTGGACACCCACAGGGTGTATCCGCCGGTGTTGGGATCGTATTTGGCGATAGATGCGTGCACTTCGAGGGCAACGTGGCTCAGTGCGTGTGCCGAGTACTCGCCTTCGACAATGAGGTCGGCAGCAGCAAAACCGGCTTCCACGTCACCCCGGCTGTGCCGGTAGAGAGTATTGATGTTGGTGTGCGGGACGATTTCGTGGCCGCCGCGCACGTAGTTGTGGAGGTCGGGATGAACCAGTGGTGCGTCGGGGGCAAGCGCGGCTCGCATGTCGGCGACAACCGGGAGTTCTTCGTAGTCGACATGAATCAGGTCACGGGCTCGCTGTGCTTCGCGCTCGGTCGTGGCGGCGACCGCGACTACTGGTTCACCGACATAGCGGACACGATCGACAGCGAGGAAGGGCTGATCCTGGATGGCCGAGCCAAACTTGAACGGGAAGTCCTTGCCGGTGACGACTGCCTGGACACCGGGAGAGGTGAGCGCTTTCGATATGTCGATGCCGACGATTCGGGCGTGTGCGTGCGGGCTTCGCAGCACCGCTCCATGCAGCATGCCGGGGAGATTGACATCAACGGCATAGATGGCTCCACCCGTTACCTTGTCGGCCGAATCGACCCGTGCGGCCCTGGTTCCAACATATGCTGTCATTCGTCTACTCCTGCTGCCTCGGCGACTGCTGCGACGATCTTTGGATAAGCGCCGCACCTGCAAAGTACCCCGCCGAGAGCCGTTTTGACCTCTTCGGCATCAGGTTTCTTGCCGTCGCGGAGAAGCGCCGTCGCCGTGAGCACCATCCCAGGCGTGCAGAATCCGCACTGAAACGCACCCGTATCGATGAATGCCTGTTGGACTGCGGTCAGTTCGCCATCGTCTGCAAGACCCTCAATTGTCTCGATTTCGTGACCGCTTGCGTCGCCAGCCAGCACAAGACACGAGGTCACGGGTTCGCCGTCAACCAGGACAACGCACGTGCCGCACTCACCGACTCCGCAGCCTTCCTTGGTACCGGTGAGAAGCAAGTTCTCGCGGAGGACCTCAAGCAGGGTGAGTGTCGGATCGACCTCGAGCTGAAGTTCTTTGCCGTTGACATTGGTGGTGACCTGAGTGTTCACGATGAGACCTCCGCTCCTGCGAGCTCGACGGCGGCCGTGAGCACTCTCTTTGTCAATACCTCAGCCAGGGTCGTTCGATATTCGGCGCTGGCGCGCATGTCCCCGATCGGCTTGGCTTCCGTTCCGGCCGTCCTGGCCGCGGCTGCGATCAGCTCTGCTGAAACCCTCTTGCCGCGCATCGCGGCCTCGGTTTCGGGAGCCCGCATGGGGATCGGACCGAGGGATGCAAGGGCGACCCGACAGTCGATGACCTCGCCTTGCTCGCCAAGGACGACGCTCGCCGCTGATCCGGCAAGCGCGATATCGGTGCCACTGCCCCGCTTGCCGATCTTGGCGTGAGCGGAACCGTATCGAGCGGGCGGATCCGGCAGGAAGAAGGACGTGATGATGTCCGTGGTGGCAAGAATCGTCGCACCAGGACCGGTGTACAGATCTTCGACAGCGTGTTCGCGAGCGCCATCGCTGCCCACGACGCTGGCCACGGCTCCGCTGACAATCAGCGCTGGACCTAGGTCGGAAGCGGGTGAAGCGCGACCGACGTTGCCGCCGACGGTGGCAAGAGCGCGGACGGGAGGTGAAGCCAGAATCGAAGCTGCCTGGGCGACCGCAGGATGCCGAGCCGCAAGCAGCGCGGATTCTCCCACCAGAGTCACTTTGGTGAGGGCCCCAATACGGATCCCTCCGTCAACCTCCTCGATCCCCGACAGATTCGGGATTCCCTTGATGTTGACAACAGCGGTCGGAGTCATCCTGCCGATCTTCATATCGACAATCAGGTCGGTTCCGCCGGCAATAACCCTCGCCTGGTCACCAGCGGCAGCCAGCTCGGCGATCGCTTCATCCAGGGTCGCGGGCTCGTGATAGGTGAAGTCGTGGAGGCGTTTCACTGGCTACACCCTCGCCCGATACGTCATGAAGCTTCCATCGGGCAGAGGATTTCGAGAACGATGCCGTCAGGACCGTCGACAAATGCAATCTCGTAGCCCTCGGGGCCCGGCCGGCGGATGTAGATCTTGAACCCTTGCTCCTCGAAGCGGCCAAGAATCGCATCCATGTCATCGACCTCGATGCCGATGTGCTCCAAACCCCAATAAGGGATCGGCTGCGGTTCGGCCATCTTGGCGGCATCTGAGTCGGGATGACCGGTGATTTGGATGCGTATTCCGTCAAGATCTACCGGGGTGAAGAGCATCTCGCCCAGCGAGAATTCGGGGACGATCGTCGCTCCGAACATGTCCACCCACCACTTTGCAGTCTCCCGCGGATGCTTGGACTTAATGTGGGCGTGATGGAATTTGTTGGCCATGCCTCTCCATTTAATCGTTAATCGATGATATAGGAATTGCGGGTCTAGCGTCAAGCAGCGCCAACACCGGTTGGAGGAGAAGCGACCGGCTGTGTTGGACCAAGAGCCAGTATCTAGGACCAGGCGTGGAATCGCTCGGATCTCTTCTCCAAGAACAGTTTCTGACCGAAGCAATTACTCAGCGAGTTGCCGGACAACACGCTGTCGATGGGCCCGTCGGCCAGCACCGATCCACCCGAAATCAAAACGATGTGCCCAAATCCCGGTGGAATCTCCTCCACATGATGGGTGACAAGGACGACCGCCGGGCTTGTGACATCAGCGGCTAGCTCGGCCAAAGACCCGACGAGACGCTCTCGAGCGCCGAGATCGAGTCCGGTCATCGCCTCATCGAGGAACAGGACTTCCGGCTTGGTCATCAGGCTCCGGGCGATGAGTACCCGCTGTCTTTCCCCCGATGAGAGGGTCCCAAACCGCCGATCGGCAAGATGCCCGGCGGCGAGTCGGTCGAGGTGATAGCGAGCACGCTCCCAGTCGCTGTCGTCATAGCTGTGGAAACGGGTAGCGACGAAGGACGCGTGTCTTCCAGTGACGACGATGTCTAGAGCAGAGAAGTCGTGGCGGATCATCCCGGCCAGCCCCGCTCCCGCGTATCCAACACGCTCGCGCAACTCGCGAACGTCAACCTTCCCGTATCGCTCCCCCAACAGCCTGACCGTACCCCGCGATGGCCCCATGTAGGTCGAGGCGACCTGCAACATCGTGGTCTTGCCGGCGCCATTGGGACCCAGCACCACCCACCGCTCGTGGCGCCGAACCTTCCAGTTCACGCCGCGCAGCAGGTAGCGGCCGTCGCGGATGACGGCGACGTTCTCGAGCGCAATGACTTCTGAGTTGTCTGTGGTTGAGTCGGTCAAGACACGGCTCTGTGTGTGCGGGGTCGGTTCGGCATCATAACCAGCGCCGCTTTGGCCAATCCTTCACACAAAACGTCGCTAGCGATCCGGCGGAGACCCAGTCGTGCCCGCAGTTCGCCGATCGGAACTCGGCCAACGCCCGCGCTCCGGATCGGACCCGACACCTAGATCAAGTTGGACGGCTCCCCGACCGGGGCGCCTGAGCAGTTATCAGGCGAAGGGTGGAGCGGTGTTGGGATTCCACGGATCCGGAGCCTCATCTCGTATGTCGGCGGAAGACACGTTGTCGGAGACAAGGGTCACCGCAGCGTCGCCCGGCAGTCCATCTACGACCCAGAGCTGGCCGACGCCACAGTCCCCTCCCGCGGATGACGTGGCGAGTACCGGCAACCCGCCGCCACGGAAGAACCCAACAACCGACCCGGGCAGGTCTGCATCAGAAACCTCGCCAGCCACAAAGAGCGACGAATCCGCATCGGCGCATCGTCCCTCGGTTACGGCAACCCAGTCGGTGTGCGCGGGATGCAGGACGAACGCCGTCATGTCAATCCCGCGGGCGCCTACACCGGTGGTCAGAGTTGGCGGTGGTGCGGTCAGATCTGCATCGACGAAGTAGAGCTCGGGCACCGGGAGCGACATTCCGGGCACGATCGAATCGATCTGTTCGACATCGAGCTTGGTGCTGATCGGCACGAGATCCACGTAGCTGACCTGGGAGTCGCTGCCGGTTGCCGTCAGTATCCAGAGCCGGGAACCATCCGGG
>CBDUNF010000083.1:0-13666 GCA_965368515.1 uncultured bacterium
ATCGACGGCGGTCGCATCGTCCGCATAGTCCACGGGGGTGACGGTCGTCCCAGCCAGCGCAGCGTTGTAGCCGTTCTCGTTTGCCGAGAACAGTGCCTCTGCGTAGGCCGTTGTCTGATCGCCCGGCTCATAGACGACACCGGCGAGTGCAGCAGCGTCTGCCCCATGTTGGATTCTGATCCCGTTGAGATACAGCCAACCGAAGTCAACCGCAAACGCAGCGAACGCAAGCAGGATGGTGAGAACCACCGCGACCATCACAATCGCTACTCCGGACTGAGCTTCCTCGTCGAACCCCAACTTGGCCGCGAGTTTGAGTGCAGCCTTTTTCACGGTCCGGACCCAAACACATCGGGCTCGAGACGAACCAGAGCCCGCTCGGTGAAGTCTCTATCGAGGTAGGTGAGGATGTTGGTGACCGGGGTGTGGTGATAGATCACCTCGACCCCGAGCACATCCAACCCGCCCCCACCCGGATCTAGCGTGGTGTCGCGGGTATCAGGGGTCCAGGTACCGCCGTAGGCGAAGCTGGGATGAACCGGATCGGGACACGGGATCCACTTGCATGTTGGATCGAGGGCGTCGAACACGTAGGTATTCGACGGACCCACGTTTGTTCCCGTGACGGGATCCGCGTTGAAGATCTCGACAGATACGATGACGCCGACGTCAACCTGATCGTATAGACCAACCTCGATGGCCTCGAGTATCCGGATATCGGCCTCTGCCCGTGTACCCATCGTGGCACCTGTGCGTCCTGCCGAGCTTGCTGCCGAGGCGATAGTCAGTCTCTCCTTGAACGCAAGCCCAAACTCGACCGAGCCAAATATCAGAAGAATCAGAACGGGCAAGACAAAGGCCATTTCGACCAGAGTCGCTCCGTCCTCGTTTTTCATCCGATTCATATTCCGTCCCTTACGATCTGAATCTGCTAGCCCCTGCCACCAAATGTGGTGGCACAACTACTCAGCGTTATCATAGTCCATGCACCCGCTCCTGCATAGGATGGGCACTCTAAATCCCTATCGGTTGCTAACGAGGCGCGCCAAAGACCATTTTCCTTGGCGTCGTAGGGACTAGGCAGTCGGCCTAGGGAACCAGGTGGATGGGCTGGCCGTTTACGGAAGCTGTCCAGGTGGTGCGGTCGGTAATCCCGCTGGACACCGCATAGCTCACATAGATCCAGCAATCCCCGCCGCTGCACGTGTAGTCGGGCGGCACATCAAACTTGAAGTCGAGCCACTCGTTGTTGAATTCGTTGCGATTGAAGTTGAGCCGACAGTTGGCACCACCGGAGTCTGGCGCGTAGCTGCTGGTGACGGTGCCCTGGTCGTTCCGCTGCTGCATGGTGCAGTCGATGTTGTTGATCGGTGCGCTGCCGTTCGGGTTGTTGAATTGGAGAGCACCCGTGGAGCTAGCACCGATATCGGAGATGTCCCAGAGCGAGATGACCAACTCCGAACCCGCATACACCTCGTCGAGGCGAGCGATCTTGAACACAGGATTCGATCCGGTGTCGGTCTGCCACAGCGACATCGCACCCAGCCCGTAGACCTGCGTGTCGTTGCTGACCGACGCCCCCGCCAACGACCTCATCGAGAAGCCATTGATCACGTTCGTTCGACCGGTCACTGAAACCTCGACGACGTAGATTCCAGCCGCAGCGTTGTTGATGTTGCAGATCGTCGCCCAAGCGTTCTCGGCGGCGCTCTCGTACAGTGCATCATCCTTGCTGTGGAAGTCCGCGGTACAGAGAAGAGTCGAGTTGTCTTTCCAGTCGGCCGGTGTTGCATCGGGGGCGTAGACCCTAAAGACCGTAACGTTGTCCGAGCCGTCGTCCCTCGCATTTCCGCCCGCAGAGTATCCGGCCGGATACTGCCAGTCCCATGCAGGACCGTCCTGGCCGTTGCCCGAGCCGTCACCATCTGAGTCGTGGGTCACGCCGTCGTAGACCTGAATGGTGATGTTGCTGCCCTCGCTAGACGAACCGGGGACCACTTCCACCGCATACCAGTACGAAGGTGTCTGCCAGGCCCCGTTGCTGCCCCCACCATCACGGAACTCAGCCGCATAAGCATCGCCCGACCCTTTCCATCGATCGCGACCCGAGATCGCTAGATAGAACTGGCGGTAGCGTCCTTCAACCGGGTCCTCACCCAGATAAGACTCGTCGCTGCCAATCTTGAGCGGTGGCAGCTGCTCGGCAGTTGCGGTCTCATTGATATTGAATGTATTACGTCCGAACACGCGCATGAAGAACGTATCGACCGACGATGCGATGTTGACGGTCAACTGGTTGCAGTTTGCACCCTTGCTTGGGCTGACCGTGGCGTTGGCACCGTGGTTATAGCCGTGGGTAACCGCAAGATCGAGGGCGGTGTTGTACGGGTCTGAACCCAGCGTGGGCTCGACGCATCCTGGCAGCGGCATGTGCACCACGCCGGCAAGCGCGGAAGCTTCCGCTGCTTTTCGAACGTTGAGCTGGCTGTAGTAGAGCCAGCCCAGATCGATGGCGAATGCAGCCATGCCCATGAGAATCACCATCGCAAGTGCGGTGATCACCAGCACAACGCCGTTTTCTCCATCGTCCCTGACGAATCTGCGGGCGATGGGGATCTTGTGGAGAATCTTCATCGAGTACACCTACCTAGAACTGCTGCGGTTCCATGCGCATGGTCGTCGTGTCTACCCAGCAGTTTCCGGGAGGAGCAGTGCAGTCGACATCCGGCAAGGGAACGAGACCACCGGTAATCCAGTCATGGGAGAACACGATGCTGACACCCATGACATCGAGGTTGCCCACTTGGACGTTGCGACTCGATGGGCCCCAAGACCCTCCGTAGCCACCGCTGCCGTCATCGCCGGGACATGGATTCCAGTCGCAAAGGGGACCAGGGCCATCTACATAGGTGTAGAAGTATCGAACACAATCACCGCCGGGACATCCGCCCACCGGATTGCCGTTTGCGTCAGCCTTGTAGAAGTCAACGTACTTGACCACGCCAACACCGCTGCTTGGCAGGTTGGCCAGAGTCTGCTCGAGCGCATCGAGCATTACCTGATCGGCCTCGGGAGCATCTCCAACCGCGGTGCCTACCCGAGCCGCCGATTGCCCGGCATTGCCGACGGTCAATCGGTCCCGGAATGCAAGCCCGAATTCGACGATGCCAAAAACAAGCATCAGTAGCAGGGTCGCCACTAGGGCGAATTCCACCATCGAGGAGCCCTGCTCCCCTTCTCTGACACTACGGATTGTGTTTAAACGACTACGCATGGTGAGCATATAGTACCTGGCGATTCGCGGCATGGCTAGAGCGAATTCTAAGTAGCTATCGGCCGATTGGAAACAGATCTAACGAAGATTTTCGGAAAACACCCCATGACTAGTCACGCAACTTGGCGACAAGGCGATCCCGAGTTGCTTCCAACTTCTCACGCTTTGTTCGCAGATCGTCGAGATGCCGGCGAAAACGGGCAACATCGCTCGATGTCTCCCTGGCATCGGCTCGATCAATAGGATTCCGGGAAACCGCGGCGTCCCTCTGGGTGTCGTCGTTGAGGTGTTCGTGATAGACAAGCTCCTCAGCCGCAAGCTCCTCAGCTCGCCGCAGGGCAGCTATCTCATCGCCCAACCGAAACAACTTCCGTTCGATTCGCTTCATACGGCAACGAGTCTACGATGCCACGGCTCTAAGATGAGCGACCCGGCCGGGATGGCGAAATGGTAGACGCGACGGACTCAAAATCCGTTGAGCGAGAGCTCGTGGGGGTTCGAGTCCCCCTCCCGGTACAAGCGTGCTGCGAAGCAGCACGCTACGAGCAGTACCGTCGTGTTGCCTTGGCTACTCAGCGAGCGACGCGGCGATCTTGTCGGTCCACGCATCGATGGAGTCCCAGTCACGGAAATCACCGTAGGGGGCACGCACTGCCTTCATGATGGCCTTTTCCGCAAGGCTCAGATCCTGCTTCGACACCGCTCCGGCGAGAAGTTCATGATCGGCCGCTCTTGTCTGTTTGATGATGTCGTCGGCTTTGACCGCCTCGTCCGGTTCCGGCTTGAGCGGGTCGCCGAGCGGACCGCTCGAGAACAGCCACACCGGCTTGGCGGCGAGAGAGTCAGCATGCCGGTCGACATAGTGGCGGGCCGACTTCAGCCAGCTCCCGGCGTACACGCCACTGCCGAGAACCACTGCGTCGTAGCCATCCGGCCCCGGCGCCTGCTCCGTCGAGAGAACATCCGACTCGAAGCCTGCGGTTTCCAACCGGGCGCCGATCCGTTTGGCGATGTCTCGAGTGGCCCCGTGCTTCGACGCGGCTGCTACCAATACCTTCATTTGGTCCTCCATTTCGGCAATAAGAAACTATTGAAGCCAGTGCAAGAAGGCTAGAGCCGAAAGACCCAATGGAATCATGTGGCGGAGGGCCGTCGACGCCGCGGCGTGTGGTGCGTAAACCGCATGATGCGCCGACAGCCCTACCGCCGGTGAAGCCGTGCCGCGCTGGAAGGGTGCGGACTCGACTTGCCTGCAATTGTGCTGCCCGAATGGCAATCAGACCAGACGCAAAAATCCTACATCCGGGATGGCTAGTCCGTAGGTGTGGGGCGCACCGCTCTTGCAAGGTCGGCAACTGCCGCTCGCAACGACTCCGCGGCCTCTCTGACGTTGTCCGCCTCCATCACTCGGCGCACGAGTGCGGAACCAACGATGACACCATCAGCGTGCTCGGCAACCGCTCGCGCCTGATCCGGTGTCGAGATGCCCACACCGGCAACCACCGGTACCTGGGTATGACGCCGAACCCGTGCAGTCAGCGAGCCGATATGACTGGACGTAACAGCTCTCTCCCCCGTCACCCCGATCTCGGCGATTCCGTAGACAAAGGGTGGGTCGGCATCGAGCACACGCAGCAAGCGACCGTCGGTCGTCGTAGGTGCCACGAACAACACCAGACCGATATCTCTTGCTCGAAACGCCACAGCGAACGGTTCAGCCTCGTCGACCGGCAGATCGGCGATGATTACACCGGAGCCGCCGGCCCGCTGCACCCGCTCCGCAAAAGCGTCGATCCCCATTCGCAGGATGGGATTGACGTACGTCATGACAACCGAGGGTTTCCCCGTCGCTGCGACAACGCCGGCGAGCACCTCGATCCCTGCCTCCACGCCCGACCCGGCGGCGAGGGCACGCTCCCCGGCCGCCTGAATGATCGGTCCGTCCATCAACGGATCGGCATACGGGATGCCGACCTCGAAGGCATCGGCCCCGGCCTCGGCCATCGCCACAAATAGCTGAACAGACTCTTCCGGCGTCGGGAGACCGGCCGTCATGTATGGCATCAGCGCCGCACGGCCTTCGCTCCGGCAATCCGCAAACAGATCGACAAGGGCTTGCCTACTCACCGGCGTCACCTCTGTCGATGATCTGCTGGACGTCCTTGTCGCCCCGGCCCGAGAGGTTGAGGACCACCGTCTTGCCCTGCAACGTCGCAGCCTCCTTGACTATCCACGCCAGTGCATGAGCGGACTCGAGGGCCGGGATGATGCCTTCGACGGATGCGAGCAGGTAGACGGCTTCGACCGCTTCTTCGTCGGTGATTGACGAATAGCGCACCAGGTCTTTGTCCTTGAAGTACGAGTGTTCGGGTCCAACTCCCGGGTAGTCGAGACCCGCCGAGATCGAATGCGCTTCGAGGATTTGGCCCTGATCGTCCTGGAGAAGGTAGGTCATCGATCCGTGGATGACGCCCGGCGACCCGGCAACAAGCGATGCGCCGTGGTGTCCGGTCGCGAGTCCGTATCCGGCGGCTTCCACGCCAACCAAGTCAACCCCGGAATCGACGTACGGATAGAACACGCCCATTGCGTTCGACCCACCGCCAACACAGGCCACGATCACATCGGGCTCGGGACGGTTGGTCCCGTCCATTTGCTCCCGCAACTCCTCACCAATGACCTTCTGCAGCTCGCGCACCATCCATGGGAACGGATGGGGACCGACAACGGATCCGATGATGTAATGGGTCCCATCTACGCTGGCCACCCAATCTCGCATCGCAGCCGAGACTGCATCCTTGAGTGTTCCCGCTCCAGACGTAACCGGTCTCACTTCGGTACCGAGCATCCGCATCCTGTGCACGTTCAACGCCTGGCGCTCTATGTCTTTCTCGCCCATGTAGACGACGCACTCTTGACCGAGCAGCGCACAGGCTGTCGCAGTAGCAACACCATGTTGCCCTGCGCCGGTCTCGGCGATGACTCGGTGCTTGCCCATCCGTTTGGTGAGCAGCGCCTGCCCCATCGTGTTGTTGATCTTGTGAGCGCCGGTGTGGGCCAGGTCTTCCCGCTTGAGGTAGAGCTCCATGCCGAGGCGCTCCGACAGTCGCGCCGCCCGATACACCGGAGTCGGCCGCCCGACGAAGTCTCGTAGCAGTGCGTTGAGTTCGGTATGGAATCCCGGATCTGCCCAGGCTTCCACGAAGGCCGCCTCGAGCTCCTCGAGCGCCGGCATCAATGTTTCCGGAGCGAATTGGCCGCCGTACTCGGCGAACCGGCCTCGCTCGTCTGGTCTTTCAAGTCTCACGTCAACTTCGCCTTATTGATGAAGTCCGCAACCATACTGTGGTCTTTGTGCCCCGGTGACCTCTCGAGACCGCTAGATGCGTCGACGCCCCATGGGCCGACCCGGGCGATGGCATCGACGACGTTGTCCGGGCCCAGCCCACCGGCAAGCACGAACGCTTCCGTGACCCCTCGCGCCAGCTCCCAATCGAAGCTCCGTCCGGTACCACCCAGGTGGGTTTGGGACGGGGTATCCAGGAGGGGTATGCCCGGTACCTGGCTCAGGTCGAGATCCGGGCCCGGTCGCATCGAGAACAGAACACGGTAACCGGCGGCCAGAGCGGCAGCGGCGGCTTCCCGACGGTTCTCACCATACGGCTGAATCGCACTGATGCCGGTGCGATCGAGGGCCGCCAGCGCGTCCGTCGGATCTAGATCGATGGTCAAAAGGACGGTGACCGCGGTGACGTCTGCCGCCAATCCCGTGGCGCGATCCAATGTCACGTATCGGGGCGACTCCGGAACATTGACAAACCCAACGGCATCCGCTCCAGCAGCGACGGCTACTTCCACGTCGTCGGAGGTGGTGAGCCCGCACACTTTGACCCAGGTCACGCCGAAGCCCCGCGGAGGCGGCTAATCAGATCCGCCGGGTCCGGTGCCGTGACCAGCGCCTCGCCAACCAAGATGGCGTCGTACCCGGCAGCCGCCATCCGAGCCGCTCCGGAGACGCTGGATACGCCGCTCTCGGCCACCCGCACTCTCCCACCGGAGAGACCCTTTGCGACCCGCTCGGCAACGGCCAGATCAGTATGGAAGGTGGTGAGGTCGCGGTTGTTGATGCCGACGATCTCGGCACCGGCCGCGACCGCAACTACCGCCTCCTCCTCATTGTGCGCCTCAACCAGGGCCTCGATCCCAACAACATGGCATTCGGCGAGCAGGTCCGACAACACCGCCTCATCCAGCCCGGCGACGATGAGCAGGAGGGCATCAGCACCGGCACCTCGCGATTCCGCAACCTGGCGCGGGTCGACAATGAAGTCCTTTCGCAGCACAGGCAACGAGACCGCGGCCCGGACAGCAACGAGATCGTCTAGCGATCCACTGAAGTAGTCGGGCTCGGTAAGCACTGAGATAGCTGCTGCCCCTCCCCGTTCGTATGCCAACGCCTGAGTGACGGGATCCAAGCCCATGTTCAGGTCACCCCGCGAGGGGGACCGCCGCTTTATCTCGGCGATGACCTGCAAGCCGGGCCGGGCCAGCGCCGCGCCAAAATCACGCCGTTCTGGGGCGGGCCCGTCGGCCCTCACTCCGGTAGTACGGAGACGCTGCCTGGTTGACTCAATGATCTCGTTCAGCATGATGGCCGCATAGTAAGGCCGACGACCCAACCGGAAACCGACATCGCCGCTCAGTTCGCAAGCGACCGCACATAGCTGACCAGGCTGGCAACCTGTTCGGGTGTCAACCGGCTGAACCCCGGCATGTTGCCGGGACCCACGGTGATCACGCCTGCGATTTGATCATCGGTCAGCTGCAGTTCGGTGTTCGATCCCGGCCCGATGTCGAGCCCGATGCCACCATCGCCATCAAGACCATGGCACACGGCACAAGACCTCACATAAAGATCTTCACCCAGTAGGTACTCGTTCGATCCGGCGCAGCCGCCCAACAAGAGAACCAGGGCAGCGCTGGCAGCCAGGATTCGCATAGTCGCCGCAATCTAGCCGGAGAGCGTCTGGGGGCCGTCGTGCCGTGGTGTCGTTCTCGCAAACGCTACCCCAACCGTCGTGCCATGTCCCAGGATGCTGGTCACTGTGATCGAACCGCCCATTGCGTCAACGAGTTCCTTGACGATGCTGAGCCCGAGACCCGAGCCCTCAGGCCGTACCGGTCGGTATCGCTGTGCCACATACAGTCGCTCGAACACGTGGTCGAGATCCTCACGATCAATACCGGGTCCTGTGTCGGCCACAGACAAGACAACCTGATCGGTACTAGACAAGAGCCGGGCAGACACCTTTCCGCCCTCCGGTGTGTAGCGGAGCGCATTATCGACCAGATTGCCGACGATCTGGCCGACACGGTCCGGGTCGATCTCGAGCAACCCGACGTCGGCGACATCCAGTTCGAGGGTCACACCCATTTCGGCTGCACGAGCCTGGTGAGCTTCGACCAATCCCGCAACATGGGGTCCCAGGGCTACCAGTTCTGGGCGGAGCGTGAACTCGCGAGCCTCAAGACGGGCCAGCAAAGTGAGATCCTCGACCAAACGGCTGAGCCGATCTGTCTGGCGACGGAGCACGCCGCCGACGCGCTCGAGATCACCCTGCTCGATCTCGCCGGCGTCGAGAGCCTCTGCATACCCGCGGAGGGTGGTCAGAGGGGTCCGCAGATCGTGACCAACGCTCATCAAGAAATCCCTTTCGCGACGGCGGCTGTCCTCGAGCTGCAGCACCATCTCGTTGAACGACGCACCGAGCCGGGCGACATCATCGTTCCCTTGCTCAGGAGCGCGTACCGAGAAGTCCCCGGCCGCAATCGACTGCGAAGCCTTGCCAAGCTCATCAAGACGTCTCCCGACATGACCGGCCACCCAGCTCGCAAGCACAGTCGCAAGCAATGCGCCGATCCCGAGAGACAGCAATAGCGGCCTAATCAATAGATTGGACGCCAGGAGCGGCTCAGAGCGCCCGATCGCGATGAGCATACGAGCATCGCCACGCTGTGTAATGGCGACCCCACGCACATAGGCAAGCACCGGCTCGCCGGCAACCTCGATCTCGACGATTGTGTCGAGTTCCGGTGAGGATCCCAAGGCGTCCAGCAACGGTGTGGCCGGGAGTGCGACGTTGGAGAAACGACTTCGATCGATCCCGATCACTCGCGCCTCAACGTAGTCGTGGCCGCCAATTGTCTTGGCAATCTCGAGAGTCCGGAGGATGGAAGCTCCGTCTCTTTCGTCGTCCACCGGCAAGTTCTGGCGCACGGCGCTCAAGATGAGATTCGCCGTCGCTTCGGCCTGTCGCAGCACTTCACTCTCGCTCTCGCTGACGAGGTTTCTCCCGATGGCAGCTCCGGCGATGAGCCCGGCCGTCAGTGTGATGGCCGCCACAGCGAGGGCGCTCCAGAGGACCTGGCGACGCACGGCTAGTCGCCCATCCGATAGCCGACTCCCCAAACCGTCTCGATCGGCACTTCGGGGAGCTTGCGACGGAGCTGGCGCACGTGCACATCGACAGTTCTCGTCTCACCGAAATAGTCGTAGCCCCACACCCCCTCAAGGATCTGCTGGCGCGAGAGCGCTAGTCCGCGATGCGACGCTAGGTACCAGAGAAGGTCGAATTCGCGGGCCGTTGGCCGGACGACCTCTCCCCCGGGCAACTCCACCTGGCGCCGCCCGCTGTCGATCGTGAATCCGTTCACTACCTCGGATCGCACTGCCACCGGCCGCTCCGCGCTACGACGCACCACCGCCTTCACCCGCGCCACCAACTCACGGGGAGAGAATGGCTTCGTCACATAGTCGTCTGCACCTATCTCGAGCCCCACGATCTTGTCGACCTCAGAGTCTCGTGCGGTCAGCATGATGATCGGAAGATCGGAGCCGGCACGCAGCCGGCGACACACTTCGATGCCATCGATACCGGGCAAACCGATGTCGAGCAGCACCACGCGAACGTCACCCTGACGCGAGCGATCCAAGCCCTTCTCACCGGTATTGGTGTGGACGAAGCGATAGCCCTCGCGCTCGAAGTAGAGCCGCAGCAGGTCGGCGATTTCTTCTTCATCTTCGATTAACAGGATTGTTCCGCTTGCGGTCACGTGCGACCTCCAGACCACAGCAGTATCGGCCACATTTGTTTGAGAACTGTAAGAAAATCAGAACGTCATCGGAAGATCGACGACAGCCCCATCCGCCGGACCCACGTCGACGGCGACGCCGTGAGCGACCTCCATACGAATCATCGCCAACGCGACGACAGTGCCGCGCTCGGGTGACCATGCTGCAGAGGTAACGGTCCCCACCGGTCGCCCGCCAACCGTCACCTCGGAGCCGGCTGCGGGAACTGCCGACCCCGCAACGAGTAGTCCGGCCAGGCGCTTGTTGACGTGGCCTCTCGAATCGATGCGGGCCACCAACTCCTGCCCGAGGTAACACCCCTTGGCAAAGTCGACGGAACCGGCGACATCGGCACCCTCCTGCGGGATGGTCTTCTCGGTCAAGTCGACGCCCATGACCGGTTCCCCGATCTCGATCCGCAGCGGCAGCAGGTCGTCGGCAAGTACCTCTGGACAGTCGGGCGTTGCTCCGATCAGGGCAACGCGATCCAGCTCGGAGTGGCGGAAGGGCATCCGAAAGGTCACGACGCTTCCGGATTCCGCCCACGCGCCGGCTGCAGGCACGGTGAGCCCGGTTGCCGATGCGTTTCCCCAGACTTCCCACACCGGCACGGGGGTCGCAATGAGGGCATCGACGCGGATCTTGAACCGGCTCAAGTCACCGAAGACGATCTCGCCACGGCCGGTGTCTGCGACCAATCCCACCCGTTCCTCGCCACGTAGGACGAGTAGCGTCGCTCGTAGCTTGCCCTGTGGCGACAGCAACAGTGATCTTGCGGTCGAGCCGACTTCCATCGCAGCGATGTTCTGGCTGAGGAGGCCATCGAGGAACGTGACGGCATCGGGTCCCGCTACCCACACCGCCTCGGAGCGACCCGCGACCGCGACCGCTCCGTTGCGCACCGTCGCGATAACGTTGCCACCCTCAGACATGGTGTGCCGCCTCAACGGCGGCGAGGGCAGCAGCCGCCTTGTTCATGCACTCCTCGTATTCAGTTGCCGGATCGCTGTCCGCCACGATGCCCGCACCGGCTTGCACCCATGCCTTGCCGTCGGCCGCAACCAGCGTTCGCAGGGCAATGGCTGTGTCGAGATTGCCCGAGAAATCGATGTAACCAACGGCGCCGGCGTAAGGGCCGCGCGCAGTTGGTTCCAGGTTGTCGATGATCTCCATGGCCCGTACCTTGGGAGCACCCGACACCGTGCCGTGCGGGAAAGTGGCACGCAACACGTCGATTGGGCCGACCTCCGGTCGCAGAGTCCCCGAGACTCCCGACACGATGTGCATGACATGGGAGTACCTCTCGATGACCATGAGATCATCGACGTTCACCGAGCCAAACTCACAAACACGGCCAAGGTCGTTGCGCGCAAGGTCGATCAACATGACGTGCTCGGCCCGCTCTTTCGGATCTGCAAGCAGATCCCTCTCGAACTGCTCGTCTTCGGCGACCGTCTTGCCCCTGGGGCGGGTTCCTGCGATCGGTCGGCTGGTCGCGGTTCCGTTGCGGGCGCGCACCATCAGCTCCGGAGACGATCCCACGATCGAGACATCCTCATGACGAACGAAGAACATGAACGGCGATGGATTAACCAAGCGCAGTGATCGATACACACGGAAAGCATCGACATCGAGGTCAACCGCTAGCCGGATCGAGGGGACAATCTGAAACGCGTCACCATTCCTGATGTGTTCCTTGGCGGTCAGGACCGCTTGTTCAAACTGGCCCTGCGTCATGTTGGCGACGGCATCCGGTCGCTTGTCGAATGCGGGTCGGGTACGGGCGTCGTAGTGGGAGGGACCGGTCAACCTCGCTGCGGCGTCCTCGAGCTCAGCGACCGCTCGGTCGTAGGCGGCACCCGGGTCGTCATCGATGAAGACGTTTCTGATCAGATGCACGGTCTCGCGGAATCTGTCGACCGCCGCCAGAAGTCCAAAGAACTGCCACACCATCTCGGGAAGACCGCGATCGTCGGGCGGCCGATTGGGCAAGTGCTCGACGTGGCGCACCGCGTCGTATGCAAGGTAGCCAACTGCACCCGAGTGCAAGGGGGGGTGATCCTCGGGGTATCCGAGTTCATCGGGGGTCGGCACCGAAAGGGACCCGACCATTTGCTCCAGCGCGGCTAGTGGGTCTCCCTCAGGCACGACCCGATCGCTGCCGTGAAGAGTTGTCACGCCATCCCGCGCTTCAAGGGTGAACTCGGGACGCCCTCCGACGAATGACCACCTCGCCCAACGTTCGCCACCCTCGACCGACTCGAGAAGGAATCCCGGTTCGTCACCGATCAGCTTCTCGAACACCGATACGGCGGTCTCCCGATCACCGAGTATTTCGATAGAGATCGGCACAACCTCGTAGCGGGCGGCAAGTTCGAGAAAGGTGTGGCGGGACAGGTCCGGTGTCATGCGGCGAGGTTAGACCGGAGACGGCACGCTGCGGCCCAACGCAACCAGATCAGATCGTCGTGAGGCTGTCGAGGCCGATCCACCTGA
The DNA here is from genome assembly GCA_965368515.1 of uncultured bacterium. Lineage (GTDB taxonomy): Bacteria > Actinomycetota > Acidimicrobiia > Spongiisociales > UBA5794 > JAAETI01. Next base: position 12,903 of record CBDUNF010000083.1, read on the forward strand.
GTACGCCATCGAAGAACGAAGAGAGCTCGTTGATGCGTCCGGTCACCATCAAGACGCCGAACCCAACCAGCATCAAACCGGAGAACACACTGATCGGAGTCAAGAAGCGCTTGATGCCGTTGACCAGCGAGAACGTCTTGGCCAGCAGCAGGGACGAGATCAGGAACGGAACCCCAAGCCCCAGCGAGTAGAACCCCAATACCAACATGGCATTGCCGGTTTCGCCGGCCGTCTCGGCATTCAGACCCAGAGTGATCGCGGCGCCGAGGAACGGACCGATACACGGCGTCCAGCCGAAGGCGAACGCCATGCCCATTACAGGCGGCGCAAAGACACCAAGCCTGCTGGGTCGGACCTCTTTGCGGCGGTCCTTCATCACCGGCAACAACACGTCTGGAGTCCACACAGCTGTCACCGCAATGAACAGACCCATCACGATGATCACCCAGCCGGCGATCGTCGTAAAGATGCCCTCCGACAGGAACCGCCCGAATGAAGATGCAGCTCCGCCAAACAGCACGATAAAGACCAAAGAGAACCCGAGGACGAACAGCAGAGTCGCCCGCGCTACCTTCCACATAGAGGCGTTGCCCTCGGCGATTTCGCGGGTTGAATACCCCGACATGAGGCTCAGGTATCCGGGCAACAGCGGGAGCACGCAGGGCGAGAGAAATGATGCGGCGCCGGCCAAAACCGCCGCCACCAGCGACGTGTTTACTTCGGCGATCAATGCTAGGTCCAACAACTTCTATCTCCCTGTTCCC
>CBDUNF010000084.1:0-13608 GCA_965368515.1 uncultured bacterium
GGCTGGAGTTTCGTCTTGCGAAACTCCCACGTCTCAGCCCGAAGGGCGGAGACGCTAGAACTGTTCTGCTTCGGTTGAACCCTCCAGGGCGAGCGTTGAAGCCTGGCCACCGCTGATCGTCGTTGAGACGATGTCGAAGTAGCCGGCACCAACCTCTCGCTGATGACGGGTTGCCGTGTAGCCGCGGTCTTCCATCGCAAATTCGGCTTCCTGAAGACGCACGTACGCCGTCATGCCCTCTTCGGCGTAGCCGCGAGCAAGGTCGAACATCGTGGCGTTGAGGGCGTGGAAGCCTGCGAGGGTGATGAACTGGAACCGATAGCCGAGCGCCCCGAGTTCCTTTTGGAAGGAAGCGATCTGCGCATCGTCGAGATGCGCCTTCCAGTTGAACGATGGCGAGCAGTTGTACGCCAACATCTTGTTGGGATACTCAGCGTGAATCGCCGCAGCAAACTCGGCTGCCTGGTCGAGATCGGGGAACGAGGTCTCGCACCAGATGAGATCGGCGTACGGGGCGTAGGCCAATCCGCGTGAGATGGCGGCATCCATTCCGTTTCGCACCGTGAAGAATCCTTCGCTCGTTCGTTCGCCGGTGACAAACTTGCGGTCGCGCTCATCGACGTCGTTCGTGAGCAGAGTCGCTGCCAACGAGTCGGTCCGAGCCACGATGACCGTCGGCACTCCGAGCACGTCGGCGGCGAGCCGCGCCGAGGCAAGAGTCCTGACGTGTTGGGCCGTCGGAATCAGGACCTTTCCACCCATGTGGCCACACTTCTTCTCGGCAGCCAACTGGTCTTCGTAGTGGACGCCTGCAGCACCTGCTGCGATGAAGCTCTTGGCGAGTTCGAAGGCATTCAGCGTTCCTCCAAAACCCGCTTCGGCGTCGGCAACGATGGGAAGCATGTAGTCGTGGTCCCGGCTTCCTTCTGCCCATTCCACCTCATCCATTCGGGTGAACGCGTTGTTGATCCGGCGCACGAGAGCGGGAGCGGAGTTGGCCGGATAGAGGGACTGATCTGGATAGATCTGCTCGGAGAGATTGGCGTCGCCTGCCACCTGCCAGCCGGACAGATAGATGGCTTTGAGGCCGGCCTTGGCCATCTGGACGGCTTGCATCCCCGACATCGCGCCAAGCGCGTTGATGTAGTCCTCGGTGCCGAGTAGGTGCCACAGACGCTCGGCGCCGCGGCGGGCGATCGTCTGCTCAACGGTGAATGAGCCTTGGAGCCGAACTACCTCTTCTGCCGTGTAGTCACGTTCGACTCCCTCCCAGCGGGGGTTGGTGGCCCAGTCCTTGCGGAGTTCTTCTGCGCGTTGTTCGAAGGTCTTCATCGTCGTCTCCTCTGCAGGTCAGTCGATCAGTTCGTAGGCGGGCAGGGTCAGGAATTCGGGGAACTCGTCGCTAACGGCGACTTCCTCGAGCAGTTGGCGGGCTTCTTCGAATCGGCCGTCCCGGTAGTTGTCGTCCCCAAACTCGTTTCGCATCCGATCCAGCTCTTCGGCTGCGATCCGATGGATGGTTTCAGCGGTTACAGGCGTGCCCTCCTCGGTCGTCACGTCGTTGTGGAGCCATTGCCAGAGCTGGGATCGGGATATCTCAGCAGTGGCGGCGTCCTCCATCAGGTTGTAGATCGCAGCGGCGCCGTTGCCCCGTAGCCACGAGGCGAGATACTGGATGGCTACGTCGACGTTCATGCGAACACCAGCATCGGTCACGGTTCCGCCTGCGACCGACACATCAAGTAGGGCGTCGGCGTCCCGAGTGACGTCGTCGCGCTGCTTGTCAATCTGGTGCGGCCGGTCACCGAGGACTTCGTCGAATACCTCGGTAGCCAGGGGAACCAGGTCGGGGTGCGCCACCCAGGTCCCATCGTGGCCGTTGCGAGACTCCAACTCTTTGTCCTCACGAACCTTGGTGAACGCCCGCCGGTTGACCTCCTCGTCCCGTCTGCTTGGGATGAATGCGGCCATGCCTCCCATGGCGTGGGCCCCTCGCTTGTGGCAGATCTTGATGAGCAGCTCTGTGTATGCCTTCATGAACGGGACTGTCATCGTTACCTGGACTCGATCGGGGAGCAGCATCTCCGGCCGATTGCGGAACTTCTTGATGATGGAGAATTGGTAGTCCCACCGCCCGGCGTTCAGCCCTGCGGAGTGCTCGCGTAGCTCGTAGAGGATCTCCTCCATTTCGAACGCGGCGAGGACCGTCTCGATCAGCACTGTCGCCCTGATCGTGCCGCGGGCAATTCCGAGCAGCTCCTGTGCGGCGACAAAGACGTCGTTCCAGAGGCGTGCTTCAAGAGAGTTCTCGAGTTTTGGCAAGTAGTAGTAGGGCCCGCTGCCGCGACTCAGCAGCTCGGCGGCGTTGTGGAAGAAATAAAGGCCGAAGTCGAACAGACTTCCCGCAATCGCCTCTCCATCGACGAGTACGTGCTTTTCGGGGAGATGCCAACCGCGCGGTCGTACCATCAGTGTGGCCGTTATCTCGTTCAGGCGATAAGCCCTGCCGTCCGGGGCATCGAATCGGATGGTTCTGCGTACCGCATCCATGAGATTGATCTGTCCGTCGATCATGTTCGACCAGGTCGGGGAGGCGCTGTCTTCGAAGTCCGCCATGAAGACCCGGGCCCCTGAGTTGAGGGCGTTGATCATCATCTTGCGCTCGACCGGACCCGTGATCTCGACGCGTCGATCGGTTAGGTCCGCTGCCGGCACTGCCACCTGCCAGTCGCCGGATCTTGCGGGGCTCGACTCCGACAGGAAATCGGGCTTGGCCCCACCACTGAGCTTGGCCTGCAGCACTCGCCGCGCCCCCAGGAGCTCCAATCTGCGGGCGTTGAAGCTCCGATGGAGATCGGCGACGAAGGCGAGAGCTTCTGGAGTCAGCACTTCGTCGTAGCGTGGACCGGTTCCTCCGAGAATCTCGATAGCCATCGGGCATCTCCCTCGTGTTGGTGCCCTGATTTCAACAGTGTCTGTCAATATCGCAAACAATGAATAGAGTAAGATCGAAAGATCTTTACATGAGTAGAAGTTATTAAGAGGTTTTGGCGTGCAAGACAGCATTGATCCGTTGGTGCTCGGTCACCGAGTCCGTCACTTTCGGCGTAGAGCCGGACTAACGCTCGATCAATTGGGCGAACGGGTCGGTAAACCGGCTCCGTATTTGTCGATGCTCGAGAACGGAAAGAGGGAGCCACGGCTGGGCCTCATCAACGGCTTGGCCGAGGCTTTGGAGGTTGGCGCCGGTGATCTTCTGCTGCCCGAGGCGCCCACCCGCCGCTCCCGTCTCGAGATCGGGGTCGCACGCGCTCAAGCAGACCCGATATACCGCGACCTCGGGCTGCCCCAGCTGAAGGCGAATGCCAAGCTCCCCGATGCCGCTCTCGAACACATCCTCGGTCTGTTTGGTGAGCTAAAGGGGCGGGAACAGGTCACGATGGCGACCCGCGAGGAAGCTCGTGTAGCCAACTCGGAGCTCCGAGCTGAGATGCGGGGACGGGGTAACTACTTCGAGGACATTGAGCGGGTGGCGGCGAAGGCGGTGGTCGGTGCCGGCTACACCGGTGGCGGCTTCACCGAGGGCACGACACAGGCGATGGCGGGTCAGTTCGGCTTCACCGTGCATCGGTCCCGGGAGTTACCCACGGCGGTCCGGTCGCTCACTGATCTCAGGAACCGTCGTATCTACATCCCGCAGCGAGATTCGATATCGGTGCGGGCGAGCCGGTCGGTGGTGCTTCAGACGTTGGGCCACTTTGCATTGGACCATCCGGAGCCGAAGGATTTCGCCGACTTCCTTCGCCAGCGGGTAGAGGCCAACTACTTCGCTGGTGCGGCCCTGATGCCTGAGGTTTCGGTCGTTCCGTTTCTCCAGAAGGCCAAGGCGGATCGGAACCTCGCCGTTGAGGACATCCGCGACGCCTTCTACGTTTCTTATGAGATGGCGGCGCATCGGTTCACCAATGTGGCGACCCGTCACCTCGACCTGCCGGTGCACTTCGTTCGGTCCGACGAGCTTGGGATCATTTGGAAGGCGTATGAGAACAACGATGTGCCGTTTCCACGCAACTCGGTGGGCGCAATCGAGGGGCAGCGGCTTTGTCGGGAGTGGGGGACAAGACAGGCGTTTCGGTCAGACGACCGCTATTCAATCCGCCATCAGTACACCGATACTCCGGTCGGGACGTTCTGGTGCGCAACCCGGATCGATGATTCCCGCCAGCCACCACATGCGATAACGGTCGGTGTCGGCTTCAAGGATGCTCAGTATTTCAGGGGACGGGAGACCGATCACCGCTCCCAATCGCGGTGTCCCGACGGAGTGTGCTGCCGGCGTCCCAGCGACGAACTGGCCGAGCGCTGGGAGGGATTCGCCTTTCCGTCGGTGCGACCAAACAGCCATGTACTCGCCGCGATGCCGGTGGAGACGATCCCTGGTGTGGACACCACCGAGATCTATGAGTTCCTCGATAAGCACGCAGACGACTAGCCGAGACTTTTCGCGTTCTCGGAAACCGTGACCAATAGGAACCAGCCCGGGATAGCGTTAGCGGTGAGAGACGAGTTCGGGACTCTCGGAGCTAGCGACACCGCACACTTCGTCTCCGCGTCAAATCCATTGGATAGCTCCGAACGGTCGTGAGCGAGCCAGAAGGCTCGCCACTCAACGGGCCTCACTCACTCGCGAGGAGTGGGGCGTAGGAAGGGGTCGATCTTGAGACGATTCACAACCATTACGAGCGTTCTTGCGCTCCTGGTCGCACTGCTGGGCTTCGGGCCAGCAGCGCTGGCCGCACCAGACTCGGTGGACTTTCATGCCGCCTTGTCTGGAGGGAACGAAACCACGCCGGTGACGACCGATGCCTCCGGTGCTGCTGGTTTCTCGCTCAGCGCCGATGGGACCATGCTCGACTACGTCCTTATCGGACATGGCGTCGTCGACGCCACCGCCGCGCACATTCATTCGGGCGCCGCCGGCACCGATGGCCCCGCGGTCGCTGCCCTCTTTGGCCCACACACGGGTCTTGATGGGGACGGGGTGATTATGCGCGGCACCATTGCCGAGGCCGATCTGTTGTCCGGCACGATGGCGGACCTCATAGCTGCGATGCGCGCCGGCACGACCTACGTGAATGTGCATACAGTTGCATATCCGGCTGGAGAGATCCGTGGCCAGATCGACGGTTTGGACACCTTCACCGGCACCAGATTCACCGATGACGACGGCAACATTCACGAAGCAAACATCGAGCGGATTGCCGCTGCCGGCATTACGAAGGGCAACAACCCTCCGGCGAACGATCAGTTCGGGCCGAAGGATGTCGTGACCCGGGGTCAGATGGCAGCGTTCCTGACTAGGGCGCTAGCACTGCCGATCCCCGCTACCGACTACTTCACCGACGATACGGGGTCCGTATTCGAGGCTTCTATCAACGCGGTCGCCGAGGTCGGGATCACCCTCGGGTGCAATCCACCGGCAAACGACAATTACTGCCCTGAAGACCCGGTCACACGCGGTCAGATGGCATCGTTCCTCGTCCGAGCCCTTGGCCTGGGCGAAGCGCCGCTCGATCTATTCGGCGACGACGCCGGAAGCGTCCATCAGGAAAACATCAACTCGATTCGCATGGCTGGGGTGACGGTCGGCTGCAACCCGCCGGCAAGTGATTTGTTCTGTGCCGAAGCACCGGTATTGCGCGAGCAGATGGCCACATTTATCGCACGCGCATTTGGATGGAGTGCGCTCGATCCGCTCTATGCCCTGACGATCATGCACAACAACGATGGTGAGTCTGAGCTGCTCGACAATGACGGTGTTGGCGGCGTGGCCCGCTTCCTGACGGTCTTGGAAACGATCCGGACGGACGCCACCAGCAATGGTATTGGCACGATGCTCGTGTCATCTGGCGACAACTTCTTGGCGGGTCCGGAGTACAGCGCCAGCGAAGCTTTGGGGACGATCTTCGACCCAATCGCTCTCGAGGCGTTCGGGTACGACGCGATCGACCTCGGCAACCACGACTTCGACTTCGGTCCTGACGTGCTGGCCGACTTCATCAACGCATACGCGACACCGCCTACCTATCTGAGCTCGAATCTCGACTTCAGCGCTGAGCCGATGCTTGATGCCTTGGTCACCGCAGGCGTGATCAAGCCGAGCACGATGGTCGACGTCGACGGGACGATGGTTGGCATCGTTGGGGCGACCACCCCGGCTATCACGTCGATCTCCAGCCCCCGCGATGTCGTGGTCGATGCCGATGTGGCTGGCAACATCCAGGCCGAGATCGACATTCTCGAAGCTGCGGGCGTCGAGGTGATAGTTGTCATCAGCCATCTGCAGAATGTCGACGAGGACGTTGCTCTGGCTGCCGAATTGTCTGGTGTGGACATCATGGTCGCTGGCGGCGGCGATGAGCTGCTTGCCAACTCCGACACCACCCTGGTTACCGGTGACGATCCAGCCGACATCTTCGGTCCGTACCCGATCTGGGCAACGAACGCTGATGGCATGAAGGTTCCGGTTGTCACAACGAGTGGTCAGTATCACTACGTTGGGAAGCTCACGGTCGCCTTCACAGCCGACGGCACACTTGCCGGTGTCGACACGAGCAGTGGTCCGGTCGCAGTCGAAGGACAAGCGCAAGATGCAACGCTCTTGGCCGATGTCGAGACCCCCATCGCTGATTACCTAGACGATTTGGCGACAGAAGTCATTGGTACATCGGAGGTTGCGCTCGACGGACAGCGAGCGACGGTGCGCACTGCCGAGTCAAACCTTGGCAACCTGGCGGCCGACTCGCTCCTGTGGCAGGCAACCGAGCTGGCGGCCGGCTTTGGCGTGGCCGCGCCGGATGTCGCTCTCCAAAATGGCGGTGGGATGCGCAACGATGCGATCATTCCGGCCGGAGACTTCACCGAGCTGGATTCGTTCGACGTTCTGCCCTTCCCGAACTTCGTGACTGTGGTACCGGATATCCCGAGGTCGCAGTTCAAGGAGATCATGGAGAACGCGGTTTCGAACGTCGAAGGCGTTGACGGGCGCTTCGCCCAGGTTGCCGGGTTCACGTTTGAATATGACCCGGCTGGTACGGCTCAGGTCGTCGATGACGACGGCACCGTATTGACCGCGGGCACCCGAATCCAGACGATTGAGCTCGATGACGGAACGGATATCGTGACCGGCGGTGCGGTTGTCGCAGGCGATGACATCACGATCGCCACGATCGACTTCCTCGCTCGCGGCGGCGATCAATATCCGTATCGCGATGCGCCAATCACGCTGCTCGGTGTTAGCTATCAGCAGGCTTTGAGCAACTTCATCCAGGCGGCCGTGGTCGATGGCGGCCTCGGTGGCACGATCTCGGCAGCCGACTATCCCGAGGGTGGCGAGGGGAGGATCACCGCCCTGTAGAGACCCAACGACTAAGGGACCCGGCCGGGTGGCCGGGTCCCTTACTACGTAGTTCGATTGTGCACTCGGCTGTGAGGATCGCCTAGCCGTCTACCGGCGGGTCGAATCCCGGCTCGCCCGGGAAGATCCAGATCAACCCGGTGCAGCGGGTGTCCTTGACGACCTCGACTGACAGGCTCGCATCGGATAGATCCCAATCGTCGGTGCCGCTCGTCTCGTGCACCACCAGAGTGAAGTCCTCAGCTCCGCCGTTTCCTTGGTACAGCCATTCGACCGCGAAGCCACTGTCTGCATGTGTGAAGTAGCGATCGGTTCCCTCGATCTTGGTTCCGTTCGCCTCCAGCCACAGCCAGGCGCTTTCGCCGCTGTCCACGCCCAGTGTGTATCCAGAAGCGCGAACGAACATGTCTGCCTTGGGGCTCTGGCCAACCAGGCACAACCACCCTGTCGCATCGGTAGTTGTCACCGACACCGTGGCGACGTCGTAGTCCTGTGCTGACTCGATGGCCAGGTTGTTGTTGCCATCGAAGGCGTAGGTCGCCGGCTGGAACTGGCTGGCGTGCTTGCCATCCACCGTGTTGGCGTTATCCGCTGATTCAGCTGAGGTCGCTTCGGCTGCAGTCGCCGCATGATCAGCTTCGCTGACAATCCCATCTTCAGCCCCGATGTACTGGGCAAACCTTCGCATGAATGCCGCCATTTGGCCACGATTCACGTTGTCGTTCGGGCAGAAGTGGTCGTTGGCCGGTGGGTTGCACCCAGCGGTCACGCCGGCATCCGCCAGCCATTCGATGTGGTCTTCGAAGATGGAATCGTCGTCATCGGTGAACTGGCCGCCTGCGGCCATGACGACGGCTGGAGCCATGGCAACCAAGAGCAGAGTTGCCAAGGTAATGATCAAACGGCGCGTTGTTGGACTCATTGCTACTTCCTCCTGGGTCGAACTTGAAGTGACAAGACGTGTGATCCACCCACCCCCTCAGATATTTGAACCTACTTACTGCATATTTGCAGTAATTGGTCTTGTTGTGGGTCCCTTTTCTGAACGAGGCGGCCCTTTTTGGGGTCGCCGGTCCGATCCGGCATGTGTGCGCCGCCACCGTTTCTTCAGGCCCAAGACAGGGACGGGTTCTTGAACTAGGAATCTGGGCACAAAAAAGGGGTGGGGCCCGTGATCCGGGCCCCACCCCACTTGAAGTCGAGTCGACTACTCAGCTTTGAGCGTCAAGGTCGCCCGCGTCCGGCAGCCCCGGTGGGACGAAGATGAATCCTGAGCCCTTGCACCTGGTGTCACTGATCACTTCGACCATCAGCGTTGCGTTCGCCACGGTGTAGGTGTCGCCGCCACCCTCGTTCGCTACGAGCCTGAATTCGTCGGTGCCGCCACCTGACTCGAAAAGCCACTCTACGGCGAAGGGCGTTAGCGACGATCCGACCTTGCGACTGGTCCCGGCAATCTGGCTCCCATCGTGCTCGAGCCACAGAGTCGCGTCGGTTCCCACGAGGTTGAGCACGTGGCCGGTGGCGCTGACTCTGATGTCGGCCGTCGGCGAGTAGCCAACGAGACAGATCTGGCCGGTGCCGTCCGTGGTGGTGACGGAGCCGGTAACAATCTCGAACTTGTCGTCCACATTGACGGCAACAGAGCCTTCAGCGTCGAAGTCGTTGGTGGTCGGTTGGAACTGAATTGCGCTCTTGCCATCAACGGTGTTGGCGTTAGTTGCGGTGTCTGCCGTTGTCGCGGCGTCCGCTGTCGCAGCGTGGTCCGCCTCGGCCGGGGTTCCGTCTTCAGCCCCGATGTACTGGGCGAAACGGCGCATGAAGGCCGCCATCTGGCCACGGTTGACATCGTCATCGGGGCAGAAGTTGTCGTTGGCCGGTGGGTTGCACCCGGCGGTCACGCCGGCGTCGGCCAGCCATTCGATGTGGTCTTCGAAGATGGAATCGTCGTCATCGGTGAACGTGCCGCCTGCTGCCGACACGGCTGCGGGGATCATCGCGACCAACAGCAGAGTGGCCAAAGAGATGATCAAGCGACGTGTAGTTGAACTCATTGTGCATATCCTCCTAGTCATTAGCGAACAAAGGGTGTGTATTCGCCCATCCCCCTCCCCGGACGGGTCGCTGCCAATGGGACGTGGTCGGCTAACCGAACAGTCCGCACTTAGGAGACACCGCCGGCACCTATCTGATACACCAAATTCGTGCGGCCGGGTGCCATCGCATTGCGGGCGCGCCTACAGTGGCGTCATGGATGCAATGGTTGCTGTAGAGGTCCCCCTGGTGGGAGATGCGCGCCACAAGAATTGGGCGAAGATCATCGAGAATGTGGACGACACAAAGTCGTCTGGTTGGGCTTTCGACGGCGAGTTTATTGCCGCTGGGGGTATCCAGGACGTGCCGGTCGGTTCGATAGTGATGGTCTACGGCGAAAAGGGATCGCGGGCCAATCCGCAAATCGAAGCTCAGGTCTTTGTTGCTAACGGCGACGGGACCCTGTCCCATGAGAAGTCCGCCAGCGGACGTGCTTGGGCTCGCACCCTGCGGGATCATGTGTCGGACCTCCTCGTTGACCAGATCGAGAAGCCGCCGAGTGGGTTGGCATGGGATGTCGATCTAATGCGATACAGCGACGACGCAATCATCGAAGAAATGAGGCGGAGGAAACTCTGACCCGAACAGGAGTCTGCAATGCCATACGCCGAATTCGACGAGATCAGACTTCATATCCGACAGCAGGGGTCGGGGCCGGTCGCGCTGTTCATCCACGGGTTCCCACTTGATTCGACAATGTGGGCCGATCAACTCGCTGCTCTCTCGGGGGATCGCAGATGCGTGGCGGTCGATCTCCGTGGTTTTGGCCGTTCTTCACCGGTCAACGGAGCACCGCTGCACATGGAGCGACACGCTGCCGACCTTGCGGGCGTTCTCGACCTGGTCTCCGAAGAGCAGGCCGACATCGTCGGGCTGTCGATGGGCGGGTACGTGGCACTGGCCTTTGCCGATGCATACCCTGGCCGGGTTCGCAGCCTGGCTCTTGTCGATACCAAGGCAACGGCCGACAGTCCCGAAGCAAAGGCCGGGCGCGATGCCGCCGCGGAGAAGCTTCTGGATGAAGGACGTGCGGCGTTTGCCGTGGCGATGCAGGAAGGGTTGCTGGCCAGCGGAGCCGACGTAGCGGTGAAGGCGCGGCTGCGATCCATGGTCGAGGCCTGCCCATACGAGACCATCGTCGGCTCACTCGCGGGTATGCGCGATCGCCCCGACCGGACTTCGATCTTGTCGGGGATAGCGGTCCCGGCAGCGGTTGTCGTTGGTGAGTTGGATGTCGTCACCCCACCGGCCGAGTCCGAGGCAATGGCAACCGCGCTTCCAGATGCCGAGCTGACCGTGGTCCCCGATGCCGGGCATATGACACCAATCGAGAATCCCGAGGTCGTCAGTCAGGCGTTGCGAACCCTGTTCCAAAGGGCGTAGGGACGTTCCGCTCATGTCGCTTGCGGCGTGATCACACAGGTCTTTACCCTGCACCCCGGTATGCGGGCACTTTGAGGGAGCGGTCTTGAAGAACGACAAACGCACCATCTTCGGCTGGGCGATGTATGACTGGGCCAACTCCGCCTACATCACGATCTTCGGTGCGGTTATAGGAGCGTTTTTCACCGGAACCATCATGCCCGATGACCGGTATTGGGGCCTATCGGGAGAGTCTTTGTTTTCGATTCTGGTGGGGATCGGCAGCATCTTGCTGATGCTGGCGATGCCGGTTCTGGGAGCCATGGCGGACTATGCGTCAGCGAAGAAGCGATACCTCCGCAACTTCGCCTTCTTGGGATCTGTCTTCGTTCTGATCACCCCTTTTGTCCCGGATGGTCAGGTTCCGCTGTTTTTGATAATCGTCCTCGTCGGTCAGTTCGGTTTTGTAGCTGCGAACGTGTTCTACGACGGATTCCTCCCGGAGATCGCAACCGATGACACCATCGACAAGGTCTCGTCGAAGGGATTTGCGCTCGGTTACCTCGGTGGTGGTCTGTATCTGCTTCTTGCACTCGTCCTCATCAGTATGTCGAGCGATGACGCAGGCGCAACGCTGTCCGAAAGCCTGGCTGCCCGGATCTCGATCTTTGGGTCCGGAATCTGGTGGATCGGGTTTTCGCTGTTTTCGCTGGCCCGTCTCCCCGCAGACGGCGCGCCGCCTGCGGACGAGATGGGTATCAAGGAATATGTGTCAGTTGGTTTCGGGCGGACGATGAGCACCGTCCGCAAGCTGAGAACGTTCCCGCAGTTGCTGCTCTTTGTCTTGGCCTTCATCGTCTACAACTCCGGTACCGGAACGGTCATTGCCGTATCCGGACCGTACGCAGAGGACACGCTCAATCTCGAACTCGAAACGATTGCCCTGGCGTTTCTGATTGTGCAGTTCATCGCGTTCTTCGGAGCCCTGATGTTCGGTCGGCTCTCGGATCGAATCGGGCCGAAGCGAGCCGTCATGGCTGCGCTGGTGGTGTGGATCGGCATCGCCGTAATGGCATTCTTCATCCCGAAGGGGTCCGACGTTGGCTTCCTGGCACTTGCCGCTTTCGTAGGATTTGTGCTGGGCGGTGTCCAAGCACTGTCCCGCTCGCTCTACGGAACGATGATCCCCGAAGACGCCTCCGCGGAGTTCTTTGGCTTCTTCTCTGTGTTCTCCAAACTGTCGGGGATCGGACCCCTCGTGTTCGGTGCGGTCAGCGCAGCCACCGGTTCTGGTCGAGCTGCCATATTGTCGGTTGCCGCGTTCTTCATTGTTGGGCTGGTGATGCTGGCCCGGGTGGACATCGACGAGGCCCGCGCTTCCCGCGATAGGTGGTCATTCGAAGGAGCGTCGGCCGAAGCCGACTAGACGACCGGATTGCGTCGGGACTGCGGTAGCGTGCCCGGATGCGCTTTTCTCTTGCAGGTGTTTTATTGCTGGTCGTGCTCGGTGCCTGTGGCGATGCTGATTCACCAGCCGGTCAGGAATCCGGACCCCGGGTGTCAACAACCACCACGACAACGACAACGGTGTTGCCGACGACCGCTCCTCCGGCTACCACAGCTGTTACGGAGTCGGAGCAGCCGACCTCGACAGAACCGCCGGTGACCACCACGACATTGGCACCGCGCTCGCTAGATGACCTGAGAATCGAGCCCAGTGAGGCCGGATCAGGGTTCAGTCAACCAGTGCTGATGGTGACACCTCCGGGTGACGACCGCTGGTTCGTCGTCGACCAGCCCGGTGTGATCTGGCTGGTGGCCGACGGTACGACTTCGGTGTTCCTCGACATCGAAGATCTGGTTGCTTTTCAAGGGGAGCAAGGGCTGCTCGGGATGGCGTTTCATCCGGGGTTTGCCGACAACGGCCTGGTCTACGTCAATTACATCAACAATGCGGGGGATACGATCGTTGCGGTTGTGCAATCCAACGGCACAACCGCGCAAGCGGACTCGCTGGCCGAGGTGCTGAGGGTCGACCAACCTGCCGGGAACCACAACGGGGGGATGCTGCAGTTTGGTCCGGATGAGAATCTGTGGATCGGGCTTGGCGATGGGGGAGGCGCCAACGACCAATTCGGGCAAGGGCAGCGGGCGGAGACCTTGCTGGCCGCCATGGTGCGAATAGCGGTCGGGCCTGGCATCGACGGGTACGAGGTTCCAGCGGGCAACCTGGAGAATGAGGTCTGGGCAACTGGCCTCCGCAATCCGTGGCGCTTTGCGTTCGATGGTGATGACCTTTGGATCGCCGACGTCGGCCAGAATCGAATCGAAGAGGTCGACGTTGTCGATTGGACTGCCGGCAATCCCAACTTCGGGTGGTCGGTGATGGAGGGGACCGAGTGCTTTGGCGGCGGATCTTGTGAGTCGACCGGCTTGGTGATGCCGGTCTATGAGTACACCCACGACGAAGGCTGTTCGGTCACCGGTGGTTTCGTGTATCGAGGCGCCGCTATGCCCGAGCTCGCCGGCCATTACTTGTTTGCCGACTATTGCACAGGATGGCTACGCAGCGTCGACAAGCAAGGCGATGTACGTGAGTGGCTGCCAGCCGGCACGTTCTCAGGCGTGACCGGTTTTGGTCAAGATGCCGCCGGCGAGATCTATGTCCTCACTTCCGGCGGCAAGATCTTTGCCCTGGTGCCGACGGAGTAACTCCGTGCGGGAGACCGGAGTTT
>CBDUNF010000085.1:0-13597 GCA_965368515.1 uncultured bacterium
GGTTGCCGTGATCCTGTTGCAGGATGAGCCACGGCTGTCGGCACTGCGAGTGGTCGATCTGGCACCTACCGACGTCCTCGAACCGGCCATCCCGATCAGGTCCTACTCCGCCAGTTCCATCAGTACGGCCTCCGTCGCCGCGCCGACTCCTGCTGCTACGGCGTCTGTCATGCCTTCGCCGTTGTCGAAATCGCTTGCTTCGATACCGATCAGGGTCAAGCCGTTGGGGAGCTTGTCGAGCAGTTTGCCGAGGGCAATGGTCTCGTAGAGCTGTACGAGATGGCTCGACTGGCCAATGCCCATGCCGTCTGGCAGGTCCTCGTCGCTGAACCGGTGCACGGTCCCCGGCGACCCGCCGGTCACCACTGCATCAACCATGATCACCCGAGGCGCAAGCGCAAAGGCATCGAGCAGGCGTGTGGGTTCGCCGTCGCTCTCGACCAGGGCGACCGAGTCATCGACACGCCTCCGCAGCGCATCGATGACCTCTAGTCCTGCTGCGTCGTCTCGGCGCCAGCGATTGCCGACGCCGATAACGACCGCAGCTGCCGTCATAGGGACACCGCTACCTCGTTGTGATCCGCTCAACCTTGAGGTTGAGGAAATGGGTCGCACACGAAATACAAGGGTCGTAGTTGCGGATGGACTGTTCCAGGAGCCAGGTGAGCTCATCGTCGGGCAGTTCTAGTGACCGCTCGAGCACGACCCGCAGGTCGTCCTCGATGGTCAGCTGGTTCTGCGCCGTTGGCGGGACGATCTGAGCCTTGAGGATCCGACCGTTGCTGTCCAGCTCGTAGCGGTGATAGAGCATCCCGCGGGGAGCCTCAGACGCACCGTGGCCGACACCGGCATGTACGTTCAGATCGACGTCCGGACGTGCCGGCTCCTCGTACTGATCGATGATGCGCAGGGCCTCTTCGACCGCGTAGAGCGTCTCGATGCCACGGACGATGATGCTCTTGAACGGATTCAACTCAACCGGACCGAGCCCGACTTCGGAAGCAATGTCACGACACGCCGGGGTCAGCTTCTCGAAGTTGAGCGCATAGCGAGCCAGCGGTCCGACGTGGTAGGCGCCACGTTCACGGATGGTGGAGTGCAGTGCGTTCGACCGCTCGACGTGCTCCTCAAGGAAGTAGTCGTTCCACTCTGAGACCGCAATGTCGAGCCCCTTGTTGGAGACCATGCGGCCCTCGTTGAACGGATACTCCAGCGGATGGCTCAGCGAGACGAACTCGAAGTCCTGTTCCACGTTGGGGAATGTGAAGCCGGACACGAGCTTGATTGTGTCGATCGCCGCATCGCGGGACCATTCCAGTTCCGGTACGAGCGCAAGCAGCTCCTTCTTGGTCGGTGCTCGATAGAACCCGCCCACCTTGACGTTGATCGGGTGGATCTCACGACCACCGACGACTGTGACGATGGCGTTGCCGGCCTTCTTGAGACGCAACCCCAGTTCGACGATGTCCTTGTGGTCAGCGGCCATATGGACTGCGCTCTCGTAGCCGAGAAAGTCCGGGGCATGTAGCAGGAACATGTGGAGCACGTGGCTCTCGATCCACTCCCCGCAGTACAGCAGACGTCGCAGCGCTCGCAGCTGGCCGGTCACCGACGCACCAAACGCATACTCCATCGCGTGGACGGAGCTCATCTGATAGGCGACCGGGCAGATGCCGCAGATGCGTGCCGTTATGTCGGGAGCATCGGAGTAGGGGCGGCCCTCCATGAAGGCCTCGTAGAAGCGGGGTGGCTCGAAGATACCGAACCAGACGTCCTCGATCTCGCCGTCGACGACCTTGACGTGCATTTCGCCTTCGCCTTCGACGCGGGCGATGTAGTCAACGTCGATGTTTCTCACATCACTCATCGTCACTCTCCTCTCGCGACGGCGAGCGCTTCATGGTGATCGCTCGTGATTCGGAATGGCTCCGCATATGCGTTGAAGCTGCGGAAGGCATCGACCAAGCCTCGGTGGGTAACCCCCAACCGCTGCCAGGAAGCCGCCAACATTTCGGTGTTGGGGCTCTCCATGGGGCCAAAGCAGCCGTAGCAACCACGGTTGTATGACGGGCACAGCGCCCCACATCCAGCCTGGGTGACCGGGCCAAGACACGGTGTGCCGTGACTGACCATCACACACGGGGTGCCCTTACGCTTGCACTCGACACAGACGCTGTACTCGGGAATATTGGGGCGTCGTCCCTGGACAAAGGCGGCTACCACCTCGACGAGAGCCATCTTGTCGACCGGGCATCCCCGCAGCTCGAAGTTGACCTCGACGTGGTTCTTGATCGGTGTCGATGTCTCGAGCGTGTCGAGATACTCGGGGTGGGCGTAGACGGTCCTGGCGAACAGGTCCGTGTCCTTCCAGTTCTTCAGCGCCTGAATGCCACCGGCGGTCGCACAGGCCCCGATCGTCACCAGGAACTTCGACTCACGTCGAATCTCGTGGATCCTTTCCGCATCGTGGGCCGACGTGATCGACCCTTCAACGAGCGTCAGATCGTATGGTCCTTCGATGACCTCCCGAGAAGCCTCCGGGAAGTTGGCGATATGGACGACGCTTGCGATGTCGAGCAACAGATCCTCGACGTCGAGAATGCTGAGCTGGCAACCATCGCATGATGCGAACTTGTATACCGCAAGTTTGGGTAGAGCCATCTCACACTCCCTTGATGTCGAAGAGTCCCGCCACTTCTGGGAACCGGAAGACCGCCCCATCGGTGCAGATGAACTTCGAGCCGAACTGGCAATGCCCGCACACTCCGATGGCGCACTTCATATTGCGCTCCATCGTCACATAGATGTTCTCCGGAGCCATCGAGTGACCTTCCATCAGCCTCTCGGCTGTGACTGTCATCATGATCTCCGGGCCGCACACCATCGCCGTTGTGTTGGCCGGGTCGAAGCCGACCCGCCCAATAAGACGAGTCACAACGCCAACGGCACCGTTCCAGCCACGGTCGGCGGCATCGACAGTCATCAGTGTCGACGTGTCGGTGCGATCGCCCCAGGCCTTCTGTTCCTTCTCGAACAAGATGT
Organism: uncultured bacterium; assembly: GCA_965368515.1. GTDB lineage: Bacteria > Actinomycetota > Acidimicrobiia > Spongiisociales > UBA5794 > JAAETI01. The sequence continues at coordinate 3,043 of CBDUNF010000085.1, forward strand.
CGTCCGGGGTACGGGTTCCGTACAGGATGACCACCCGCTTGTAGTCGGCTCGGTTCTCCAAGGCGTGATAGATCGCCGGTCGCAACGGTGCGAGGCCGATACCGCCACCGATTATCAACAGGTCGCGTCCTTTGACTTCGTCCATCGGCCAAGGTGTCCCGTATGGGCCACGGATTCCGACGTAGTCACCCGACTTGAGGCGACCCAGGGCATGGGTTACGGCGCCGGTACGGCGAATGGTCTGCAGGATCGTCCCGGTTTGGGAGGCGCTGCTGCTTATCGATATCGGAACTTCCCCGATACCGAAGGCATAGACCATCGTGAACTGGCCGGGGAGGAACTTGAACTCACCGGACGGCGGCTCCAGCTCCAGAGTGAACGTGTGGGACAACTCCTCACGCACACTACGAACCCGGAACGGTATAGGTGTCATCTGATCGATGACTGTGGGATCAGCGAGTGTCTGCATAGAAATCCACCAACTGGAGACGGGTTGCTGCCAAGCGATCGGTCATCACCCGTGCGAATCGTTTCATCATCTCGTAGCCGAGTGCGCAGTCCTCGTCTTGGAGCGCCCGCAACTCGTCGGCATCGAACCGGATCAGGTGCGCCGTGTCGAGAGCGAGGGCGCTGAACGCCCACCGATGCGGCGGGAACAACCAGCCCCAGCCGAGCATTTCGCCACGGTGCAGCGTCTGGACGATGTGATGCCCGCGGTGAGACACGTTCAGCTCTAAAGCCACTGAGCCATCGACGATGGCGTATGCCGAGTCGGCGTGGCCACCCTCCTCGAAAATCATGGAGCGAGGCTCCGTTCTGATCTCCGTGGCCGTGGCTGCCAATGCGGCAAGTTGCTCGTTGCCAAGATCCTTGAAGAACGCATGGTCGCCGAGCGCCTTGGCCAGGCTGTCTTCTGTCATCACACGTAACCTCCCACCCCGATATGGGTATCGCGTAGGTCACCACGGCGGATTGCTCCCGCCTCGTGGGTGATGTCGATGCCGACGGGGCACCAGGTGATGCAGCGTCCGCATCCAACGCAACCCATCTCGCCAAACTGGTCGACCCAGGTCGCCAGCTTGTGCGTGATCCACTGCCGGTACCTGGCTCCGACCGATTCGCGCATCGGCTGGCCGTGCATATAGGAGAACCCAAGCGTGAAGCATGAGTCCCATTTGCGGGTGCGCGTCGCATGTTCACCGTCTAGCGACAGATTGTCGTCAACCGTGTTGCAGAAACAGGTCGGGCACACCATCGTGCAGTTCGCACATGCGAGGCACTTGTCTGCGATGCTCTCCCAACGAGGGTTGAGCGCATTGCCCTTGAGCAGGTTGGGCAGATCCTCGGTGTCGAGCGTCTTGCCCATGTTCTCGGCCGCTTCAGCCAGCAACCGCTCGCCGGCCTCGATCTCGGCGTCGGTTGCGCCCTCGAGCGCCTCCAAGCTCTCCAGGACCTCGGCCCCTGCTTCGCTGCCACTCTCGAGCAGGTACCGCATGTTGCCGTTGTGGGTGATTTCTGTGATCGAGATGTCGTACCCGGGTCCCGCGGTCGGGCCCGTGTTCATCGAGACGCAGAAGCAGTTGCCACCCGGCTCGCCGCAATTGACCGCAACGATAAACGCCTTCTCCCTGGTTGCTGTATAGCCGGCGACCGTCGGCAGCCCGTTGCTGCTTGTGTAGACGTTGTCGAGCACACGCAGAGCGGCCAACTCGCAGGGACGAACACCAAAGAAGGCGTACTTGGGTGGTTCTGGAACGGGGTCGGACTTGAAGCCCTCCGCCCCGATCGTACCCGCCCACAAGACAGCCTCTGGTGGGCTGAGGTATTGCTTCCAACTCGCAGGGCCGACGACATACCCGAAGAGCTTTTCGTCACCACGGTGCTCAAGGCGGTACCGCCCTGGCTCCTGCAGATCGGTCCAACCTTTCGGGAGATCCTCAACTCCATCGATCTCGTCGTAGACGAGGGCCTCATTCCGGATAACCGGCCCGATAACGCGATGGCCCCTTTCGGCCAACGCTTGAATCAGACGGCCGATACCCGACTGGCCCGAGACGTACATCTCGCTCACAGCCGAATCTCCTCTCGGTAACCTCCTCACGCTACGTTTCGGCGGTATATAGGTAATGGGTCTATTGGCCCCACTTGAGTGGCGCTGGACCCTTGTGGCGGGGCGCCGTGACTGCTGAGGTAGGGACCGGTCGGCGTGGCTACACGCGGGCTGACTGAAGTTGGTCTTCCAATCGATAGGCGGAAAGAAATGAAGAAGTGGGTCTACACGTTCGACGAGGTCTCAGATGCTGAGGCTCTAGTTGGGGATTGGGACAGCGTCCGCGGTCTCCTCGGCGGCAAGGGGGCCAACCTCGCCGACATGACCCGGCTGGGCGTACCAGTGCCTCCCGGGTTCACAATCACGACCGAGGCCTGCAACGCCTACACCGACGCCGGCCTCTCGGTTCCCGAGGGAATGTGGGACCAGGTCCGCTCCGCCCTAGACAGCGTCGAAGAAAAGACTGGCAAGAAGTTCGGCGATCCGAGCAATCCGCTGCTCGTGTCGTGCCGTTCCGGCGCCAAATTCTCCATGCCCGGAATGATGGATACCGTTCTCGACATCGGTCTCAACCATGAGGTCGCCGCATCACTCGCTGAGATCAGTGGCGATGCTCACTTCGCATATGACTCGTACCGTCGTCTTATTCAGATGTTCGGATCCGTCGTACTCGAGAACCCCGACGAGCCTTATGAGGAGATTCTCGAGGAGTTCCGGACCAAGACCGGTGTTGCCACAGACGCCGAGCTGCCAACCGATGCTCTCCAGGAAATCGTCGAGCGATTCCTCGAGATCACTCCGAGGTTCCCCTCCGACTCTGACGAGCAGCTGAAGCTTGCGGTTGAAGCCGTCTTTCGGTCGTGGAGCGGCAAGCGCGCCACCGACTACCGCAACGCTTCCAACATCCCGCACGACCTCGGTACTGCCGTCAACGTCCAGACAATGGTCTTCGGCAACCTCGGCGAAGGCTGCCTGACCGGTGTGGCAATGTCGCGTCACGGCGCAACTGGCGAGAATCACATCGAAGGTGACTACCTGTTCAACGCTCAGGGCGAGGACGTCGTCGCCGGTATCCGGGCGACGATCCCCGTTGGTCAGATGGCCACCGACATGCCTCACGCATACGAAGAGCTCCTGGCGATCTCCGATCAGCTCGAAAATCACTATCGCGACATGCAGGACATGGAGTTCACGGTTGAGAACAAGAAGCTGTGGCTGCTGCAGACCCGTGACGGCAAGCGCACCGCACAGGCTGCGGTCCGTATCGCCGTTGATCTGGTCGAAGAGGGCAAGATCTCCAAGGAAGAGGCCGTGATGCGGGTCACGCCGGATCAGATCGACTTCTTCCTGCACCCGCAGTTCTCCGTTGAGTCTCGCAAGGCAGCCAAGGCCGCAGGCGATCTGCTCGCCGAGGGCCTCAACGTCTCGCCCGGAGCCGCGGTCGGCAAGGTTGCATTTGACGCCGATACCGCCGTCGAGTGGGCCGAGGCCGGCGAGAAGGTCATGCTGGTTCGTCCCGAGACCAAGCCCGATGATGTCCACGGCATGCTCGCCGCAGAGGGCATCGTCACCAGCCGTGGCGGCCGCACCAGCCATGCTGCTCTCGTCGCCCGCCAGTTTGGTAAGCCGGCAGTTGTCGGTATCGCCGAGCTCGACATCGATCTCGAGGCTCGCTCCATGGCAGTCGGTGACCGTGTCGTCGCCGAAGGCGAGTACGTTTCCATCGAGGGAACCAGCGGTGAGGTCTTTGTAGGCCAGTTGCCGACGGTCATCCCGGACATCAATGACAAGTGGCTGTCGACGCTGCTGAGCTGGGCTGACGAGTTCCGTCGTCTCCGGGTTCTGGCGAATGCCGACTACCCGGCCGATGCCAAGCGTGCGTTGGAGTACGGCGCCGAGGGCATTGGCCTGTGCCGTACCGAGCATATGTTCTTCGAGGCCGAGCGTCTCCCGACGGTGCAGAAGATGATTCTCTCCGACACCACCGAAGAGAGGCAGAAGTACCTCGACATCCTGCGGCCGATGCAGCGTGAGGACTTCCGGGGCCTATTCGAGGCGATGTCCGGGATGCCGGTCATCATCCGGATGATCGACCCGCCGCTCCACGAGTTCCTCCCGGGCCATGACGAGCTCACTACCGAGCTTGCAGACCTGGAAAAGGACACCTCGGCCCCGCACGACGCCGAGATCGCCGAGGTCGAGCGCAAGCTCGGTCGTGTCGACGATCTGCACGAAGAGAACCCGATGCTCGGATTCCGCGGTGTGCGTCTTGGCATCCTGATGCCGGAGATCCCGCGGATGCAGGCTCGGGCCATCATCGAGGCCGCCTGCGACGCCAAGGAGAATGGCTTCGACCCGAAGCCGGAGATCATGATCCCGGTGTCCATCCACGTGAAGGAGATCGAGCGGGTCAAGGCGATCATCGTCGAGGCTGCCGAGGAGATCATGGAACGGCGTGGCGTCAAGGTCGACTATCAGGTTGGCACCATGGTCGAGACGCCACGTGCCGCCCTCACCGCCGGCCCGCTGGCCCGCGAAGCTGAGTTCTTCAGCTTCGGCACCAACGACCTGACGCAGACCACGTTTGCGATCAGCCGTGACGATGCCGAGAAGAGCTTCCTCATCGAGTACGTCGAGCAGGGCATTCTGCCGGTCAACCCGTTCCAGACACTGGACCGTCTCGGTGTCGGTGGTCTCATCAAGATCGCCGTCGAAGGTGGCCGTGCGCAGCGTCCCGGTATGGAGATCGGCATCTGTGGTGAGCATGGTGGCGATCCCGAGTCGGTGGCGCTGTGCCACGAGCTCGGTCTCGACTACGTGAGCTGCTCGCCTTTCCGGGTGCCGGTGGCCCGTTTGGCTGCCGCCCACGCCGCAATCAACGACAAGGGCTGAATCACGAAGTGATGCAGCGTGAAGAGCCCTCCCGGCTGGGAGGGCTCTTCTTCGTTCTTGCGTACCTCATGTCCATATGTGGACGCCAGGTACGCAAGAACGGGGGGAAGGGGGCCGCGTAGACTGACGTCAACCGAGAGGAGCGGGTCATGGTGGCGGTTGCGGTGGTGTGTGGGGTCGTGGCGGGTCTGTTGCATATTGGGTTCTGGGTGATGGAGTCTCTGTTGTGGCGGCAGCCACGAATCTGGAAGCGGTTTGGCGCCAGATCACAGGAGGACGCCGACACGATGGCGTTCGGCATGCTCAACCAGGGGTACTACAACCTGTTCCTGGGTGTCGGGGCGATAGTCGGCGCTGGTCTGTTGGTGGCCGATGTCAGCGGCAAGACCATCTTGTTGGGCTACAGCTGTCTGTTCATGCTCGGCGCCGCCGTGGTTCTCCTGCTGGCCCGCCGGACCATGTTGCGAGCTGCTCTGATTCAGGGCGCCCCACCGCTGGTGGTGCTGGTGGCACTTGCGTTTGTCTAGGCCTCACGATCCTTCGAGGCCGAGCTCTCATATGCGAGAATCGCGGTGTGGAAGTGCAAATCAGAACAATCGGCGGCAACGAGTGGCGGCTCTGGCGATCCCTGCGTCTACGAGCTGTCGAGGAATCCCCCGATTCCTTCCGGAGCACTCTCGCCGAGGAATCCGCTGAAGCCGACGAGTGGTGGAGTGATCTGATCGGAAAGACGGCAGAACACGCCTGGGCTCTGCTCCTGGTGGCGGAAGCCGACTCAGACCCGGTTGGGATGCTCTTTGGTCGACTCGATGACAACGGTGAGCTTCTCGGACTCGGCGCTATGTGGGTTGATCCCGCGGTGCGCCGGCAGGGGATAGGCCGTGCGCTCATTGACGCGGCACTCGGATGGGCTCGAGCTGCGGGTGCGACACGTGCGGAGCTGTGGGTTACCCAAGGCGGCGAGGCAGCGGAAGGCATCTACGAAGCTGCCGGGTTCAAGGCAACGTCAGAGCTGGAACCTCTACGCGATGGCTCGCCTCTCAGCGTGGTGAAGATGGAAGCGCAGATCTGACCGGAATCGGCTCAAGCCGCTTCGGCCAACCGGCGCCGGATCAGCATCCACTGATATGTCAGGAACCGCGAGGACTCGCCGGCTGGCTCCAGCGGGATGGGATCGGCGAGCCTCTTGCCGTAGTTCTTTGCCAGGGGGACTCGACCGTCCCTGGTGTGCGCCTCCATGTCCGCAACAGCCTCCCGTACCCAATCCTCTCGTATCAACGCCGGATCGGCGTCAACGATGCCTTGCAGCATGTCGAGCAGGTGTGATCGGTAGTCGCCTACGAGGAAGAACTCGGTCATGTGGCGAAAGAGCGGCCGATCGGTGGTCGTCTTCTTGTACAGACGATGGATGCGCAGGTACTCGAGGGCGTCGCTCAGCATCTCGTTCATATCATCGGTTCGCTGGGCCGAAGGGACTGCTGCGACTGCACGAAACGCCGCGGCCACACCGTGATAGCAAGATACCGACTCCCAGCATCGATAGGTGACGGGCGCCTTGTACTTCCATTCGGCCTCACCGCCTGCACGGAGCTCTTTGTGATCGAACCGCTGGTGTGCGATGAGCCATCGGAGAGCAGACTGCACTATCTCGTGCTCCACCCCGTTCATTCTGATCAATGCGTGCGCCACAGACCCCGCGTAGCAGGGCAGAACCCCTGACCCGCCACCGGTAAACGACACAACGCCGCCTTTCATGTGTCGGTTCGCCAGGAAGTCGACGGTGCGGGCGACGGGCTCATCGTCGATCTCGAGCCCGCAGCGGGCCATGAGCTCGAGTGCGCTGAAAGCCGATTGCGCCGTGTGTGTCTTTTGGGGGTACGGAAAGCCACCGTCGTCGAGTTGGAGATCGAGAATCTGGAGCAGTGGTGGCCAACCGAAGATCTCGGCTCGCATATGAGCCAATTCGGCGTCGCTCGGTGGCGTGTCGGCAAGGTTCAAGGCGGTCAGGTAACGCACCGGGGGATTCGACGGATCAGACAACCATTCGAGAGTTGCAGCGTCCACCAGAGAACCTTCCAGTCTTCGCTTCCTAGCGTAGCGAAAGGCAGGCTCCGCTACTGCTCGTCGTAGGTTTCGACCACATCGTCGACGATGATCAGCTCGACTCCGGCCACGCCAAGGATCTCCGGCGTGTCGCCGCCGGCGTGATAACGCTTGCGGGCAACGACCCTGGAAACCCCGCTGCTGGCAATGAGCATCGCACAAACACGACACGGCTCCATTGAGCAGTAGATGGTCGTCCCGTCGAGCTGGAGCCCGTATCGAGCGGCCTGGACGATCGCGTTCTGCTCGGCATGGACGGTCCGCACACAGTGCTGTCGGATCGTCCCGTCATCATCGATGACCTGCTTGAGGTCGTGGCCGGCATCGTCGCAATGCGGCATCCCCGAGGGTGAGCCGACGTATCCGGTGCAGATGATGCGCTTGTCGCGGACTACGACACAGCCGCTCTTGCCACGATCGCAGGTGGCGCGCGAAGCAACTTGGTCTACAAGATCGAGGAAGTATTCATCCCAGCTAGGTCTCATGCGCCCACGTTAGGCGCTAAGAACCTACGGCTGCCGGATGATCTGCGTACACCGCGGTTGCGTACGCATTGATGTAGCGCCGCCGCGCAAACTCGCTGTCTTCCTTGCGGAGTGCCATGGATCCGATCACCAGGTCTGGCGTCTTTTCCACTGACCTCGGGAGATACTCGACTGCATAGGCCCATGCTCCGGGGGAGCGGGCCTCATCCCAGTCGAGGTATGCCGAGAAGCTGGCACCAACAGCATCGCAACTCAGGTAATTGGATTCGACGCGGGTGGGCAGGGCGCTGTAGAGGTCGACGCTGTAGGTCGCACCGTTGTCGTGGGCGAGGTCTATGAAAAACGCCTCGAGCATTTCGGGTGAACCGGGTTCGCACACGGCGATTGCTTCCCAGTGCTGGGCAACTGCAGCGTCAGGGGAAATCGAGATGTAGGCACGATCACCGAGTCGTAGAACCTGGAGCGAGGCGTCGAAGTTGGGAGCGCCATCTTCGTGCCACTCCATCGTGATCAAGGGTTCCATGCCCAGCTGGTCGACAACGAGATCGAAGGCTTCGTCCTCGTCGTGGAGGCCGAAAACGTCCGAGGCCACAATCCCCATGTCGAGCGGCACGACGGGCATGAGGACACGACCGTGCTCAGTCCGCAGCCGCACTTCGGTCAGCTCCAGCTGCAATTCCTCATCGAGCGCGATTGGATCGAGTTTCAACTTCTTATCCTCCACATCGTGACTCAATCGGTCGATCGGGGCGAGCACCTGAGTGCTTCTTTTCCCTGCCTCACCTTGGGCCATCGCCGGCGCGGATGGAGCCCGGACGCTCTTGCCCGGGCTCCATTGCCTTGCGGCCTATCAGCTGAGGAGGCTGTCGATGTCGATATCGTCCGTATGGCCACATCCGTGCATCTCCTCGAGGTGGGCGCGGATCTCGTCATCTGTGAAGTCTCTCTCGCGCATCTCGGCTACGCCGTAGCGAAGGAACTTGTCGGCGCACTCGGGGTTTGCGTCAAGGAATCCTCTGATCATCGCCCCACGACCGCGGCCCCGCATCGGGGGACCGTCATCGGCGAATCTCCTCATGCCGAGTCGGCGCATCTTCATTCGCCTGTGATGTCTATGCATCTCTGTCTCCAGTGGTCGGAATTCGGTACAATCTGTAGCGCTACAAGTTGTATCATATCCTGTTGCCGTCGACTTCGCAACAAAATGTTGTACAGTTGTTCTTATGGGACACGGTCATCGCAGACATGGTGGGCACCGCAGGCGCCGCAGCGGCGCCGATCCTCGCGTGGCTCGCACCCGGGCGGTCGTTCTGGAAGCGGCGCGCAAGCTTCTTGTCGAGGAGGGCGCCGATGCGGTTACCGCGCTTCGAGTCAGCGAGGCAACGGGGATAGCTCGCACGACCATCTATCGGCATTGGCCCGACCGCAAGGATCTCCTCCGTGACACGGTCGCCCTCGAGGAGGCTGAACCGCAGGTCGAGCTGACCGGCGACACTCGAATCGATCTGCTCACACTGCTCACTGCGATGGGGGAGCAGATGGGGAGACGGCGCGGAGCGCGCATGATGGCTGTCGCCCTTGACCGCTCCGGTCTGCGCGGCGAGGCCGGGGGCCCCCACCGCGAGATGGTCAGTCGGAGGATGGACCCGTTGCGTGCGGTCATCGCCGCCGGGGTTGGTGCGGGGCATCTGCCGGCGGGTCTTGATGTCGACGCTGCCGTAGCGAGATTGGCCGGCCCGCCCTTCTTCCGAGCAGTCTTTCTTCGCCAGCCGATCTCGCCGGAGTTCCTCGCCGATGTGGTTGACGGCTTCTTGGCGGCAAACCCCGTCTGAGAAAGGTTCTCGCGGCTCTTTCTGAATTTCTTGTATCACGCCGTCATCTGTGCGCTCTTGTTATCCGGAATGGCACCCGGTCTGGACACACAGCGATGGTGGGTGGTGAAAGCTGTGGGGCTGGTCTTGGCGGTGTTGTCGCCCGACGGGGGGTTCGGGCGACAACACCGACCAAGCGCGTCATCACCTTGCGGCCTATCACCTACCGGTCGAATAGGTTGTACTTCTGTCTAAAGTCGGGAATAGACGCGCCTCCAAGATTGCTGATTACCCATACGAATCCCAGAGGAAGGGACACGAAATGGGTAACGAATCCACCCAAACCGCGCTTGTCACCGGAGCGACCTCCGGCCTCGGCTTTGAGACCGCGGCGCAGCTCGCAACCAAGGGCTTGACCCGAATAGTCGTCACCGGCAGGACCTCAGAGAAGATTGCCAGTGCCGCCGCGCAGCTAGCAATGCGCACCGGACGGGACGTCTTTGAACCCCGGGTGGTTGATCTTGATGATCTCGATTCGGTCGAGACGGCGGTATCGAGCCTCGCCTACGGACAGAAGCTAGATCGTCTGATCCTCAACGCCGGGATCGCCCCACCCAAGGATGTGATCAAGACGGCCAGCGGTTTTGATGCAACCGTCACTTCCAGTCTGATCGGCCATCACCTATTGACCATGCGTTTGCTCGAAGCAGGGTTGATCGCCAAAGACGCGAGCATTGTCATCGCCGGTTCGGAGGCAGCACGAGGCGACGTGCCGACCTTCAACGTCGTAGATCTTCGAGCCATGGCCCGGGAACACTTCGACGGAGATATCGAGCAAGCGATTGAAGTACAGATGCGCATGGACCCGCCGGCGACATACAAGGCCGGTGATGCCTATGCCACGGTGAAGATGTTTGTTGCCTGGTGGGCCGCAGCATTGGCCAGAAGGCTTCCCGAGGGAATGACGGTCAACGCCGTGTCCCCCGGCAGCACGCCCGAGACCAATGCAATCAACAATGCGCCGTTCTACATGCGCAAGATCATGGTCCCGATGTTCCGGCTGATCCCGGGCATGTCGCACTCAGTGGCTGCCGGGGCGGCGCGCTATCTCGAAGTGGCCGAATACTCAGAGACTGGCAAGTTCTACGCCAGCAAGCTCAAGAAGATGACCGGGCCCCTGGAGGAGATCCGCTTGGATCACATTCTCGACACCG
>CBDUNF010000086.1:0-13539 GCA_965368515.1 uncultured bacterium
CGACGGCGGGTCCGACGAAGAGGATGACGAACCTTCCGAAGATGGTGGGGTGCAGCGAGAGAGTCGATACCGCAGCCGGTCCGCTCAGCTTCCCCGACTAGGAAGCCAGGCGAAGTCGAACATGACAACGATGGCAAACCTGCGGAAGAAGAGCCGCGGAGCCAACGACTAGTACCGCCGCGCCATCTATGTGGTTGGTGGCTCAGCCGACACGTAAAATCGCAACGTGATACTTGTAACTCGACGTCCTCCCGGCAATGCGCTCTCCATGTTGCGCCAAACGGATAGTGTCGCGGTGTGGGAAGGCGATTCGATCATGCCCCGCAGCGAGTTGCTGACTCAGATCGGGACAGCCGACGCCCTGTATTGCATGCTGACGGATCAGATCGATCGTCCTCTGTTGGATGTTGCGCCACGCCTCCGCGTGGTTTCCAACATGGCCGTAGGGGTCGACAACGTTGATCTGGTTGCCTGCACCGAGCGGGGTATCCCGGTTGGTCACACACCCGGCGTGCTGACCGAGGCGACTGCAGATCTTGCGTTTGGATTGCTGCTGGCTGCGGCCCGCCGGGTCGGAGAAGGCATCGATCACGTACGATCCGATGAATGGGGGGAGTGGCAGCCCGATCTTCTGCTGGGCAACGACGTCCACTCTTCGGTGATCGGCATCGTAGGGATGGGGCGGATCGGAGCCGCCGTTGCCCGCCGCGCCGCCGGGTTTGGGATGTCGATCGTGTACTCCGGCCCGAGTCCCAAAGCCCAGATCGAATCCGAGCTCGGTGCGGTCCGCCGGGATCTCTCCGGATTGCTTTCCGTCGCAGACCATGTTGTCGTCACGGCAGCCCTGAGCGCCGAGACCTTCCACCTCATCAACTCACAGTCGTTTCGTCTGATGAAACCAACCGCAACGTTCGTCAACATCGCCCGCGGCCCGCTGGTGGATACCGATGCTCTGGTTGATGCCCTGCGCAGCGGCGCCATTGCAGCAGCCGGTCTCGACGTCACCGACCCCGAGCCGTTGCGGGCCGATCACCCCTTGGCCAACCTCCCCAACTGCATCATCACTCCCCATCTTGGCAGCGCCTCTGCCAAGACCCGTGCCGAAATGGCCGAGCTGGCCGCCCGCAACCTCATTCTCGGTCTGGCCGGCGAGCCCCTGGAGGCATGCGCCAACCCCGTCAAGCCCAAGCTGCCCTAACCACCTAGCTCGTGGGCGCCAGCGTTCCCGCGAACACCTGCCAGGCGAGCAACGACTTGGCGACGAGGCTGAGGATTATGTAGGCGCGCTCGCCGTAGAGATAGTCGCGCCACTTACCGACCTGGCGGTACTGCAAGACCATATTGACGGCGAAGGTGTTGAAGAAGATGAAGAGCGAGAAGAAGATCCCGTACACAAACGCCGGCGGCGAACCGTCGGTGCTGGGGCTCCACAGATAGAGAGCAATCAAGATCCATGGAGCCGCTCCGGCCAGGACGCCAAACCAATACGACAGGAAGTTGGGGCGGCCCGGCTCCTCATACTTCTCGACGAGAAGGCCGAAGAGGATCATCGCGGCGTTAGCGGCGAATATCGCACCGAGAGCCGCAACATCGCTGATGCCGGGGAGCAAAGCGATCAACACGACCATCACGGATGAGCTGAGGGCATACTCCACCCACCGGGCGTAGTTGCGGTTGCGCTTCAGGTTGCGGACGTACCATGGAAAGATGCCCGGCGAGGCAATCAACCAGTGTGCCGCAGCCGATAGGAACACAAACGCGGCAACGCCCCACGCGATCCTGATTTCGAACAGGGTGAAGAGCTCCGGCGGCGCCTCCCCCGGGGGGCCGTTGAGGAAAGTAGCGGTCACCGGCAGGGCGAAATCGTTCGCAAGCAGCAGGATGATCACGCCCTGTATGGCGTGGAACAGGCCAGCGATGATATTGAAGCGACGTAGTCGTGCGAACCTCGTCGTCGATGCTGCTGTCGATGTCATTGGTCTTCCCTCTTGTGGTTCTTCCTCGTTCTGTTCGGAGCCAGCCCCGATTTTGGCTTAACCGAGCAAGAAGTCGTTGACTGCGGAGCGGTAGGCGTGGAGACCCGGGCTCCCTCCAGTATGGACGAAGACGAGCGTATCGGTCGTATCGAAGCGACCCTCATTGACAATGGCGATTAGCCCCGCTGCGCCAACCCCCGAGTAGACGGGATCAAGGACGAGTCCCTCAGTTCTAGCGAAGAGTGCAACTGCGGCGAGCACTGAATCGGGAGCAGAGCCGTAGCTCATCCCGGCGTGTCCGGCGATGACTTCGACGACAGAATCAGGTGTTGTGACATCGAGCTTTTCCGAGGTAGCTGCAACCAGACGGGAGACTTCGTCGCGGACCCGCTCGGGTTCGGCGTCGACATCGACTCCTAGAACGACTGTTCCTGGCGAACCGTGATGAGCCGCGATCGTGAGGCCGGCTTGGGTCGCTCCAGTGCCCGATGCGTGGACTATCGCCGCAGGCCCTGTGCCCATAGCGGCAGCCTGAGTGATGATTTCGTGTCCAGCATCTACGTAGCCGAGCGCACCGGCAGGTGACGATATTCCATATGGAAGTACCAGCGGTGACCTTCCCGCTCTGGTCAGGTCAGAGGAGATGGAAGCCAGTACATCCGCTCGGTTGTCGGCAGTCGAGCACGGATGAAGATGGGCGCCAAAGAGACGGGTCAGCATTGCGTTGCCGCCGGATTCGTAGTCGGGGGATTCGCGCCGGACCCGGTCCGTGATTGATGCGATGTGTACCTCGAGGCCGAGTGCGGCACCGGTTCCGGCGATCTGGCGCACGGAATTGGACTGACCGACGCCAATCGTGACCAACGTATCGGCGCCCCCGGCGAGACCCTCTGCAAGCGCAAACTCGAGTTTGCGTACTTTGTTACCGCCCCCGGCGCGGCCGGTGAGGTCATCCCGTTTCACGAGGATCTGTGGGCCACCGAGATAGGCGCTGAGGCGCGGGCATCGCTGCAACGGCGTGGGCAGGGCCGCCAATTGGATACGGGGGAATCTGTCGATTGAGAGCATCGGGTCCATTGTGGTGCGATCGGACTTCCGGCGTCGAGGTGGCGTGTATCGTCTGGCCGCGTACCTCCTCCCGGCCCGGAAGACCATGGCGGAAAACTCAGCCCTAACCCCCGGTTTTGATTTCATCTTCTTCGATTGTGACAGCACCCTGAGCACCATCGAAGGCATCGATGAGCTTGCCCGTATGAAGGGCAAGTTCAACGAGGTGAAGGCCATGACCGACGCGGCCATGGAGGGGGAGGTGTACCTCCACACCATTTACGATCGCCGTCTCGAGATGCTCGCACCGACCCGTGAGGAGGTCGCCCGCATCGATGGGTTGTATCGGCGCACTGCCGTCGCGGACGCCGCCGGTGTCATCGGGGCTCTGCAAGCCGCTGGTAAGGAGGTTTTCATCGTGTCTGGCGGGCTCCTCACCGCGGTTCGTCCGTTTGGGCGCTGGCTCGGTGTTCCCCACGACCACATCCGCGCCGTCGAGCTCGAGTACGACGCTCTTTCGGGAGAATGGTGGGACTACCTGCAGGACCAGTGGGACCAGAGGACGGACATGAACTACATCGACTCCGAGGAAACTCCTCTGGTCGAGGCACATGGCAAGTCCGATGTCGTCGCCGAGATGCTTGGGGACCGATTCGGCAGGTCGATGCTCATCGGCGATGGGGTGAGCGACCTAGCTGCCCGTGACGTTGTTGACCTGTTCGTAGGTTTCACCGGTGTGGTCGCCAGACCACATGTTGTTGCCGAATCCGATGTTCTGGTGAGCGGCGACTCGCTGGCACCGGTATTGGAGATTGCCCTCACCGAAAGTGAGATTGAGGGACTTTCGGGTACCGTATACGAATCGGTGATAGCCGAGGCCGGAGCCCGAATCGCGGCCGGCGAAGTGACAATCCGGAAAGGCGTGCAGCCATGACGTTCCGACTCCTTGTTACCGACGATCTCTCCGCTGAGGCGGTATCTCTTCTCGAAAGCCAAGACGACATCGAATTTGATGTTGTCAAAGGTCTCAGCCCCGAGCAGCTTGCTGACAAGATCGGCGGATACGAGGGTCTAATCGTGCGCAGCAGCGCCAAGGCGACGGCAGAGGTGATCGCCGCCGCAGACGAGCTCAAGGTCATTGGTAGAGCTGGTGTGGGTGTCGATAACATCGACATTGCAGCGGCGAGCGAGCGCGGCATCATCGTCATGAACACGCCGGGGGCGAACACCGTTGCCACCGCCGAGCACACGATGGCTCTCCTCCTTGCACTCTGTCGGCATGTCCCCCAAGCCGCTGCCAGCCTCAAGGCAGGACGATGGGATCGGAAGCTGTACAAGGGCGTAGAGATGCGCGGCAAGACGATCGGGATCGTGGGCCTGGGCAGAATCGGCCGCAGGGTCGCCCGTCGCTGCCGCAGCTTTGGGATGGATGTCATCTGCTTCGACCCCTACCTCAGCGACGAGCGTGCCCATGAGATGCGGATTGAGCGTGTTGGGCTCGATGAGCTGCTGGCGCGCTCCGACTTCATCACACTGCACGCCGCATTGACGCCCAAGACGCACGGCATCATCGGCAAGGAGGCGCTGGCGAAGATGAAGCCGGGTGTCCGGATTGTGAATGCCGCCCGAGGTGGTCTCATCGATGAAGACGCTTTGATTGATGCCTTGGAGAGTGGCGCCGTTGCCGGTGCCGCCCTCGATGTGCTCACCAAGGAGCCGGCCGATCCCGACAACCCTCTTCTCCACATGGACAATGTGGTTGTGACTCCGCACCTGGCGGCGAGCACTCTCGAGGCACAGCGCGAGGTTGGCATGCAAGTCGTCCAGCAGGTCGTCGATGCACTCCACGGTGTTGATTTCCGCAACGCGATCAACATGCCCATCGTTGACGGGCACGTGCTCAAAGAGCTACGCCCGTATCTGGCCATGGCCGAGAGACTGGGCAGCCTGCAGACGCAATTGGCTCTGGATGCAATCACCAAGGTCGAAGTCTCCATCGAGGGCGAAGAGATCGACGCTCATATCAAGCCGATCACCGTCGCGATTCTCAAGGGTCTCCTCGAGCCGGTCCCGACCGGGTCGGTCAACTACGTCAACGCACCCCACGTCGCAATGGACCGCGGCATCATTGTTTCCCAGACCACCGGGCTGCACACGACGGACTACCCGAACATCATTTCTTGTCGAGTCGAATGGAACGGGGGAAGCCGGACAGTCGCGGCAAGCCTGTTCAGCCACGATGAGCCTCGAATCGTTGATGTCGATGGTTTCCGAGTCGATGTCATTCCCGAGGGCACAATTCTGGTGGCGCTCAGCCATGACGAGCCCGGGTTCATCGGAAAGGTAGGCACGATTCTCGGGGAGCTCGGTGTCAACATCGCCACCTGGCGTACCGGCCGGTCGGGCCCCGGCGAACGGGCGTTGTCCTTTATCTCTGTCGATTCCGATGTCCCAGACGAGGTAGTTGTGCAACTGGCCGCGACGCCGCCGATCGAGAGCATCACAAAGGTGCTTCTTTGAAACCTGCCGGCCGCGCCGACATCCCTCCGTTCTATGTGATGGAGGTCATGAAGGCCGCAGCCGAACGGCAGCGAGCCACCGGTGACGTCCTGCACTTGGAGGTCGGCCAGCCGAGCACACCTGCTCCGGCCGCGGTTCGGCGGGCGGCAGCAGCGGCCTTGGAATCCGATCGGATCGGTTATACCGATGCCACCGGTCTCCAGGAGCTGCGCGCTCGCATCGCGGCGCACTACAAGCAGCGCTACGACGTTGCCGTTTCGCCCGATCGGGTGGTGATCACAGTGGGTGCGTCTGGTGCCTTTGTCTTGGCTTTCCTTGCGGCGTTCGACGTCGGTGACCGGGTCGCAGTGACTGAGCCGGGATACCCCTGTTATCGGAACACGCTGGAGGCCTTCGGCGTCGAGGTTGTAGCGATCCCGGTCGGCCCCGACACGCGGTTTGTGCCAACGGCGGAGCTGCTGGCGAAGGCCGGTCCGCTTGCTGGTCTGATGATCGCCAGCCCGGCAAACCCGACCGGGACTGCGCTGGCCCCGGGCGAGCTCGCGGAGATTGCCGGATTCTGCTCAGAGAACGATGTCCGCCTCATTGCAGACGAGATCTATCACGGAATCGAGTACGGAAAGCAAGTCCCCACAGCTTTGAGCGTCGAACCGGATGCAGTGGTTTTGCAGAGCTTCTCGAAGTACTACTCGATGACCGGGTGGCGGATCGGCTGGATGGTCGTACCGGACGACCTGGTCCGCCCGATAGAACGGCTGGCACAGAATCTCTTCATCTCGGCACCGACCTTGTCGCAGCTGGCAGCCCTGGCCGCTTTTGATGCCGAGGAGGAACTAGAAGCGAACGTCGCTCGATACGCAGCCAATCGACAGGTTCTTCTCGATGGTCTGGGCGGCGTTGGCCTTGACCACTTCGCCTCGCCTGATGGTGCGTTCTACTTCTACATCGACGTATCCCATCTCAGTGATGACAGCCAGGAGTTGTGCCGCGTTTGGCTGGACGAGCTGGGGGTTGCGTGTACCCCCGGCATTGACTTCGATCCGACCCACGGGCACCGCTACGTGAGGCTGTCGTACTCCGAGTCAACCGCCGACATCACCGAGGCTACAAAGCGGATCACCGCCTGGGTTCGGCAGCGGTAGCTGCTCTGTCCGGTGTGCCGGGATAGATCCTTGCTAAGGAACAAACCTGTATCTGCCGACATCACAATGTGTCTGGAAGTGAGAGGGTCTGGAGGACCGCAATGCGACGGAGCAGGATTTGGCCGGCGATGATGGCTATGACGCTGTTAGTTGTGGCCTGCGGTGGGGATGACGAGGCAGCCTCGACGACCACTGAGGCGACAACGACAACGACAACGGCTGTCCCGACCACGACCGCTGCCCCGGCGACAACGACAACTGCAGTCGCCACGACCACCACCACAGAGCCTCCGGTCGTTCCTCCGTCGGCAGGATCACTCCTGATCACCAATGAGGATGGTGTGTTCGTCGCTACCTCCGGCGGCGTGGTGTCGCAGGTTCTCGAAGCGAGTCCGGGGGCCGTCGACGGGATTGTTGACTTTGCGATCGACGACACTAGAGGTGGGATAGTCGTGCATCCACACCGCAGCCCATGGCAGTACCTCGGCACCGACTCGATCGTGTATTGGGCTCCAGAAGGTTCTGATGAGCTACAAGAGCTGCTGGTTCCGGCTGATGACCAGGGACTCCAACTCGAGGACGTGGCTGCCAACGGCGACGCCGTGAATGTCTACTACACACGGCGCTCGGGCAATCTTCCCGACACTGCCGTACAGACACTGCGCAGTTTCGATCTCGACGCTAAGACCGTCACAGAGATCGCCGTCGTCGGCGGTTGGGAATCGGGCACATCTCCGATCTCGGTCGGTGGTAACACGATCGTTCGCAGCGGTGCTGGAGAGAACTTCTTCTGGATGACCTTCAGCGATCTTGCGGACAATGTGTTTTCGTCGCCGGCTAATCCGATGCCGGACGGTGCCGAGGACTGCGTACCCGAGTGCTTCTGGTACGGAGACTTGTCTCCCGACGGAAGTCTCGTTGCGTTCGGACGTCTCGCTCCGAACGGCAGCGGGTTCCCCGTGATCCCTGAGATCGAGGTCCGCAACGTCGCCACCGGTGACCTCATGATGAGTGTGACGCTGCCGACAATGGCCTCCACTGGCTATATCGACTCGCTCGACATGAGCGACACACATGTCCTCGTGAACATAGTTGAGGAAGGTGCAGTCTTCCCGTATGCAACGGTTGTTGAAATCGCCGCCGGCGCAACCAGTGCGCAACAGGCACCGATTGGTGGCGTTGCCCGGTTCTTGCGCTCCTCGCCGGTTCTCGACGGTGTGCTTGGCTGGCCGTAGGTTATGCCGGCGTTCGCTTCAGGAGACCTGCAGCGCCGCGTTCTACGCGTTGTCGCTGTTGTGGCTGTTGTCGTCGCGGTCACTGTTTGGTGGGTCGGTGCCGACGAGCCGGACGCAAGCCTCGGAATCGACGATGCGACGGTCGCTCCTCCGCTTCAGTGCGATGACTCCATCACCATCGGCGTCGTAACTGATTTATCCGGAGGGCTGAGCATTCTCGGTGCCCCGCTTGGTCGCGGCGTTCCCATTGGTCTGGGCTACCTGAGCGAAGATGGAGTAGTGCAAACCGGAGCCGACCAGGTCTACCGGATCGGGGAGTGCGATGTAAGGCTTCTGATCCGCGATGACCAGTCCAATCCAGAGGTTGCAAAGTCGGCAGCGCAGCAACTGGTCGACGACGAAGGCACCGTACTGCTGATCGGATCCACGAGTCCGGGGACAACGGCAGCGCTTCGCGACGTCGCGCGGGACCGCGATGTGGTCCTGATCGCAACCACAGATACACCGACGGGCCTTGCCGGCGTCAACTTCGATCCCAACTCCGTCCTACTCGCCCCGACCGCCTACCAGGACGCGATGACGGCTTGTGAGTATTGGGCAGGCACGGATGACCAGGTGACCTTCGCCCAGATCGCCCCCGACTACCCACTGGGGCAGCGGACGGCGGCGGCGATTCGTGATGCATGCACGTTTGCCGGTGGCGACTTCGTGGCTGACGACATCCTTGCCCCCACAGGCGCCAGCGATTTCGTGTCACTGTTGAGTCCAACCGCTGACGCTGATGTTCTCCTGGTCACGTGGACCGGGGGAGGGTTGCGTCAGCTACTCACCGATGCTGCGGCCGCCAGCCTCCCGAACGTCAGCGCACCGTTTCCCTCCAACGCCTTGCTGCCGTTGTGGTTCGCCGACGCGACCGGGATGACATCTTCGATTCCATACCATTTCACGGTACCGGCGAACGAGGCCCATGATTTCCTGTGGACC
Source organism: uncultured bacterium (assembly GCA_965368515.1). GTDB lineage: Bacteria > Actinomycetota > Acidimicrobiia > Spongiisociales > UBA5794 > JAAETI01. The sequence goes on from CBDUNF010000086.1 coordinate 8,905, forward strand.
CAGAGCCTCGCGGCGGGGTTCCGCCCGGACATCTCCGAGGCCCACGGTATGAACGCAGCCCTGATGGCGGTGGCTGCCCTGCGAGTAGCCGAAGGGCCGACCGATGCCGGTGCTCTCATGGAAGCCCTGGAAGGTCTGCGGTTTCTCGGACCAAAGGGGCTGATTGAGATCAGGGCTGAGGATCACATCTCGCTTCAGGACATGTACGTGGTCAAGCTGGTGAGCCCTACCGATGGGGAACAGCGCTTCTACGAGACGGTCAAGACTTTCCGTCCCGAGCCGCCGTGTCTGCTCGAATCTGAGTTCGCTGCCCGTTGCGGTGAGTTGCCGTCCGGATCGCTCGGGGGCTGATCGCTAGGGAAATGGCGCCCGACCTTCTTCCAAGCTGGCGATTGTCTTGTCGATGCGTTTGGCCCGGGTCGTCTCCCGTTTGGCCATGACCAACCAGGCCAGGATTGCCTTGCGGGCACCGGGGGTTAGGCCGTCATATGCCTTGCGGACTCCCGCGACGTCCATCGCCTCGCCCAGGTCCTCTGGCACGACACCTGCCTCGGGTCCGTCGAGGAGCGTCCAAGACCCATCGGCTTTGGCACGGGCGATGGCAGCGAGGCCGGCCGGCGCCATCAAGCCGGCCCGCTCCAGTTCGGCGATCTTGTCCTTGTTGATGCGAGACCATCCGCTGCCGGCCTTGCGGATTGAGAAGTACTGGCGGTAGCGCTCTGCATCGAGAGTTTGAGCCTTCGAGTCGATCCAGCCGAAGCACAACGCCTGATCGACCGCTTCGCTCCAGTTGATTGACGGGTGGCCGCTGTCCTTCTTCCAGAACACCAGCCAGACCGCGGTTGATGTTTCATGGTTTGTCTCGAGCCATCGGCGGAAAGCGGCCGCATCGACCGCTTCGATCTCCTGTATCACGCCACTCACGGTGGTGACGCTAACCCGGGGAGGCTGCGTTGCGCGCGGATCGCGAAATCTATCCCTAGATCGCGAAATCTGGCCACCGTAGTCGGTTGCGAACAGGTGTTCGCTGCCATATGGTCGAAGGCCGTTCGCCTGGAGATCGAGATGCAGCCAGTCCTCGGTACGGAATCAACTCAGCGGCTCGCCGAGCTGCGAGCTGAGGTTCGCCGGTATCAGGATCGGTACGGCGAACTGGCCGGGATGATTGATGTCGCCAAGGCAAACTCGGCGATGGCTGCAAGGCAGCGTCGACTCGATGCGCTGGCAGCCGAGCACGACAGAATCGAGCGGCAGATGAGTTCGATGACAGCGGAGGTCCGCCGAATCGAGCGTTGGGTCGAATTCTGTCTCGAGGATGTGATCACGCGGGCGAAGCAGGATCACGCAGAGGGCTGGTCGCCGACACCCGTCCTCGGCTATCGCCTCTGGGCTGTCGGCGAGGACGGTCTGTACGGGGTCAAGATGGCGTGGGACAGCAGGACCATCACGGCGACCTGTCTGTCCAACCGCGGCAACACCGAGATCCCACATTCCGATGGGCGGTGCGGGCGTCTTGGCTGCGGTGTCTATGCGGCCAAGAGCGTGGATCCGCTGTACACCGAGTTCGACCTCTCGGGAATAGGCAATCTGGCGCTCGGGCTCGTTGCGATGACCGGGAAGGTTGTCGAGCACGACGACGGTTACCGGGCCGCCGCGGCGACCGTGGTCGCCATTGGCGCGTCTCTGGGGACGCATCTGATGCTGACCAGCGACCCACTCCGTATCGATCAGTTGCTGGCGGACCCAACCGTGATTCGTGAAGGACGGGAAGTAGAGGCAGAAGCGCAGCGTCTTGTGGAGATGGAGGCGTTCGTAATCAAAGAGGCCAGGAGGGCCACACCATGGACATTGGAAACCAACAGCGAGTAATCATCGTCGAGCTCGACGAGACACCAACAACCGAACAGCCTGCATCGAAGGTCGAGGAACTCGACGCAATTGCCGCGCTGGAGATGGCGGTCGAATGGCCGCTTCCGCTCGACATCGAGCCGGTCAGTTAGCGCCGGTTCGCTGGGCGAGGACCACGGCGGCATCGACGCTGCCGTGCCATGGCTCGCCATGTCCGGGCAGGATCAGCTCGGCCTTGGATCCCTTGAGCTCATTGAGCGACTCGAGGGCCTCCGGGCTGTTGTTGTTGAACGACCCCGGCATTATTCGCGGGTCGCGTTCTCCTGTGACGATGCTCAGCGTTACCAGCGCATCGCCGGTCATCACGGCACCGCGCTCGCCTAACTCGAGACACGAACTGCCCTTGGTGTGACCTGGTGTGTGAATGACCCGTGGACGTCCCGGGAGGTCGAGCGTCTCGCCATGACCAAACTCAGCAAGCTCGTGGACGGGCGGGGCTTTCGATGCACCGCCGCGGAGGAAGAACAGAAGCGACGACCAGGCAAACCCGTGCCGAAGCTCTCGGATGTAGTGGCGCTCATACTCCCGATGCGCCTCGCCGCGGGCAAGGGCAACATCGTCACGATGGACGTGAACCGCAGCCCGGCTTGTCTGCTGGATTCGCGCTGCCGAACCAAGATGGTCACCATGAGCATGGGTGAGGACGACGGCTTCAACGTCGGCCATTGTTCGGCCCAGCTTGCCGACAGCGGCCGGTAGTTGCTCGTATTGGTTCGGGTTCCCAGCATCGACAACTGTGAGTCGACCACCTTCTTCGACAAGCCACCAATTGACGAGTTCGGCACCGAGTCGGTAGATCCGGTCTGCTACTTCGTGCGCCATCAGAGACCTCCCCTGCAAACAATACGCATCGGAGGCGCGGGTTGACCGTGCCGGGCCGGGAAGCAGCGGGGCACGGTTGCTCATATCCCCCGAATAGGTAGTCTCGGCGGGGTTCGGTGCACCGGAAGTGAGGTACAGAAGACGTGGCAGACGGCGGCCCGACTCGGCGGCGTTTCCTCTCCTACGTCCTGGCCGCCGGTGCGGTCGGGATAGGGGGAGGCGCTACCTGGGTTGCCACCCGGCTGTCTGGCTCTTCGGCTGACTCGGTGGCTGCAACAACGACTAGCGAGGCGGTGCCGACCACCATCCCGGCGCGGGAATCGACAACCACGAGCCCCAGCACAACTGCCGCACCCACCACGACGACGACGGCTGCACCGCCCGCTGCGATGCTCGACGTGATCTGTCGCGAGGCGTGGGGGGCGCGGCCCGCTGCGGGAGAGTTTGCCTTGCACTCGATCGAGCGCCTCACCGTTCACCACACAGCCGTTGTGTTGGACAGCAACGCCGCGGCTCCGGCCCGCGCTCGCCAGCACCAGCAATTCCACCAAGATCGGGGCTGGCCTGATCTGGCTTATCACTTCCTCGTTGACGCCAATGGGAACGTCTACGAGGGACGCCCGATCACCGCTGTGGGAGACACCGGCACCGAGTACGACCCCACGGGTCACTTCCTCGTCTGGTGCGAGGGTGACTTCACTCAGCAGGAGATCCCTGATGCACAACTGCAGGCGCTGGCAGACATGTTGGCGTGGGCAGCTGAAGAGTTCGACGTTTCTCCCGACACCATCACGGGTCATCGCGATTGGGCGCAGACGAGCTGCCCCGGTGACGATCTGTATGAGCAGTTGGAGCAGGGAATCATCAAACAGGCAGTGGTGGATCGAATCGGTTCCGGCGGTATCGAGCTGGCCATGATCTGTGATGACGAAGGATTGGCCCGGATCGCCGACGTCGAAGCCGGATTGGCCTAGACGTGTGCGATGCCGGCCACCCCGCGTCGAGCAAGCCAGCAGTACTGACCCTGGTCGTCCTCCTGGTCTTCTTCCTGACCGGTTGCGCTGGCGATGACGCCGCGGCAACCTCGCCTACCGCCCAACCCGGCGTTGCCGAAACCGTCACAAGAGCTCCGGCCCCACCGCTGTCGGTGGAGAAGCGGCCGGCCAACGCGGTCACCGCAACGAGCCGCGCACCGACGACGACCACAACGGCAGCTCCCGGTTTCGCTGCGGTGATCCGTGAGATCGATGAGGCAATCGCGGCGCGCATGGCGTTGTCGTGGCGCACAGGGTGCCCGGTTCCGCTCACCGACCTGCGACTGGTCGAGCTCGCCCATTTTGATATGGCCGGTGTGGTCCAGATTGGCGAGCTGGTTGTGCACGAAGATCAGGTCGATGTAATGATCGCCGCGTTCGAGCGGCTTTTCGAACTGGAGTACCCGATAGAACAGATGCGTCTGGTTGATGAGTTCGACGCCGATGACATGATGTCGATGCAGGCAAACAACACCTCGGCGTTCAATTGCCGGGTTGTTGCCGGCACCAGCAGGTGGTCGGAGCACGCATACGGGCGGGCCATCGACATCAACCCTCTGATCAACCCCTGGGTGCGGGGAACCCGGGTCTCACCGCCGGAAGGGGCTGAGTTCACAGATCGGGCCCAGGATGTTCCCGGACTCATCCAAGAGGGGGACGGTGTTGTCGAGGCGTTTGCGGACATGGGCTGGCATTGGGGCGGCCACTGGCAGAGCTCGAAGGATTACCAGCACTTCTCAGCCAACGGGCGATAGGCGGGGCAACTCGTCGCAAATCGACGAAGACTCTATTGTGTGGGCAATCGTGGGCATCCGCGCAAAGGCGAAATGACGATCCGGCTGGCAGAGGGGCAATGAAAACGAACAGCATT
>CBDUNF010000087.1:0-13511 GCA_965368515.1 uncultured bacterium
TAACACCGCAACCACAGACGGCGTCGCCCAACAGGCCGAAGTAGCTGAACTCCTCAATGAGATCAGCTCGATCGGAACCAACAGCACGTTCGCCGGCAAGTCGGTCTTCTCTGACTACACGACCACCAATCTGACGTTCCATGTCGGATCAGGAGCCAATCAGACTCTGAAGATCACTGCCGATCTTGGTCTTTCCAAGAGCGACGTGTTCGGAGTCAACCTGTCGACGGTCAGTGTCAGCAGCGCCGCCAATGCTGCGATCACCTCGATCGATAGTGCGATCAGTGCGGTGTCTTCGACCCGGTCGACTCTGGGTGCTACTCAGAATCGTCTCGAGCACACTGTGGCGAATCTGTCTGTTGCGGTTGAGAACCTTTCGGCTTCTGAGTCTCGGGTTCGTGACACCGATATGGCCTCTGAGATGGTTTCGTTTACACGTCACCAGATCATGGTCCAGGCCGGTACTGCAATGTTGGCCCAGGCCAACCAGATCCCGTCATCGGTCCTCTCGCTACTCGGCTAACCCCGACCAACAAGTGTCCTTTCCCTCCTTTCGTAGGTAGGCAAACGACCGACAGGGAGGGGGCGACCCGAGGCGGGCCGCCCCCTCCAACAAGGGCAAATAGAAACCAACAGATTGGATAAGCCAGAACAATGGCAGTACCACTCTTCAACATAGGTGGCCTAGCGTCAGGGCTGGACACCAGCTCGATGATCCAGGCCATCCTTGATGTGGAGCGCATTCCGATCCAGCAACTCGAGGCGCGCAAGTATGACCACCAGGTCGAGGACAACGCGTGGCAGGCGATAAACACCCGCTACTCGGCAATCCGCTCTGCGCTCAACGATCTCGATTCCGCTTCAGACCTCAACAAGCTTTCAGTTGCCAGCTCGTCGAACACAGACGCAGTGTCGGTGACGGTTACCGGTGCACCTGCAGCCGGTGCAACCTCATTCACGGTCGACCAGCTTGCGGCCAACCATCAGTTGTCCTCGGCCACGAACTTCAGCGGTGCCGACGCGTTGGTAGGTGCCGGAGACTTCATCATCACCAAAGGTGGAGTTGACACAACCATCACCACCACCGCCGACACCACGCTCGCCCAGCTTGCCGCTGAGATAAACAGCCAGGAGCTCGGCGTGTCCGCATCAGTCATCTCCGTGGATGGCACGGACTACAAGCTGATTCTGTCGTCAGACGACACGGGCGACGCCAACAACTTCTCCATATCCGGATCCGTCGCGTCGCTTGGAACGATGGACACCCTGCAACTGGGTCGCGACGCCGAAATCACTCTTGGTTCGGGGGCTTCTGCGTTGACGCTCAGTCGCTCGTCGAACACGATCACAGACCTGATCGCGGGCACGAGCATCAAGCTGTCCGCTACGACCACATCAGCGGTCACCGTCTCGACCCAGCGAGACATCGACGGCACCGTCGATGCGATTAGTGACCTCATGAAGGAGATCAACTCGACACTGGATACGATCGGTGCGGCGACCAAGTACTCACCCGAATCTGAGTCCGCGGGACCCCTGGCCGGAGATGCAACCGCACGCTCCTTGGCCGTCGAGCTGCGATCGTCAATCTCTTCTGTCACCAAGTCCGGATCGGCCTTCCCGATTGCCTCTTCGGTTGGCATCAGCCTCAACCGGGATGGAACCTTTGACATAGATGAGACCAAGCTCCGTGAAGCACTCGATACCGATTACCAGGGAGTTGTCGACCTTTTGGTCGCAGGTGGCTCGTCCGCCGACTCGCGAGCCAGCTTCGTCGCTGCCGGCGACTCGACGGTCGAGGGCTCTTACGGCGTTGTGATCACCCAGGCAGCCGCCAAAGCGCAAGCAACCTCTTCCGTCTTCTCCTCTCCAGGCGCCGACTCCACATTCCAGATCGTCGTTGGTGCGGACACGGTGGACGTGAGCGTGACCGCAGGGCAGACAATCACCCAGGTCGTGCAGGCAATGAACTCCGCGTTGGAGACAGCCGGTGTTGGCACCGTCACCGCCTCAGCGGTGAACGTATCGGGCAGCGACTACATCGAGCTGAACCATGGCTCGTACGGGTCCCTGTCGGAGTTCGAGGTCATTGGTGACCCGTTTGGCCTCGCCGGCACATACGCCGGCCTCGATGTTGCGGGCACAATTGGTGGGGAGGCTGCGACCGGCAGCGGCCAGTCCCTCACCGCTTCGGCCGGTGATCCCACCGGACTCATACTCAAGATCACCGCTAATGCGGGTGATATCAGTGGAGCCGGCGGATCGCTGTCGCTGGGCAACCTGACGTATACCAGGGGAGTGTTTGGGTCACTCGATCAAACGATCGGGTACGCCGAGGGAACCGGGGGCCGGATCGCCCGTGCTCAGGATTTGACCTCATCGCAGATTGATCTCATCGATGACCGGATCGAGGTACTCGAAGACCGGATCGATCGCCGGGAGGCGCTGCTGGTCCGCCAGTACGCGGCTCTCGAAACCGCAATGTCAAGTTTGCAGGCGCAGTCATCGTGGCTGTCAACACAGCTTGCGTCGTTGAATAGCGCTGGACAGTGATTCTCAATGGGAAGGAAATCGGTGACATGACAAGCCTGGCCGTTTCATATCAGGCAGCTGGGGATGCCTACCAGAGCCAGGCAGTGGGGACCGCCGGTCCACTACAGCTGGTCCTGATGCTCTACGACCGTGCCCTAGCCGCCATCGCTCGTTCTGAATGGGCGCTCAAGAACCGCGAGCTCGGGTCAATAGAGCTCGCACACAAAGAACTCACGCGGGCTCAGGACATCGTCACCGAGCTGATGTTGTCGCTCGACCATGACAAGGGTGGCGAAATCTCGTCGTCGCTGAACGCCATTTATCAGTTCTGCCTGGATCAGCTGACCCAGGCAAACGTGAGCAAGGATGCAACGTCGCTTCCTTTCGTTGCCAAGAGCCTGACCGACCTGCGTGAGGCGTGGGCCCATATCGCGGCGGAGACGGGGGAGTAGCCATCGGACTCGAAGCGGTCGCCGAACTCTTCTCCAGCATCGAGGACTCGCTCGGCGCTGGTGATTGGGATGCCCTCAGCGAGACGCACCCCCGGGAACCCGATGTCACCCCTGCCGATGAAGCCGAACTGTGCCGCCTCATCGCAGAAGCCGATCGGCTGCAGCGCCTGATCTCCAGCTACATGGATCAGGTGAGCCACGACCTGGAGATGTCCCCTCATGTGCGTCGGGCTACCACTGCGTACATTCAGGCGGACGGGCTGGGCTAGAGGCCCCGCTGCTACTGCCGCAATCGCATCTCCACCATGGGAATCTTGGCCACCATGGCCACCCGCCCTGCATGTGTGCCATCGTGGGAAACGCCCATCAACTCGGTGAGTCGCGCTGCCGCCTTGGGGTGGTCCGATTCATAGCCAGCGAACGTGGTGGCCGCCTCGGAATCGTTGAGGAATCGCTGATCGACGGTGTAGCGCCGGGACCCAACCCATAGACCCAAAGCCGGGTTGGCCTTGAGATTGCGGTACCAATCCGCATTGGGGCCGGTCCCCGAACATAGGGTGAATGCATTCCCATTTCTGTGAACAACCTCGAGTGGTGTCCGGCGCAGCTTCCCGCTGCGCCGACCGGTGTGTTCGAGCATGACGATTCTCTTGCCGAGAATGAGACCGAGCCGTGCTCGGAACAGCCAGACCGGTGCGTGAAGAATGCGTTTGAACAGACCACGGGGCTTCTGCTTGAAGTTGAATGAGCCCATATCTCCAGGCTACATCGACCGGCAAGGTAGGTTGCGGCGATGACAAAAGTACATGTGTCCATCGACATCCCCCAGGATGCGGCGACGATCTGGGCGGACATCGAGCGTTTGGAAACCCATGTCGAATGGATGGCCGATGCAGCCGCAATCGAGTTTGAAGGTGACCAGAGACGCGGCGTTGGTGTCGTCATGCGCGTTCTCACCGAGGTAGGCCCGCTGCGCACAATGGATGTAATTCGGGTCACGTCGTGGCAACCGGGGATATCCATCGGCGTCCTGCACGAGGGTCTGGTGACGGGCACCGGCGAGTTTCGGCTTGAACCAACCCCGGATGGGACTCGATTTCACTGGGAGGAGAAGCTGCGGCTGCCCTGGTACCTGGGGGGACCCTTAGGTGGGATCGCAGCGAAGCCCATTCTGTCGCTGATCTGGCGGAGGAACCTGCGGCGGCTCGCCGCACGGTTCATCTAGAGGTTTCGGGTCGGACGAACTCAAATCTTGCCTATTGGTGCCGACAGGGTATTCGTGGCATCAGCACAGTCCGATACCGATTCTGGGACCGACGTGGAGATGGTTGATCTCGACGCGCTACTCGCCGATGTCGAGACCGAGATGGAGCGCGGTCTCGAAGACGCGGCCACCAGGGCAGGGGAGGCCATCGCCAACGCTCGTGCCCAAGCGAGCGGCGATCACGAGGGACAGGCATTTCATCTGCGGGGATGGGCCCGGTTCGGCACCGGAGACATGCTGGGGGCCCTTCAAGATCAGTTGGCGGCAGTTGACCTGCTGACGGCATCAGGGAACGAGAAAGGCGTCGGCCGCTGTCTCCATGCCCTGGGTGCGATGTACGACACCATCGGTGAGCCGTCGGTTGCTCTCGAACACTACGAGCGTGCGATTGAGATTCAAGTACGAGTTGGCGACAAGTGGGGCGAGGCGAGAACTCGCAACGGGCTTGCAATCACCATGGCAGAGGCCGAGCAATTCGATGATGCCAACGATGCATTCCGTGAGGTCGCCGATCGCTTTGCGGAGGTTGGCGATCGTTGGTGGGTTCTCATGGCGAGGACCAATCGCTGTGTGACCCAACTCGAGCAAGCCCAGTCAGATGTGATGCAACCCGACGCGGCCAGGAGCCTGTGTTTGGAGACACTCGCCGAGTGCGACGAGATAATCGTCGAGGCCGGCGATTTGGGGGAGTCGGGGCGTTCTGTCGAGATCTACACGCGCCAGTGCCGCGCCGGCACACTTCACGAACTCGGCCGCTCGCAGGAGAGCCTCGATGAAGTGAATGCAGCGATGCCGATGGCCAACCGGGCGGGAGACGCCACGATCATCGTTGATCTGGAGATGAACGCAGCGCGAGCCCTCGAAGCGCTCGGTCAGACTGAGACCGTCCTCGCTCGACTTGATCGTGCGGAGGACCTGGCCCGCTCGGCCGGTCGGGACCGTCACCTTGCCCAAAGCCTGGAGCTACGCGCCGACATCTGTGAAGCCCGAGGGAATTTGCAGGGGGCCCTCCTTGCCCACCGCCGTTTCCACGAACTGCGGACCCGAGCCAGGCGCGAGGCCGAGCAGATGCGCGCCAAAGTGATTCGATCGCTTCTCGACGCTCAGCAGTCAGAGCATCAGTTGGCTCTGGCGAGGGCAGAGGTGGGCAACCTCGAAGCAATCGGACGCGAGCGGCGTCGAATGATCTCTGTGATAGCTCACGAGTTGCGCAATCCCATCACGACCGTCCTCGGGCTGAGCTCGGAGATGGCGCGCAAGTGGGGGGAGCTTGGCGATGAGGGGGAGCAGCTGATCACCATGATCCGCGATGAAGCTGAGGATATCGCTGAGATCGTCGAAGACCTGCTTGCCACCGACAGCATCGCGCAAGGCAGCCTCAGGGTTGACCCGCAGCCCTGTGATCTCCGACCGATGGCTGACGATGTTGTCGACCGAGCACAGCTGGAGGGCAAGACTGCTCGCGTTGCGGGTGTGGCCACCGGACTTGTCGACGCGGTGCGGTTTCGTCAGATCATGCGGAACCTCGTCTCGAACGCGGTGCGGTACGGCGGCGACGAGATCACAATCTATCTCTCAACTGCTGACGGGTGGGCTGTGGTTGAGGTCCGCGACAACGGTTGCGGCGTTCCCGAGGCCGATCGTGGCGCCATCTTTGAGGCCTACAGACGGTCCAGTAGCGACGACCACGGGTCTCAGTCGGTGGGGCTCGGCCTCGCTGTGACACGCCAACTTGCCCGCCTCATGGGTGGCGATGTGGTGTACGACGAAACCGAAGCGGAAACGGTTTTCCGGTTGACCGTGCCGGCAATCGGATCGCCACACCGGCCGCCTTCTTGACATCCGCAGCCGTTAGCATCGGGACATGGCTATCGACATCGCCGGGTTTATTACGTACGTGAAGGATCATGCCATCGAGCACGGGTTTCACGTACATGACGAACGGCACTTCATTGAAACCTTCTCGCTTCGTCAGTCGTTTGAGGTTGATCTCCACCCGGAGATGGCCTGCGACGGGCCCCTCGACCTGAACCTGGCGTTCGACGTCGAGCCACGTGTGTTGCTTCGTCTCGAGGATTGGGTCAAAGAACACGAAGAGGACATCGTCGAAGCGGCCGGCAACTTCCAGTTGCCTATCTATTTCAACTGGGCGTTGCCCACCATGGAATCACCCCCGGATCTTGTCGTTCTCGCGGCGGAGCTGGCGGGCATTGCTGGAGTGAGTCTTCCCATCGAAGTCTCCGGGGTGGAGTCGACGGGAGCTCTGTCGACCGGGTCCGACACTCGACTCTCGATCGTTGGACGTGTCGAGCTCTCACTGGTCGATGTGATGATGGGACAGGAGCAACTGTGTGACATCCTCGACCGTTGTCGCGAGGTGAGCGAGTACCTGGTGACAGCCTCCGATGCGTGGGAAGTGGAATACCCCCCGCCCCTGCCGCCGCCGACTTAGCCGATCCGTCGCTACACGTCGTAGGTGATGGTCAGCTGTTCCGATTTCGGATGAGCCTGACAGGTCAGGATGTAGCCCTTGGCGAGGTCCTCGTCCGCCAGAGCGAAATTGAGGTCCATCGTGGCCTCACCATCGACGACCTGGGCCTTACAGGTTGTGCACATGCCGCCACGGCAGCTGAATGGGATGTCTCGTCGCTGCTCGAGCGCATAGGCGAGGATCGGGGGGCCGTCTGGGTCGACCGGCATAGATGAGGTTCGCCCGTCGAGCGTGAAAGTCACGTGAGCCGCACCCTTCATGTCCGAGACAGGGCGAGGGGCGCGGGTCGGTGCCGGCTCCGCAAAGAAGAGTTCGTCGTGGATCGTATCCGGCGAAACTTCCTGCGTCATCAGCTCGGAGCGAGCTGCCTGCACCATCTCGTAGGGTCCGCAGAGATACCAGGCGTCGACGGCACCAACGTCAACCACGGTCGAAAAAAGTGCCGCCAGCCGTTCCTCGTCGAGCCGACCCGAGAGGAGAGGAATGATCTGAGCCTCTCGCGAAAGAACGTGGACCAGGTGGAAGCGGTCGGGATAGCGGTCCTTTAGCCCCTCGAGCTCTTCGAGGAACATGATCGAAGTGGAGGACCTGTTGCCGAATAGCAGTGTGAACCGGCTGTTCGGCTCTGTGCCGAGCACCGACGAGATCATCGACAACACCGGAGTGATACCGCTGCCGGCAGCGATCGCCCCATAGTGCCGGGCCTGATCGGCACGGGGTTCGATGGTGAACTCGCCATATGGGGCGGCGACGTCGAGTTGGTCGCCCTCTCGTAAGCGTTGGGTGGCAAAGGTCGAGAAGCTGCCGCCCTCGATTCGCTTGACCCCGATGCGAAGCTGGTTCGAGGCTACGTCGGCGGCAACCGAGTAGGTGCGGCGGATGTCCTCGCCATCGATGTCGGCTTTCACTGCGACGTGCTGGCCGGGCCGATAGGAATAGGTGTCGGCGAGCTCGGCGGGCACATCGAATGTGATGGCAACGGCGTCCTCGGTGAGCGTGTCGATGGTTTTCACGGTCAGGCTGTGGAATTCGACGCGTTGGATGTCGGTAGTCATCGATCTCCTCAGATCTCTTTGAAGTGGTCGAACGGTTCACCACAGCTCGTGCACACCCGCAGTGCCTTGCACGCGGTGGCGCCAAACTCCGAGACAAGTCTGCTGCCGTCTGCCCTGCAACGCGGGCAAAAGATGGCGCTTGTCGGCTCGGACCTTGGAGCAGCGATGCCGTATTCGGCCAGCTTCACCTTGGCCTCAGCCGTCATCCAGTCGGTCGTCCACGCCGGCTGGAATGTGGTCACGACTTTGACTTGGTCACGTCCGTGCTCGTGCAGGACTCGGGTGATCTCGTCGCGGAGATGGTCCATGGCCGGACACCCCGAGTAGGTGGGGGTGATCGTGACCACGACCGAGCCATCCGGGTCCTCGGTAACGTCGCGAAGAATGCCGAGATCGGCAATTGTGAGTACCGGAATCTCCGGGTCGACGACCGCGGAGAGGATCTCATGGAGAGTAGCCACGGCGTTCACCATTGCAGCCCCGGCAGTGAGCGCTGGAGCCATTGCATCTCACCGAGTAGGTGGCCGAGGTGCTCCGTGTGGAATCCGGTGCGACCGCCGGAGCGCTGGTATTCATCGTCAGGTTTGCTCAGAGTTGCCTCGGCAAAAGTCGTTTCGATCTGTTCGTGCCAGGCATCTTTCAGTGATCCGGGATCAATGCCGATTCCGGCCTCAGCCATCCGATGGTCGAGGGCGTCACCGGTTGCCAACTCGTCGACAAACCGCCACAGTTGGTCGATGGCTGCCTGGGTGCGGGAGTGGCTCTCCGGCGTGCCATCCCCGAGGCGGATGATCCACCCCCGCGAATGGCGGAGGTGATAGGCCGCTTCCTTTGCGGCCTTGGCGGAGATACCGGCCAGGGTCTCATCTGAGGATTGCGCCAGCGCCACCCATAGCGTTGCCTGATATGCATCGAGGAAGAACTGCCGGACCATTATGTGGGCGAAGTCCTCGTTCGGCTGTTCCACCAACAGGGCGTTGGTGAACTCGCGCTCGCTGCGCATGAATGCGAGATCATCCGCCGTCTTGCCCTGACCCTGCACTTCCGCCGCATACTCGAGCAGGTGCATGGCGACACCAAGGTGGTCTAGCGCCACATTGGCTATCGCCAGGTCCTCCTCCAGCTCCGGGGCGTGGGAGATGTACTCGGAGAGCCGTTGCGAGAGAATCAAATTGTCATCCGCATGTCGGACCAGGTATGTATAGAGGTCGCTCACATGTACCCCACTTCCTTGGGGATGTCGTAGTAGGTCGGGTAGCGATAATCCTTGTCTGAGAACGGCTCGAAGAGTGCAGCCGCCTCGACTGGATCGGCGGCATAGATGTCTTCAGAGGGGACCACCCAGACACTCACACCCTCATCCCGTGTCACAAAGGCGTTTCTGGCCTTGGCGATGGCATCGTCTGGTGAGACGGCGCGGAGGGAGCCGGCGTGGAGGTGGGCGAGTCCGCGCCGGTGGCGGATGAACACTTCCCAGAGAGATGGTGCCGCTGCGGCGGAGGCAGGTGGTGGGTTGTTGGCGCTGTCCGATTCCCAGGCGGTGACTGAGGCGGCGGGGGCAACCCACAGGCTGACTCCCTCAACCCGGCGCAGGTAGGTATCGCGAGCGTTCAGCAGGGCAGACTCGGCATCGGGAGCATGAACAGATTCGGAGTGGATGTGGGCCAGTCCGCCGTTCTGCCGAACAAAGGCTTCCCAACGCGGCCAGCCGCCTTCGGGCAACAATCCGTATTGGATCTCGTCGTCACCCTCCATGCGGGGTACTTCGTAGCTCATGCGGTCTTCCTGGCGCTCTGCTTCGTCGCATACGCGGCGGCGGCCTCCCGAACCCACGCCCCATCGTCCCAAGCCTTGAGCTTGTGTGACATCCGTTCTCTGTTGCAGGGTCCGTCGCCTGTGACCACCGTCCAGAACTCGTCCCAGTTGATGTCACCGAAGTCGTAGTGCCCACGCTCTTCGTTCCAGCGCAGGTCTGGATCGGGAATCGTCAGGCCGGCAAACTCGGCTTGCGGGACGGTGGCGTCGACGAATTTCTGGCGAAGGTCGTCGTTACTGATGCGCTTGATCTTCCAGTTCATCGATTCCTGCGTATGGGGGGAGTCGGAATCGTGTGGTCCGAACATCATCAGCGCCGGCCACCAGAAGCGGTCTATGGAGTCCTGAGCCATCGCTCGCTGCTCCTCAGAACCTCGCATGAGAGTCAAGATCAGTTCGTATCCCTGCCGCTGATGGAAGCTCTCCTCACGGCAGATGCGGTGCATCGCCCGGGCGTACGGACCGTACGAAGTGCGGGTGAGCATTACCTGGTTGGTAATGGCCGCCCCATCTACGAGCCATCCGATCGTGCCGATGTCTGCCCAGTTGAGGGTGGGGTAGTTGAAGATCGACGAGTACTTGTGCTTGCCCTCGTGGAGCAATCGCACCAACTCGTGACGAGACACTCCGAGGGTTTCGGCCGCGGAGTAGAGATACAGGCCATGACCGGCCTCGTCCTGGACCTTGGCGATCAATATCGCCTTACGTTTGAGGCTGGGCGCCCGGGTGATCCAGTTGCCCTCCGGCTGCATGCCGATTATCTCCGAATGCGCATGCTGGGCGATCTGCCGAATCAGCGTTTTGCGGTAGCCGTCGGGCATCCAATCCTGCGGCTCCACCTTCTCGTCCGCAGCAATGATCGCGTCAAACCGACTTGTCATAGCTCTCCCTCCGTGACGGGCGGCATACTAAACAAACGAACGTTCGTTTGTCATGGGAAATGTGTATGTGCGACAAGCGGGCGCAACGGGATCGTGCTTTCCAGAACTGCGTGTTCGGGGCTAGTTGCCGGGGCCGGAGAAGTGCATGTAGTCGGCGGAGGCCCAGACACCGCCCCATGACCAACCGACCTTCTCGAAGATGGCGATCGCCTCGTCACCGGCGTTGATCATGCCGCGGATTGGGTTCTCCCGGTTGGCGTACCGGGTGCCCTCGAGCGGCAACACGTTGCCTTCGCGGGCCCACGGGTTGATCAGAGGGTTGATGTCCACGGCCAATCCAAAGGCGTGGTTTGACCAGTTCTCGGTCCCATCCACGTATCGGCAATTGAAGCTGGCCGTGACGTTGGCCCGCATCGCAGCTTTGTCGTCGCCGTCGTACTCGTCGACGAGTTCCATTCGCTCGATCGGGAACCCGATGTCGTACAGACCCCGGAACGCCGTGACGACCTCGGTGACAACGCTGCTGTTGACGACCATCTCGCCGACCACCGACTTGCCGGCGAAATCCCAGTAGCGGAGTGTGAGCAGGGACAGGTCTTCCCAATGGAGTGGGCAGCCCTCGCGCCAGGTCTTGGAGACGACATCGGCGGTAACCGGCCTCACTGTGTACTCGAACCCCGGGGGTTGAGTGGTTGTCGTGGGAAGTGGGGGCGTTGTGGTTGGGGGCGGGATCGGCACTCGGGTCGTTGTCGGTGCGTTGGGATCGGGAGCGGCGGTTGAGGCCGGGGCAGAGGTGGTCGGCGTTGGTGCGGTCGTAATGGTCGAGGGTGCGACGGCGGGCTCCGTGGTCATCGCCATCGTCTCCGGAGGTGTGTCGGACGCGGCGACGGTTCCGCAGGCGGCCAACACCGTAGCTGCCGCGACCAAGCCAAACACATACAGAGCGATCCTCATCACCACAAAGGTAGTGCACGCGCCGGAATACCGACCTAGTCGATGCTCAGGAACAGGGCGATGGCTTCGTTGACTTCGTCGGACTTTTCGAGGGGAAGCATGTGGCCGACCTTCTCGATGACGACGATGCGCGCATCAGCGATGGCTGCGGCCAAAGGCTGAGCGGCAGACGGTTTGGTCATCACGTCGTTCTCACCCAGCAGCAGCAGCGTTGGGCACCGAACCTTCTGTGCCATCTCGATCGCGTCGGAATAGGTGTCGCACGCGGCAAAGTCGGAAGCCAACAGTCCGCTCTCGGCAGCCGTCATGAAGGAATCTGTGATCTGTAGCACCCAGGCTTTCGGGCGTCCGTAGCCGCTGGTTCGGGGCAGGCTCCACTTGATGACCATGGCTGCCGCCGCAGTGTCCTTCGCTGCCGCAGCAGCCATCAGGTCGCGATGGACAGGCATCTCGGCAGACACTCCAATGAGGACGAGGCGAGCGACCATATCGGGGTTCAGTGCGGCGGTCTCGAGAGCGACAAGCGCACCCATCGAATGACCAACAAGGGTCAATGGCTCGGGTCCGATCCGCCGGATCTGCTTTCCCAACCATCGCGCATGGCTCGCGATGTCTTCAGGCGCTGCCTCCGTGGAGCGCCCGTGGCCGGGCAGGTCGACGGCGATCGCATCCTCGAAGAACTTCGTTTGGTTGCTCCAGCACTCGCCGGTTAGACCGGCTCCGTGGACGAAGACAATCGGACTCATCCGCTGATCATAGGGTCGTTGTGCAATCGTTCTCCGGGATGACGACTGAATCCGCCGTTCGGCCGACGCCGGGAGCCGCGTCCTCCCGTAGGTTGGTACTTGACTCTCACGTCGCGTGAGACCTTACGGTCGTGAGTGATGCGCAGGAACACATCTTTCGAGGGGACACCCACCTATGACAACCATGCAAGAAATCCGATCTGTCGCCGCGCAGATCGACACTGGTAGCAAGGTCTACGGCGAAGGCGACACGGAGGTGCGCGCCCTCGACTCGGTGACCGCCCAATTCGAGAGCGGCAAATTCACCGCGATCATGGGTCCATCTGGGAGCGGCAAGTCAACACTTCTGCACTGCGTTGCCGGACTTGATGAGCTCACCGCGGGCCGTGTCTATATCGGCGATGTCGAACTCGGATCGCTCAAGGACAAGGACCTGACCCTGCTGCGGCGGGAGAAAGTTGGCTTCGTGTTCCAGTCCTTCAATCTGGTCCCGACGCTGAATGCTCGCGAGAACGTCTTGCTTCCGCTGCTCATCGCCGGCGCCGATCACGACGAGGCCTGGTTTGACCAAGTCATCGGGATTCTCGGCCTGGGCGATCGCCTCTCGCATCGCCCCTCGGAACTCTCCGGTGGCCAGCAGCAGCGTGTTGCCGCAGCCCGGGCGCTGGTGGCCCGGCCCGACATCATTTTTGCGGATGAGCCGAGCGGAAACCTGGACTCACGATCTGCCGCGGAGCTTCTCGACTTCATGCGGCGAGCCGTGAAGGAGTTTGGGCAGACGATCGTCATGGTGACCCATGACCCGGTGGCCGCGTCCTATGCGGATCGTGTGGTCTTCCTGGAGGATGGCCGCATTGTCGATGAGCTCCACGATCCGACACCGGATAGCGTCATCGACCGTATGAGGCAGTTCGGGGCGTAAGTCATGATTCGCACAGCACTTAAAACTGTCTTTGCGCACAAGCTGCGCTTAGCGCTAACTGCGCTATCGGTAATGATCGGCGTGGCCTTCATCGCCGGCACATTCATCTTCACAGACACCATCGACAACACCTTCAGCCAGCTCTTCGACGACGTGTTTGAAGGCCAGGACGTCATTGTCCAGGGCGAGTCCGAGTTCGACGTTGGCTTCAGCGGTCCACCCCCTATTGACGAGAGTGTGCTCGACGCCGTTCTCGGAGTGCCCGGGGTGGATATTGCCGAAGGCAGCGTTGGTGGCTTCGCCGTCATCTACGACTCCGAAGGCGAGGCGATAGTTCCTACGGGCCCGCCGACTTTGGGGGGCTCGGTCACGGACGATCTCCGGCTCTCCGGAAATGTC
>CBDUNF010000088.1:0-13392 GCA_965368515.1 uncultured bacterium
ATCCGTCGGGGACGATGTCGCAGGACATGCTGGACGATGTTGAAGCTCTTATCGCCACCTACAAGCCCGACCATATCTTCACGCACAGTCGATGGGACCGCCACCAGGATCACCGGACCGCCTACTACACGCTGGTCGATGCGGTGCAACTGGTCCAAGATTCGGATCCGTCCTACGACCCGTACATCCACACCGCGATGGTCCATGTGCCGGACTATCCCGATTGCATACCTTCAGACAACGGCGACTGCGAATGGAACCAGTGGCCGGCGTTGCCCGATCCTTCGACCTACGTCAACGAATACGGCGATCTCGGTCGAGACACCGACGACGAGTTGGTGTGGGATCAGCGGGAGAGCTTCGAGGTTCCCGCCTCGATGCAGAACAGCTATTTCTCGGGTAACAACGAGAAAGCCGACGCTATCGAGGCGCACGCCAGCCAGGTGGCAGATGGAGGATTCTTCATTCGACGCTTTGCTCACAAGGACGAGGTCTTTTGGGTAGAGAAGCTTGGCTTTGCGGAGGGCCGACCCGACACCTTCGCCGTCGAGCAAGGCGGTTCCTTCTCGGTCGGCGGTTCTGGTGTCCTCAGCAATGACGTTCGCGGCATCGGGACGCCCTTCGGCAACGCGCCGGGCATGGATGTTGTCGCGCTCGGTCCGATGGCCGCGGAACTAGTGAGTGGTCCCAGCCATGATGCCTCCTTCTCTCTCAACGGCGATGGGTCGTTCAGCTACACCCACGACGGCACAGAAACATCGTCGGATTCATTCACCTATAGACCCTCGCAGGGATCGAACGACGGGTCGACCACGACGGTGACTATCACCATCAGCTCGGTCAACGACGCTCCCACGGCAGTTGCCGATGGCTACCAGGTCGCCAACGGGGCGACGCTGAACATTGCTGCCGACGGCGTACTCGGCAACGACACCGATCCAGAAAACGACTCGTTGTCTGCGGTCCTTGTTTCGGGTCCAGCACACGACAGTTCGTTCTCACTTGCGCCGGATGGGTCGTTCACATACGCCCACGACGGCTCGCTAACCACCAGTGATTCGTTCACCTACAAGGCCAATGACGGCCAATACGACTCGAACACTGCCACCGTGTCGCTGGCCATTACCGACGCGACCGGGGACCTGGTGGTAGATGTCTCCGGGCCTACTACCGGAGCTACCGCAACGGGCAATACCTTCACTGCCGCAGTTTCCGGCGGTAACGGCAATCGCTCCTACGCATGGCGTGCACTGTCGTCCGGTGTTCTTGCCGGTTCCGGGACCGACCCAACCTTTGTGTTCTCGGACAACGATGCGGGAACGTACGTTATCGAGCTCACAGTGACGGATTCCACCGGATCGGCTGTCGACTCGCAGGACCTCAAGCTGCTCGGCGACATCGCCGGCTCGCCTTTCCTCGGTGACATCGTGTGGCTTGCGGACGAGGGGATCACCAAGGGCTGCAACCCGCCGACCAACGACCTGTTCTGTCCCAACGATCGGGTGACCCGTGGACAGATGGCGGCGTTCCTGGTCCGATTCCTCGGGCTCACCGACATCGATCCTCAGGTCTCATTCGATGACATCGGTGGCTCGGTCTTCGAGACCAATATCCTCAAGCTGGCGACTGCCGGGATTACGAAAGGCTGCAACCCCGGTGAGGGAAACACCAACTTCTGCCCCAACGACTACGTGACTCGTGGGCAGATGGCGGCGTTCCTGGTGCGAGCGTTCAACCTCACCGACGATGGTGGCGGCGACCTGTTTACCGACGATGACGGATCGGTCTTCGAGTCCAACATCGACAAGATGGCTACCGCTGGAATCACCAAAGGCTGCAACGCTGAGCAGGGTCTCTACTGCCCGAACGGATTTGTGACTCGTGGGCAGATGGCAGCGTTTCTCCACCGCGCCGATGGGCTGTAGGCCGCATCGCACCACCCCAAAACGGACCATGTCTGACCGGCGGGTAGTAGCGGCTCGAACACGCACCGTGGCCGGTGATATGCTGCCAGCGGTGGGCTAGGTGAGTGGCCTCAACACTCATTAATCTTGTTCTGCCGGTAGGAATGTTTTGTAGTCGACGATTGAAAGGGATCAATCATGGCTCTTGTTGGCGTCAATGTACGCCGAACTATCGGGTTGCTCTTGTCAGTGGTGCTTCTGTTTGGAGCGACCACTGTGATTGCGTCTCATAGCGCGGATGCCGCCTATCCAGGCGGCAACGAATGGATAGTCTTTATGGACGGCGATGCGCCGAGCCACATCTGGGCGATCCGCTCAGATGGGTCAGACCTGACCAAGTTGACAGACACGCTCAACTTTGACTCGGATCCGGCGTTCTCAGCAGACGGAACGAAGGTTGCCTTTGCTCGCTCCGAGAGCAACGTCTCGTCGATCTACGTAGCCGACTTTCTCAACGGGGATACGGCTAGCCCCTCATTAGGGACTCCGCTGCAGGTTTCGAATGGCCCAATTGACGGATCGCCGTCGTTCTCGCCGGACGGAACCCAGGTGGTCTACCACAGCCGCGAGGTCACCGTGATCTCCACGGGAAGCGCAACTGCTGATAACCCGGCCGGCACGCTGCTGACCGATACCGCGGCGGACTTCGTGACGGACGGTGTTATTTCCGGAGATACGGTGCGGAACACCACCGATGGTTCGTCTGCCATAGTCACCGGCCGCACCGCCAACACTGTTGCGATGTCCGGTGGTTTGGCGAACGGCTCAGACGATGAGTGGGCCGAGTTTGACAACTACAGCATCGAGCGACGCTTCCGCCAGATCCGGGTGTCCCCAACGGATGGTTCGAGTCTGCCGGGCACATTGCTGAGCCCGTCGGGTTCAGAGCTGCTCTATTCAGACGCCGAGCCGGTGTGGTCGCCCAATGGCCAACAGATTGCGTTCACCTCAACGCAGATTGCGGCTAACTCAGACATCTATGTGATGGATGCCAACGGCAGCAATCGCACCAACCTCACGACAGCAGGGACTCTCGACAACGTCGCTAGCCACCCCGCATGGGCGCCGGATGGCGGCCGCATTGCGTTCCAGACTGCCGAGGAGGCCGGTGAGCCGTCAGCTCCTAGCCAGAACATCTGGACCATCACCGCTGCAGGGACATCACCAGTAATGGTGACGAGCAGTGACGATGAGGAAGTCGAGCCGGCCTGGTCGCCCGATGGATCGCTGATTGCGTTCCGTAACTTCGACCAGGGCAACAAGCTATACGTCATCGCATCCGACGGCACGGGCTTGGCAGCGCGTGTTGGCTCGGCAGCGACTCCTGCCGACAATCAGAAGCCGGACTGGCAGCCAGTCCTGGCCGGCGTCGCCGATGCCGACTCAGTGGATGAGGGCGGGACAGTCAATGTCGACGTGCTTGCGAACGACCTAGTGCTTGCGACGGCAGCAGCCGGGGGAGCCGCCGATACGTCGGCAACCCTCGTGACCGAGCCGACTCGCGGTACGGCCACCCGCCAAGGCGACGGCAGCTTCACCTATGAGCACACCGGTCCCGAGATCGGCAGCTCGGCGGTGACCGACACCTTCGTGTACACCGTTACTCAGGGTTCGTTCTCCTCAACAGCACTCGTCACGATCACAGTCAACCCGGTTGACAATGATCCAGTGGCAGTTGCCGATGAGTACTTCGTCGATCACGGAGCAACACTGAATGTTGCGGCACCCGGTGTTCTGGACAACGACAGCGATCCCGAAGGCGAAGGCCTGAGTGCAACGCGGGTCGGTGACGTGAGCAATGGCACGCTGTCACTGGCAGCGAACGGGTCGTTCGTCTACACCCACGATGGTGTCGGCACGGCCGCAGTCACAGACACGTTCACATACACGGCTTCCGACGGAGCCAACGACTCGGCCGTCACCACCGTGACGATCAACGTTGGCGCCGAGAACCCGGATCCGCCGTCGGTGGCAATCGAAGGTCCGTCGTTCGGCGCTCCGGGCGAAGAAGTGTCGTTCGGTTCCACAGTTACGGATGGCTCAGGTCCGAAGACCTACGCATGGTCAATTAGCCAGAACGGCACTGAGATCACGACCGGTGTGCTGACAACCATCGACTTCACACCGACGACGACCGGTGCGTTCACAGTCGAGCTCACCGTTAGCGACAGCGCTGGCTCTGACACCGATACCGTCGACTTCACCGTCATGACGGACATCGCCGGCAACACCTTTGTTGCCGACATCGTCTGGCTTGCCAACGAAGGCATCACCAAGGGATGTAACCCACCTGCCAATGACGAGTACTGCCCGAACGATCGGGTGACTCGTGGCCAGATGGCTGCATTCCTGGTTCGGTTCCTCGGTCTGACTGACGGAGCTGGTGCCGATCTGTTCACTGATGATGATGGCTCGCTGTTCGAGACCAATATCGACAAGCTTGCGACCGCTGGTATCACCCGTGGTTGTAACCCGCCGACAAACGACAACTTCTGTCCGAATGACTTTGTCACTCGGGGACAGATGGCAGCGTTCATCGTTCGGGCCCTCAGTCTGACTGACGGAGCTGGTGACGATCTGTTCACCGATGACGATGGAACCGTTTTCGAGAACAACATCGACATCCTTGCGACCGCCGGCATCACGCGTGGTTGTAACCCGCCGACGAACGATCTGTTCTGTCCGAATGACTTTGTCACTCGGGGACAGATGGCGGCGTTCCTCCACAGGGCCGACGCTCTCAAGTAGACAAATCAATGACTAGCGTCTGGCGGGCTCCGGGTTTCCGGAGCCCGCCAGCTCGTAAGCGGGGAGAACGATGAGGGGGACAACATGAGATTGCTCGTGACCGGCGGTGCCGGCTTTATTGGGTCGCATCTGTCACGCGCCTTGGTTGAACAGGGCCACACAGTGCGGATCGTCGATGACCTGTCGACCGGGTTCCGCCACAATCTCGATTCAATCGCGGCAGACATCGAGTTCGTCGAGGCTGACCTACGGGACGTCGACGCAATGGTGGCGGTCACTAAGGGTGTGAACGCCGTGTTCCATCTCGCCGCGATGGGCAGCGTTCCACGATCTCTGCGGGACCCGCGCACAACGTTTGATATCAACGTCACGGGGACTCTCAATGTTCTCGAAGGCGTACGGCAGAATGACGTCGAGACGATCATCTATGCATCGTCGTCCAGCATCTACGGCGATTCTGCCGCCGAATTCAAGAGCGAGGAGCAGCCGTTCAATCCGATCTCGCCTTACGGAGCTTCAAAGGCATCGGCCGAGTTGAACGTGCTGGCGTTCGGACGTGCGTTTGGGTTCAACGCCCTTGCCCTTCGCTACTTCAACGTCTTTGGCCCACAGCAGAATCCCGAGGGGACCTACGCTGCTGTGATCCCGGTCTTCATCACCAATGCCCTACGGCGCCAACCGTGGACCATCAACGGCGACGGTGCGCACTCCAGAGATTTCACATACGTCGCCAACGTTGTCGATGCGAACCTCAAGGCGCTGGCCACCGCCCCGAACGTTGATCCAATCGCGATGAATGTCGCCTGCGGCGGGTCCATCAGCCTTCTAGAACTCAGCGACGCGATCCGTGAGTTCAGCGATGCGATGGATGTTGCACCCATCCATGGACCGGCACGGGCGGGTGACATTGTTCGTTCCCGAGCGGCCATCGATCTTGCTGCGGCGACCCTCGACTACAAGGTGATCGTCGATTGGCGCGACGGCCTGCGTCAGACAGTTGACTGGTACGCAAAGCAGTAGCATCTCGGGGCTCGGCGTCAGTTGTTATTCAGGTCGGCACGAGCTTGGCGCGCCTCGCTTGACAACCGTTGGTCCCAAGCGCGCCGAAGCACATGAGTTGGTCCCAAAAGGCCCGCGACTGCGAGATAAATGCCAGTCTTGACTTTGTGTCCCTGACCGAAGGCGAGGCCGGCTTGCCGATAGAAGTACTGCACGTAGTCATCTCGCCAGATCCCGAGTCGTTGCCACCACGGGGAGCGGCGCTCCGCATCGACGTACTCTTCACGGGTTGGCAACACCTTGCCTTCCATCCGAGCCTTGCGACGCGCGGCAAGGAACCGGTGAGTGCGGCGGCCTTCACGGAATCGCTGCATCACGACACTGGTCGAGTGAATCCGGTACAGCAACAGAGCTTCTGGTATCGCCACGATCGCTCCGTGTTCGGCCATTCGATCGCAGAACTCAATGTCCCCGGCCGCCCGCAAGCTGGAGTCAAACCCACCGACCTTTTCGAAGAGACGTTTTGTGTACATGGCAGTTCCTCCGAACACCATCGTGGGCTCGCCACGTCGGCGCAGGTCCTCGAACTCGGCTATTGACGTAGGGCCGGTGCGGGACAGGCTGAGGATCTCGTCGTCCTCGTTGATGTGGGAGGCGAACGAGCCCACGACCGCGATCTCAGGGTGGCTTTGCAGCATCTCGATCTCGCGTTCCATCCGGTGTGGCACCGAAACATCATCCGAGTCCATGCCGGCAACGATCGGAGCCCGGGCTAGTTCAATTGCGCGATTGATGGTTGCGGCAGGCCCGGAGTTCTGTTCGTTGCGAGCCACAATCACGCGACTATCTCGGCTGGCGATATCACTAATGATGTCCCAGGTCGAGTCGGTTGAGCAGTCGTCGACGATGATCAGCTCGAGGTCGGCCAGGGTCTGGGTAAGGATGCTCTCTATGGCTCGCTCGATGTAACGCTCTGCGTTGTATGCGGGCATGACGACGCTGAGCGCCGGAGAAGTTTGGGGAGGAAGGGCGGACGTTGATTCTGACGGGGTCATTGGAACTTCAATCTAGGTTCTGGCGGAATTTACCGGGGTATCTGCCTGCGGCTGCATTGTGTAGTGGCGGCGCAGCCACCATCGGCCTCCAACGACGCGGATGGCTCCCTCGACGATGTAGCCCAATGGGCGGGCGAAGGCCTCCGATGAGCCGGCGGTTAGCGCCGCCAAGGGGAGGGCGGGACTTGCGAATAGAGATATCACTGCGAGAGATCTGGCCTGACCGGCCCCGAGTAGTTCTCTGCCAAAGATCAAGAACACGGCCGCCAGTACGTTGGCCGCAACTGTGGCTATCACCAGGCCACCTATCACATAGGCCGAGGGGACGAGAATGGCCATTGGATTCAGAACCCAATCAAAGCCCACGAGCCCTCCGTACGCGATGCTCGCGGCCAGCATGAAACCCACGAACATCCGGCGGTTGCGGGTGCCGGCGGCCGGGTCCTTCTCGGATCCGGCCCGGACCGCCCTGGGCCCAAGCACTGCCATGAGTCCCACCGACAAGACCGTGATCGGTTGGGCGACCTGACGGGCTGCCTCGGCGTAGCCGTATGCGATGGGTCCGGCGAGTTCAGTGATGATGTTCGCCGCTATGAATGCAAGTGTCGCGGGGGTCGCAGCTCGGATCACCAGCCACTTGCCCGATGACGCCAGACCGCGAAAGGTCATGGCATCGGCTTCAGGGACCTGCGGGGAGCGAGCCAGTATCAGCGCGGTGGCAAGCGAGAGGATGTTGGCCATGGCGAGCGAGCCGAAGGGAATCCACGCCCGTTCCACATCCAATCCGACGAGTAATCCGATGCCCGCTGCGACACCGGTCAATTGAACTGATGAGACGGCCACGGCCCTCCAGGATCGATCCGCGATATGCAGCAGCGCCCGCACGTGATCCTGCATTGGTGACACCACGATTGTGATAGCCGTGGTGACCGCGAGGGCGGTGATGACTTCTGCCGACGTGAGATGGCCCTTCAGGGCGGCTGCTGCGACCGCGGCCAGTACGCCGATTAGGCCGGGAGCAAGGCCGAGCAGCAAGCTTCTCCTAGTCACGCCGAGGCGTTTCTCGCTGGGGAGTCCGACTGCAACCACTTGGGCTGGAACCATGATGAGTTCGCTCACGACAACAGTTCCCAGAAAGAAAGCGGTGAAGAAGACGCCGTATACACCGCGATCGATATCGCTGAGCAGGGTGACGCCCGTGAGCCCTGCGGCGAAAGTAGCCAACGACGCCAGGCCGGCATCGATGACACCGGCCGCAAGCTGACGCTGGCCCTGATTGCGGATACTCATTGCATTCCCCGTGGCGACATGATGCCGCCGTTGGTCAATACCTCGTGGCCACTGTGTTTGCGAGTCGGACGGCCCACGCCACAGTCGTGAGTAGTGGGTTCGCATACCCGCTCACAGGAAAGACACCCGAGTCGCCTACGTAGAGATCCCGAACCGTGTGGACCTGTCCGTGCTCGTCGACCACGCCCTTTGCCGGATCAGTCGCCATGCGCGTCGTTCCCATGTGGTGATGGCCACCCCGCAAACCGCCACCCCAGCTGTTGGAGTCTTCGGTGAAAGCGGGCTCAGGGACGAGCCGTCCGAGGCCCGCGCTCTCGAGCCGATTCCCGATGATCTGCTGGGCGGTGACCGCCGACTCCTTGTCGATGCGGCTCAACTGCCAATCCAGGCGGATCTGTGGCATTCCGAGAGCGTCTGTGCGGCTTCTGTCGAGGCTCACCCGGCTGTCCCGGTTCGGCGACTGCTCACATTGGGTGTAGAGAGCCAGCTGCGTCGGCTTCTTCAATGCCTCGTTGTAGATGACCGTCATGATCTCGGGAGTTCCCTTGATGAGGCGTTTGGTCACATTCGCCGAATCATCCGGAAGTGCCTTGTCGCGTACCTGCCTGAGCATGCGCGAGGGTGAGCGGAGGTTCCCTACAGCCAGCTTGAAGGCTTGGTAGGCGTCGGATTCCTCCCGGCTGACCGGGCTCACTGTGCGCAGATGGGTCGAGAAGTTGAGCAGTTGCTCCGCTTGTTGGCGAGCAGGACTGACCGTGTATGCGATCTTGGTGGCGCCGGCCGGGCGTTGCAGTGCCAACCTGGCACGTACGCCGCCGAGACCTTTGTCGATTGACGCTAGATGTGGGCGATTGCTTGTTCCTTCCGGGAATAGCTCGATGCGTCCGGTGACCAGATGCGGGTGCTCCATGAAGTACCGGCCGACGTTGTCGTTCTCGTTCGCAAGTCCGGCTGGGTTTGCCTTGTCGGAGGCGAGGAGGAGGCGTGCGGTCTCGATTGCACCGGCTGCAAGGACCACGGCCCGAGCATGAACCGCGAAGGTGTTGCCGTCCAAGCTGGATACCGACACGCCTGTTGCTCTCGAGCCGGTCTCATCAGACAGCACCTCGGTGGCAGTGGCGCCAACGATTACCTGTACTTGTTGCGCGGCCTCGAGTCTCTTCCGATACACGTGCCCGAACTTGGTGGGAGGGCTGCCTTGCCACAGGGCGATCTCGACGTCGTCCCCGACGAAGGGGTTCAGATACAACGGGGGCAGATCCATATTGGGCGTTGGCGCCCAGACTTCGCTCTCGAGTTGGCAGAGCCGTTCGGCGGCCCGGAAATGCGGTTGCATGTCGAGGTATGAAATGGGCCAGCCGCTGTTGGGGATTCCGGGTCGACCCTGGAAGTCCAACTCGTCCATCGGCCGACACCAGCCCGCCCACTTGTGGCTGGATCCTCCCAGGACACGATGGCGAGTGGTCGTGAGGTCGTAGTAGTCGAGCCCGACGTTGGCGCCTTCATTGAGCGTCTGCGGCCCCTCCTCTGGCTCGAGACCGCCGCTTTCCAACAAAGCAACCTTTAGGTTGGTGGCTTCTATCAAATGCAGCGCGATTGAGATGCCGGCTGGTCCGCCCCCGACCACGCAGATGTCTGCGTCGAGCTGGGAGTCCCTAGGAATCTCCTGTGTCCTCAGGATTGCCATTGTGTTTCTTTCTGTGGGTCGGTCACCGGGTCATCCGTGATTGTTCTTCATTTTTCCAAAGCTGCCATCACCGCTGACCGCAATTCGGCTACTGCTTGGTCCCTGTCGAGCAGTGGCGTGTCGGCGACGCTGTCCGCGGCGAAGTGGCTGTTGACAGCTTCCGCAAACTGCTGCGCCACCGCCGCAATATCGCCGGGAGGAATCAGGGCTACCCGATCCTGGTCGGTGGCCGTTCTGGCAATCGAGCCAGCGCCACCGTGGTCCAACACGATGATCCGCCTGGCCGCGTACATCGCTTCCGCAAGGGCCAACCCGCCCTCCTCGCGCAACCCGGTGAAGAGCACCGTGGTGGCGCCGCGCATTAGTTTCACGGCCTCCTCGCGGGGAACGAGGCCGGTGAAGGTCACCCGATCGGCGACCCCGAGTTCGATTGCGGCGGCCTCGAGTTTTTTGCGCTGCGGACCTTCTCCAACCATCTTCAGTTCGATGCTGTTGTTGGTCCGGGCGAGCGCCTCCAAGGCAAGCTGCGGCCCTTTCCTGGTTTCCATGGGCGAGACCCACAGCGCATATCTTCCGTCGTCCTGTGGTGGAAACTCAGGCACCACTGTGAACTGGGAGTGGTTCAAGATGCGTGATCTGGACCGTGCCTGCGACGGCACCATGGCTCGGGTCTCTTCGTTCTGGAAGACTCGCTCGGTTGCCCGGACCGCAGCCCGGCGCGATGCGGGAAGGGATGCCATCAGCCGCACCGAGGCGTAGTCGAGGACTTCCTGGATGACTCCGGCTCTGCCGAGCAAGCCCCGCAGCGGTCGCGGAGTCGTTACCGCACCACCGACCGGGCCCCAGACGCTCGGGATGCTGAGGTTCGTCGCCGGTGTGGGTAGCCAAAAGGCCGAGAACGTCGCATGAACGGCGAGGTCGAACTGGTCGGTGGCAACTAGGTGCCGGGCAGTCTTCCGAGCTCTCCGCAACCATGTCAGGTAGTACAGGAACTCGGGGATTCGGTGCCAACGTGTCAGCGGCCCTACCCGTCTGTCGGAGATTTCAACGAAACGAATCGATGACTCCGGATTTGCTGCCTTCCATTCATCGAGGTGGTCGTTGTACCGGCTTCCGGTGAGTACGGTCAGGTCGGCGAATTCGCCGAGAGCCGTGATGACACCCCAACCCGCTCCAGGTTCGGTTCCCATCTTCGGGGAGCAGACGTACGCAAATACGAGCAGCGAGGGTCGGTGCGCGCTATCCATCGGACCGGGTGCTGCCGGCTCCCTGGCCGGTCTCGAGCCAAGCGTCCCAGGTCAGGGCGCTGTCGTCCCAGGTAAAGGCCTCGTGTCCGGCACCGACATAGGTGTTGTTTGCAAAGCGGATGTTTCTGTCGGCAAACACACTGGGATCGCCCATGTCCTGCACGACTCCGGTTTGTCCGTACCACATGGTGATTGTGTTGTCGTGAACCGAGAGATTTTCCAGCCGATACAGCCCCTCGTCTCCCTCGCGGCGTTGCTGAATGCCGCCGATACCGTCGGCGTTGTTGGTGACGATGTTGTCGTACACCTCTACGTTCGAAGATGCTGCGATCAGAATGCCAGCGCCCCAGATCCACTCACCCTTGATAAAGCCGTTGTCGTAGACCTCGTTGCCGCGAATGATCGCATCGAATGAGATCTCGTGGAAGATACCCATTGCCGAGTTGCTGTAAACGACGTTGTTCTCGTAGGTCGTCTCGACACAACCAATGTCACACCACAGGCCAGGACCGAGATTGTGGTGCACGACTAGGTCGCGGAGGACCAGCCCGACGGTTTTGGTGAACTTCGCTCCGCCCGCTTCCCATCCCCACGCAAACCCGCGGAGGTTGTTGTTGTCGATTTCGGACGACTCGACCACGATGCCGACCGCTTCGGTGCCGGTTATGCCCTGCTGGCCGTTGTGGTGAGCGTGAACATTGCGGATGATCGTCCCATCACCTGCGCTGATCCCTGCGCCGTGGTTGAGACGAACCTCGACGTTCTCTATGAGCCAGTTGGAGCCCCGGGTTCCCGTTGCGGGACGCCACGCTTGGATCGCACCTCGCTGTGCGAGCGATGCGAACTTCTCGACGGTCAGATTGCGGATCGTCACATCGTCGGCGTCGCTTCTGAATGCGTTCTCGGTGAGGCTGACCTCGACTTTGCGGCCCTGTGGATCATCTGCAATAACGATCCTGCGACCATCGGACCACCAGGTGCCTGCGGTCAATTCGTCGCGGTTATCGACTCGCCACAGCATCTCGTCGTCTACATAGAGGTCGTTGCGGAGAGAGCATGCTTCGTAGTCATCGACGCACTCGCCGTGTCGGTCCATGTCGAGCTGGACGCCGGCGACATCCCACCCGTCAGTTGTCTCCTCGAATCCGTCCAGGAGGATTGACCCGTTGAGAGTGGCTCCGTCCATCCCCTCAAAGGTCATTCCGTCCTTGGGAGTTACCCGCTGGGTGCGGTGGACGCCCGGCTGCAGAATGAAGCGAGTTCCAGGCGGCGAGCTCTCGACCAGAGATGCAAAGTTGTCGGCTGGATCGACCACAACGGTTCCGTCTCCCGGATTCTCAGGAAGGGTCGTAGCGACCTCGGGCGTCGTCGTTGTGGTGGCTGGGAGGATCGGAGGGGCGACAGTTGACGGTGGCACCGAAGTCGTGGGAATGGTAGTTGTGACCGTGGTCGGGGGAGTAGCCGACGTTGTGGTCGTTGTGCTGGTCGTGACTGCCGTGGTCGATCCGGGAAGCGATTCCCCGGGATCAGGGGCGGTGGTCCCGTTGCAAGCGCCCGCGACAATGACAACTGAGATAGCCAATGCGATGAGTTGCACTGGAAGCCGATCGCCTTTTGCCCACATTCGATAATCCCCGCTGGCCGCTGCACCACTGAGCTCCGATGAGAGAGACTCGCAGAAGGCGGCCGTTCACGGTCCGCCGCCGGTTACGGTAGCAGTGCGAATTCGTTGCGTTTGAAGCCAATACCTCAATTGGGTCAGGCGATTTCTTGGCGAATTACAGCCCGGTAACTACATCCTGAAGCCGTATGGGCCCAGATGGTAACGCTGAGTAGTGGACTGACCGTATTCAGTGACTAGTTACTCGACAGACGGTCGAAATGGCCCGTTACGCAAGGCTTTGCGGGACTTAGGATTGTGACGGGCTAGTAGAAGAACGCCGAACAGTTGTTTAAGCGTGATTAGGGGGCATCGGGGATGCTGCAGGGTAGGTTTGACCGTGCATCGGTCGAAGAGAGAATAGTTATTGAAAGCGGTGAGGCCGTTCAGCCTCACTTGCATGTCGTTCCGGATCTCACCACCCAGGGGATCTATCAAAGGTTTCTAAAACCAGCGATGGATCGCGCCGGTGGTGTCGCACTCACAATCGCGACTTTCCCGATCCTCATGGTCGTCGTGCCACTCATCTGGTGGAAGTTGGGCCGGCCGGCGATCTTCAAGCAGCAGCGGATCGGTGTCAATGGACAGGAGTTCACTGTCTACAAGCTGCGTACCATGCTGCCGGATCGCCGATCTGACGCGATTCCGTTCGATGGGACGGATCGGCGGGTCAATCACAAGTCACCCGATGATCCGCGCCATGTGCCACTGGGTCGTTTTCTGCGCAAGTGGAGCGTGGATG
>CBDUNF010000089.1:0-13359 GCA_965368515.1 uncultured bacterium
CGCCCTGCCCAGCTCGATGGGTCGGCCGGGGCCGTCGCCGTGCCAGAACGGGAGCTTGGCCCCCGCCTGACCTGGCGCCGGAGCCACGATGACACGATCGTGCGTCACCTCGGCGATCTTCCAGGACGACGAACCAAGGACGAAGGTGTCGCCCACCCTGCTCTCGTAGACCATCTCCTCGTCGAGTTCGCCGATCTTGCCGCCCTCGGGGAGAACGACCGTGTACAGACCTCGATCGGGGATCGTGCCCGCGTTGGTGACGGCCAACATCTTTGCGTTGTTGCGGGGAGAGATGGTGTTGTCGACCCGGTCCCACACGATGCGGGGACGCAATTCGGCGAACTCGTCCGATGGGTAGCGCCCGGCGAGCATGTCGAGCACCGCCTCGAACGATGCGCGGGTGAGGTCGCGATATGGGTATGCCCCACGGACCAGCGCAAATGCGTCATCGACATCGAGCTCCGTGACCGAAGTCATGGCAACGAGCTGCTGGGCAAGAACATCGAGGGGATTCTGCGGTACGGCTGTCTCTTCGATGGCACCGCTGTACATCCTCTTGACCACCACCGCCGTTTCCAGCAGATCGCCCCGATGTTTCGGGAAGACTCGCGCCTTCGATGGGGCCCCGACCTGGTGCCCGGCTCGACCGACACGCTGCAAACCTCTCGCTACCGAACTCGGGGATTCAACGAGAACGACGAGGTCGATGGCAGCCATGTCGATGCCTAGCTCGAGGGTAGAGGTGGCGACCACGCCACGCAGATCGCCACTCTTGAGTCTGCTTTCGATCTCGACACGCTGCTCGCGGGACACTGAGCCATGATGCGATTGGACCAGCTCGTCGCCGGCCAGGCGGTTCAGCTCAGCCGCCAGTCGTTCGGCCAGACCTCGGCTGTTGACGAAGAGCAGCGTTGACGTGTGGTTGAGGACGAGGTCGAGCAACTGTGGGTACACCGCCGGCCAAATCGATTTCCGGCCCGGCTCGTCGGGAGAGCCGACGGCGGGCGCCGTTTCCTCGGGTCGGGTCATGTCGGCGACGGGGACGACGATTTGAATCTCCAGCTCTTTCGCCCACGGCGCATCGACCACGGTGACTAGGCGGGGAATCCACTCGGCCTCTGGTGTTGGCCGGTGGCCACCCCCGAGGAACTCGGCGATCGTTTGCAGGGGACGTTGGGTCGCCGAGAGGCCGATGCGCTGCAAGGGAGCTTCGGTGAGTTCGTCGAGACGCTCCAGAGTCAATGCCAGATGACTGCCTCGTTTGGTGCCGGCGACAGAATGGATCTCATCGACGATCACGTACTCGACCGAAGCCAGCATGTCACGGGCCTGCGAGGTCAGCATCAGGTACAGGGACTCCGGTGTGGTGATCAGGATGTCGGGCGGGTGGCGCAACATGGCGGTGCGCTCGGCCGGTGGGGTGTCGCCCGTCCGCATCGCCGTACTGATCTTGGGCGGGGCGACGGCGAGTTGCTCTGCTGCGAGATGAATGCCGGTGAGTGGAGCTCTTAGGTTGCGCTCGATGTCGTAGGCCAGCGCCTTCATCGGGGAGACATAGAGGACCCGGCATCGGTTACGTTCCGGCGGTGTGGGTTCGGCTGCCAAGCGATCGATCGCCCACAAGAAGGCGGCAAGGGTTTTGCCCGATCCGGTCGGGGCGTGGATGAGGGTGTGGTCGCCGCGGGCGATGGCTTCCCAACCGTCTTGTTGGGCGCGGGTGGGGGATTCGAAAGATGATTCGAACCAGGCTCGGGTGGGTGCAGAAAATCGATCGAGCGCCATCGGGTGCAGGGTACATGTCCGGTGTGACACGAATCGCGGCGCTCCTGGGAGAAGATGGAGAGAATGACAAAATCTACTTATGCACAGACCGCGTGTAAGACGATTCGCCTGCATGGCATTACCTGGAGAGAACTACAAAACCGACTTATGCACAGACCGCGCGTAAGAACCCCGGATCTCGTTGGGTCGCAAGGGGTGTCGCCACACGGTGCTTGCGCAGCGTGGTACGACATTTCGGACGGAGGTACGCAAGAACGGATTGAGGGCTGGGTCGTCGGAACGAGACGCGCTTTCGGCTTGAATCGGGATCGACACTCCGGAGGATCAATTGGACATAGCGGTCAACCTTGTCGAGAACTACCTGCGTCTCACCGGCTACATGACGCTGAGCGAGTTCGAGGTGCAACGGCGAGACAAGAAGGGTCGGTTCAAGACGGTTACCGATATCGACATCATGGGGATTCGCTTTCCCGGCGACGTCTATATCGGAGATCCTCACAAGCCGGCCGATTGCGAGATGCTGGTGATCGACGACCCCGTGCTGGACCTGGAGGATGACACGATCGATGTCATTGTCGGCGAGGTGAAGCAGGGCCAGGCCGAGTTGAACCCGGGCATCAAGGACCACGGCGTGCTGCACTCGATGCTGCGGCGCGTCGAGTGGATCTACCAGGACGGTATCGATGACGTCATCACGGGTCTCCAACGTGACAGCATTCACCGCAGCCCCAGCAAGGGCGGCGGCATAGTCCGTACCCGGTTGGTTGCCTTTGGCCGCAGTCGCTTTTCGAATCTGAACACGGTCGCACTCGGGCACATAGTCACGACGATGCTCGAATTCTTCGAGGAACACGAGGACGCCTTCCGGCCGATCCAGTTTCGCGAGCCGGCACCCGCTTTCCTCAGCCTGCTGCTCAAGTCGGGCTTTGACGTCAACAAAGAAGACCAGCGCGGCCGCTGAAGCGCTGCCTAGTCCCCGATCGGGACACCCATGCGACGTAGGGTCTTGCCCTTCTTGGCTTGGTGGTAGACAACGCCTGCGACGTGCATGACGAACATCAGCAGAAACACGGTCGAGGCAAGCTCATGTTGGTCGCGCGGTCCATCGTTCTTGCGGAGAGCGATCGCGTCGAAGCTCCCAGCCGCCAGCAGCATTGCTATCCCGCTGAGAGACAGAACCAACAGCAGTCCGTACAGGAGGTAGTGATTGGCCACGAACAGGGTCTTCTCCCACCGAGGCATGTCGAGAGCCTGCGGACGCTGTCCACGCAGGATCCAGACCACTCGACCGACCGTCACCGCAGCGACGGTGAGGCCGAGTGCAACGTGAACGGTATAGAGGATCGACGACGGTGTCCCACTACTCGAAGCCATGATCTTGCCGATCGGCCATAGTGCCAGAATCAACGCGGCTGAAGCCCAATGGAAGCTGATTGCACCCTTGTCGTATCCAGTCATGGAGCGGAGTCCATTCAGCGGCAACGGCGACACGCCGGCTTGCCTAATAAGTGCGGACGACCTTGATCGCAGTCTCGGCGTTCTCACCTTCGGTCTTCAGCGAGACGGACCCCGGATCCATTCGATGCACAGCGATCCGACACCATTCGCCGGCGACACCCTTGATGATGTCGGTGGCATCCTCGGGGCCGTACACCCAGCGGGCGTAGCGTGGACCCATTAGCTCTAGGCGAATCCCGGAATCGGGGAAGACCTCGCCCGCCTCAGCGAAGGCAAACGGCAACATGCGGTGAGCCAGCCAGGCGACGTGACGGATCCGCGATGTGTCGTCGGTGGGATCCTCTTCCTCTTCGCCGTATGTGAGCAGACCCTCCATTGCATCTTTGACGTCGAGACCATGGGCCCACGTCTCCATCAGTCGCAGTGTGCCAAACGCACGGGCGCTCATGTCCCCGTTGAACCAGGGGACTCGATCGGTTCCCTCCATCCGGGACAGTGCATCGACGACGTCGGCGCGACTGTTTCGCCACCACTCGATAACCTGCTGGTACCGCATTTCGCGGCCTTCTTTGACACCCTGAGCCGTCCACTCATCGATGTCCTTGGTCTTGACAGCGGCGACGACCGGGGCGCCGTCCGCGAGCACCTGTGCGGCGAAGCGCTCGGCGTAAGCGAGGTGGCTGACGACGTCTTTGATGCTCCATCCAGGAGCGGACGTCGGGAGCACCCACTGTCGTTCATTTATCCGCTGGAGGAACTGGTCTAGGGCCTGTTGCTCAGCTACGAGGTCTGAGAGTATTTCGCGCATGAGAGAGACATTTTACTGTCCTCGGAAGGGGTTGAATAATCGCCGCACCGAATCGTCCCAGATATCGTGTCTTTGGCGCCCCGTTCGGCACCGGCCGGTCGGCGACCGGGGCACAGTAGAGCGCGCTACTCGGTCAGCAAGTCCTGGGCGGCTGAGTTGAGCTGATCGACCATGAGCCGGAGCCTGCCGAGGTGACGTCGATCGAAGTGCAGCCGGATGCGGGCGAGGTCTACGTTGTCGTCGGTGCGGATCTCGGCGGCGGTGGTTTCGATCTTCTCGATCTTGCCGCTCACGACGATGTCGGAGAATTCATCGTTGAGTTGTGCGATCAGCGCCGCCGACGGTTCGTGCTTGAGGCGAAGTATCAGCTTTCCTTCGACGTATCGCTGCGAGTGGTAGTTGTTGTAGAACTTGCGGATCTCAGCGGCTGCCTCAGTCGCATCGTTGGTGTAGGTGAAGAGGCTCAGATCGTCCGGTGCAACCATGCCTTGTTCCCGAAGAGCGGCCACGAAGTCGAACCACTCATCCCAGTACCCGGTGCCGGGTGCCTCCATCAGGACGATCGGGTGCATGTCCGACTTACCGGTTTGGATGAGCGTGAGCAGTTCGAACGTCTCGTCCTGGGTGCCGAACCCACCCGGGAATACCGTGAATGCGTCGGATTCCTTGACGAACATCAGCTTCCTGGTGAAGAAGTACTTGAAGTTGATGAGGCGGCTCTCATGGACATACTTGTTCGCATCCGCCTCAAACGGCAGGCGGATGTTTACCCCAAACCCGTAGTCACTACCTGCACCGCGGTTGCCCGCCTCCATGATTCCCGGACCTGCTCCCGTGACAACCATCCAGTGATGCGTGTCGGCCATGAGGTTCGCAAACTCGGCCGCGAGTTTGTAGTTCGGATCCTCCGGGGCGGTGCGTGCCGATCCATACACGGTCACTTTGGGGATGTCGCGATAGCGCGAGAAGACGAGAAACGAATAGCGGAGCTCCTTGTGCGCGCTGTTGACGATCTTGAGGTCGCCACGATCGGTGTCGTCGCGATGCATCTTCAGAATTGAGACCATCATCTCAGTAATGAGGTCGTCCTCGTGACCGTGGTCATCGTGGTCGGACACGGCGTCGCTGATGAGCGCGGCGAGTCGAGCGTCCAGGTCCTGATTGCCAATCTGATAATTGCGCATGCGGCCGTTTCTTTAGTCGCCTATCCGGCCGGATGCTTGTGATCCGGCGGACCTCTGACGCTACTACCGTCCAACCCTATGCGCCATGTGATCTGGGATTGGAATGGAACCCTCGTCGATGACCTACCGGTTGTCGTCGCCGCGGTGAACGTATCTCTTGCCGCCATCGGTGAGGGACCGATCGACGCCGACGGCTACCGCAACCACTACACCCGCCCAGTGCGCGTCTTCTACGACCGCTTGTTGGGCCGCCCCGTGACCGATGCGGAGTGGTCGACCATCGATATCACGTTCCACCAGTCCTACGTCGACAGTCTGCACGAGGTGCCGCTGACCCACGATGCCGAAGCTGCCATTGCGCATGTGGCCGCAGCCGGAGCCACGCAATCGGTCCTTTCGATGTGGTGGCACCATGACCTCGTTCCGGAGGTGAAACGGCGTGGACTCGAAGGGGCGATGGCCCGAATCGATGGCAACACTAAGGACGCCGGTGAGACGAAGGCAAGGTTGCTCGAGATCCATCTCGCCAACTTGCGCGGAAACGGCACAACCGTGATGATTGGCGACGCCATCGATGACGCCGAGGCCGCAATGGCGGTTGGTATCCCGGCCGTTATGTACGACGGTGGCAGCCACCACCGCAAGGAGTTGGAAGCGCTCGAAGTGCCCGTCGCGGATTCGCTCGTTGCGGCGGCCCAGATTGGACTATCACTATGAGACGACGTGCATTCGCTGGGGATGAGGACGCTTGCGCCTTGCAGGCGTTCACGGCTAAGGCTATCAGCGACCACGGCCGAGTTGGCATGCTGCACCCCGGGGACGTGGTCCACCACATATACAACGGTATGCGGCACGAAAATCCACACGAGCTGGTCCACATCTGGGAGGACGATACAGGGGAGATCTTGGCGTGGACGCTCCTGGATCCACGGCGATCCACCTGCGACCCGCAGATCAACCGAACCATCAGGCAGACCGTCCCATCCTTGGAACCCGAAATCAACGAGTGGTCGGAGCAGACGCTAGTGAGGCTGATGGCCGGTCGAGGCTCGGAAGCCACCGACATCTGGACCGATGCCTCTGCGAATGACCAGGTCCGCGTCGACATGCTGGAGTCGTCGGGCTGGGTTGCTCAAGATGACGACGTCTACATGCTCACGAGACGGAGCATCGATGGTGCAGAACCTCCCGAGCTACCAGAGGGCTACTACCTGCGCTCAGTGACCGGGGTCGAAGAAGCTGGCCCGGTCGCAGAGTTGCACAAGGCAACGTTTGGGGCGGCATGGACGACGGAGTTGTATGCGCGAGTCATGAATTCGCCGGGATACAGCCCCGATCGTGAGCTTCTGGTCGTCGCCCCGGACGGCCAGCTTGCTGCCTTTTGCGTTCTCTGGCCCGATGACATAAACAAGACCGGCTTGTTCGAGCCGGTAGCGGTCCATCCCGACCATCGGCGCCTTGGCCTTGGGGGCGCGCTGATGCGCGCCGGCATGGAGGCCATGCGATCCTGGGGGATGATTCACGCCGAAGTCATGTACGAGATGGCCAATCCCGGATCGGGCGCGCTGTATCGCGGCGAGGGCTTCGTCCCGATCGACAAGATAATCACGTACGGGAAGTCCATTGCCGGCTCACCCCGGTGACGGGTGGCCTGCGCTCGATCGTGCGCCGATGAGCAGCGACATTCTCCTTGTTGGGCTGCCCCGCAGCGGGACGTCGTGGGCGGGTTCCGTGCTGGGGTCGTCGCCGTCGGTGGCTTATGAACGGGAGCCCATCACGCAATCGTGGCTCGCGGCAGGCAATCGCTCGCCGCTCGTCGATCCATTGACCGACGCAGCGTATCGAGATCATGCGGCAGGGTTTCTGAGCATGCGTGACCATCGCCGGTTGGTCAAAGAAGTAAATCCGCTGCTGATTCCCTTTGCGTTGGACGAGTTCCCGGTGACCGTGGTTCTGCTGCATCGTCATCCGTGCGCAGTGGCGCTCAGCTATTTCGAGCGAGGATGGAAGCGGCTGGACATCGCGGAACGATTCGGCGCAGAATCAGCGGATGACTTCTGGCATGACCACGGGGCGTACCAAGCGCTCCTGTTGGGCGACGCCGCTGCGGCCGTCGCCGGTGCCGGTCATGTCGTCGCCTACGAGGACCTCACCCGTAACCCCCGGCGTGGTTTCGCAGATCTGGCGGCGGCGCTCGACCTACCGTGGGAAGAAGTCAGCCGCGACTACCTGGACGGCACGCTTTCGCCTGACGATCGACGAGATCCGTATGCGCTCAACCGTGACGCGGCCACGACGCGAGATCGGTGGCTGTCGACCCTTACCCCAGATCAGCAGGAGGCAGTACTCGCCGGCTACCTGGCACACCGCAGCGAGGCCCTTCCGAAACCGAACCTTCCGCGTAGAGGTTGGCTGAGGCGATGATTCTCGAGAACCAAGCCGTCATCCTCCACATGCCAAAGACCGGTGGTGTCTTCATCCGGATGCTGCTCGAGAAACACTATGGCGATCGGGTTCGTCTCGCCACCGGTGCTACGTTCCGGGATCCGACCGCACCGACGGCCCAGCACCACAGCTACGACGAGATCCCGGACTCGGCAAAGCAGCTCCCGGCGTTTGGCCTGGTACGGAACCCGTGGGACTGGTACGTATCCTGGTACCACTTCTTCATGTCCTATCCATACCGGCCTCCGCATTTCATGACGGTGTCAGAGGACAAGACGCTGGACTTTGCCGGGTTCATGCAGAACCTGCGCCGATTCCCGGTCGACTCACCGGAGTTCCGATACAACAGCTTCTCAGTCGAGTACTTCCGCATCTTCGGATGCGATTCGGAAAGACCGCGCAATCCCGACATCGTGATGGGACGCTACGAATCCGTTCATGACGATGTAATCGCTTTCTTTGAACGAATCGGCGTGATTCGGGCCTGTATCGACGAGGTAGCTGCGTTTCGCAGCATGAATCCAAGCCGGCACGGTGCCTACTGGAAGTACTACGACGACGCACTGGCCGAGGGTGTCTATGCGGCCGACAAAGCTGTCATCGACGAGTTCGGCTATCAGTTCGGCAACTCAACGAAATGAGCTAGTCGCGGAAGTTGATGTACTGAAGCGGCAGCCGGTAGTCGAGGTCACGCAGCATCTGGATGACGGTCTGTAGGTCGTCGCGCTTTTTACCCTGTACCCGCAGTTGATCGCCCTGAATCTGGACCTGGACCTTCAACTTGGCGTCGCGGATCATCTTGCCGAGTTCCTTGGCAGCGTCTTGGGGGATCCCTTGACTCATCGTGAAAAGGGTCTGAACCCGCCCGCCTGCCGCCGGCTTGATCTCACCGCCGGAGATGGACTTCAGCGACACGTTGCGCTTCACAAGACGGCCCTTGAGTACGTCGATTGCTGCCTCGAGACGACTGTCGGCGCTCGATTCGAGGCTGATCCCGTCGTCGGAGAGGTTGATCTTGGTGTCGGTGCCCTTGAAGTCGTAGCGGTTGACGATCTCGCGCGCCGCCTGATCGACGGCGTTGCGGACCTCTTGCATATCTACTTGAGAGACAATGTCGAATGTTGGCATGAAGAAACCTTCCCTCTAGCTGTTCTTGAACGGTGTTTCGCCCGGCCCGCGGCGGGCAACTGCAGACCAGACGGTGTCATAGTGGTCTCGATCGAACCGATCGACGTGGGGGAGGACAAACTCCTCCCACGCCCGGCGCAGCGGATCGGGCTGACTCGCGTACACCCTCAGCCCTGCGGGCAACCGGTCCAGCACCGTGCGGAGACTCATCGGAGTCTCCACCCGGGTCTGTGAGTCAGTGGAGCTGAAGGAGGCGTTGACCTCAACCGCCAGCTTGGCGATCGGTTCCGCAAAAGACGGCTTGAGGTCGGGATGCCGTCGATTGAGCATGCTGATCAGCTCGTCTTCTTCCGGGAAGTCCTTCTCCCAGATTATCCAACGGTCGGCGAAGGCCTTGTTGAGCGTCTGGGTCCCCGCATAGTCGCGCAGATCGGTCGGGTTGAGGGTGCCAAAGACCCGTACGTCGTGGCGAAGATGGACCATCTCGCCGGTCGGCAGTTCGAGCGCCTGGTGGCGATCGAGCAAGCCGTGGAGGGCGAACAAGGTCTCGGCTCCTGCCGCGTTCAGCTCGGACAGGTTGATGAGCGCCGGCCCGCGCAAGGCCCGGGTGATGTCGCCGTCCTCCCACCGACTCTCGGTACCGCCCTTGCCGTCGCCGTACAGCTTGACCGAACCGATCAACGTGATGTCACGTACTTCGCCGGTCAACGGGATTCGATAGTGGGGCATGCCGAGCACAGCCGCAAACTGTTCTAGATCGTGGTCCTTGCCCGTGCCCATGTGTCCACGGAGGGCCAGATGCAGCGGAGTGTCCGTGAAGTGGTTCTGACGCACGGATTCGAGCTGCGCCAGCCGGTACAGCATGCCGAGATCCACGTAGTACGGATCAGCGGTCGGGATGTGCTCTTGTCGCAGCTCCCGATCCGGCACACCGGATGGGATTTCGACGCGGGGTATCTCTATCGGGGGGCCTTCTCCAGATGGGTCTACGAAAGTCACCGTTTCAGCCATGAGCGATGCTCCTTTGTTGTTCAAGATGTGTGGATGAATGGGCCCACCAGGTTTCTCCGCCCGCAGCTGCAATGGTGCGCAGCAGAGTCGAACGGACGCCGTCGATCATGGCCCGGGTGAGCTCTTCCGGGCGTTCGACAACCTGGTGACGGCTATATGCGGCAGTCACCGTGTCGTCGCCGATGCCGATACCAAGGACGGTCGTCCCGGTCTTCTCTGCAACCTGCACCGACTCGGCCAGGGCGCGGACCGAGCCCCGGGTCATGCCGTCTGCCAGTACGACCAGGATGCGGGTGGACGCGTGCCGGGCGGCGAGTCGCTGCGCCGCAAAGGTCACATTGAACTCGTCAACATTGGCAGCCTTGTCAAACATAGACACCGGAGGCGAGGCCTCAGGGTTTCTGCGTGCGATCTGACCGGCCTCGCGTGGTGCGGCGGCCATATAGAACAATCCAGCGAGAATGTCCTCGTGCCGGCGCCAGCGATCGTCGAAGGGCTTGAGCAGGTAGTGATTCACAGTTCGGGAGAGGCGATCGGCGGACCCGCTGTGGGCTCGGCGCAACCCACCGATGGCCTTGTGGCGGCGTTCGCTGAAGCTGCGCTCCGTGTCGTCGGGTGACGCAGGGAACGACCGGTTGAAGACGGCCACCTCAAAATCGATTTGAAGCTCATTGCAGAGAGCGGCAAGCGACCACGCTCCGAGTGATGCCGCGGCGAGCGCCCATGGTGCCTTGCGAACGTTCGCAACTTTGAGCGGTTGGAGCATGGACGCAGATCCATCGACCAGAAGGCTCACGGCATAGCTGCGGCGACTGGGGAGGTCGCGACGCTCGAACATCCGCTCGTATAGGCCTGCGCCGAGCAGGAGGGCGGCGTGGGGGGAGAGATCTCCCGCATCGAAGCCGGAGCGCAGCCCGCGACGCTGGTTAGCGAGGAACAGCGGGTAGAGCTCGCCGGCGACGCGGCGCTGTACGACGCCCCACTGACGGGCGGCGTCATCGAGCAGCACACGGCCCTCTGTGGCGAAGGTGCGGAACTCGCTGGGAAATCCACCAACGATCAGCTTTCCGGTCTGCCCGGTCGGCAGATAGATAGACGGTGACTGCGACACCCTCACGAGCTGCTCGGTAGCGGGGTCGCCGGCTTGGTCGGCATCACCAGCCTTGCCGTGCTCGGCGGAGACGGACTGGGCGGCGGCACGGGTTTCGTCGTATGAGTCGGAATCGCGCAGGGGTGGGGTCACGATGCGTACCGCATCCACCGAGTCGCTGATGGCCGAGCTGTCATCTTCGTTCTTGGCTGTCTTGACCTGTCGAGAGTCGGTTTGCTCAACAATGTGCGCCAGGCCGTGGAGACGGGCGACCTCGAGAAGCTGGAGAGCGAGGCCACCAACGGTCCACGGGTCGGTGGCGTCGGCCACATCGTCGACAAAGGGTTGCGCATCGTCGAGTGCCGCACCGACATGTGGGGGGAGAAGACGTTGTAGGCGGTTCTTTGGGGCGTAGCCGCCGACCATGAGGAAACAGGCCAGCGCATACTGCCCGAGCGGGCGGGCCTCGTTCATTCCGCCCGGCATGGCCGCCAGATAGAGGTCGGAAAGCACCGAGCGGACCCCGCCAAATCCGTCGAGCAGGACACGTTCCTGCCTGGCGTCTTCCAAAGAGAAGAACAGCGCCTCGGCGGCCGGACCGCCGATGCTGCTTATGGCGTCGAGCAGCGATACGGCCTGTTCGGCGGGAGCGGGGACGGCGGTCTCGGCTTCTTGCACGGCGGCCAACGCTTCATCTTGATCGTCTTCGAAGAGCATGGGGGAATGCTGCGGGACTTCGAAGTCGATCTCCTCAGGTTCCTCTGTGGTCTTTCGGTCCTGGCGGTGAGCAAGCCACGACGGAGGGATTGGCCTCATCTCATCAAAGTCGGATGCGAGCAGGTGGATGACTTCGTGAAGTGCCGAGGTGAGGGCGACCTCGGCGGGCGTGACAGGCGCGTTGCGGGCATAGGCAGCTTGGAATACACCGGGGTCCAGAACGATTTCGTCTTCGCCTCCGGATGCCTGCGCGCCAAGTCGCACGACGAGATCTTCCTTCCCGGCTATTGCTCGCGCGAATCGGGTGATCGCAGGTGCAACTCGCTGATAGCGCGCGACAACGGCCTCGATGACCCGCTCTTCCGGGGGCAAAACCTCGTTTAGTACTGACTGTTCTCGGCCGCGCATGACCGTAGATTCTCTCACACTCGTCAAATGGCACGCTTCGCAGCCGATTATCGTGGCGACCATGGATGATCTTGTAGTGAGCGAGACGGTCACTATCCCCGCCACCGAGCTGAGTTGGCGCTTTGATCCATCGGGCGGACCCGGTGGTCAACACGCCAACAAGAGCTCGACGCGAGTCGAGTTGCTATTCGATATCGGTGCGTCGGCCGCTCTCGATGCCTCATCTCGTTCCCGGATCATCGAGAACCTCGGAGCGCAGCTGACAGCAGGGGTACTGACCGTCAGAGTCGGCGATTCTCGCTCGCAATGGAGGAACCGCCAGATGGCCAGGCGGAGAATGGCTGAGACCCTTCGTAATGCCCTGCGTCCACCTCAGCCCAAGCGACGACCGACTCGACCGAGCCGGGCTGCTCGGGAGCGCAGGCTTGCAGAGAAACGCACCCGATCTGAGACGAAGAGGATGCGGCGCCGACCGGTCAATCCTGATTGAGGCAGTGGTCGGTACCGAGAAATGCGTCTCGCTCTATCATTCCTCGGATGCACTATGACCTGACCACACTTCCCAATGGACTCCGGATCATCACCCAGCA
The DNA here is from genome assembly GCA_965368515.1 of uncultured bacterium. Classification (GTDB taxonomy): domain Bacteria; phylum Actinomycetota; class Acidimicrobiia; order Spongiisociales; family UBA5794; genus JAAETI01. The sequence goes on from CBDUNF010000089.1 coordinate 12,622, forward strand.
GATGCCGTCAGTCCGCTCCGTTGCGATTGGATGCTGGGTAGACGCCGGCAGCCGCGATGAGGAACCGATCGAAGCCGGTACCAGCCACTTTCTCGAGCACTTGCTGTTCAAGGGCTCTGAGCGTCTTCCGGCACGGGCTATCGCCGAAGCGTTTGACGCGGTCGGGGCCCGCAACAACGCCTTCACCTCCAAGGAATACACCTGCTATTGGGCCCGGCTGCGCAGCGCCGACCTGCCTCTTGCGGTTGACATCCTCGCCGAAATGCTGCAGCGGCCGGCTTTCCGCCAGAGCGAAATCGACTCCGAGCGTCACGTCGTTCTCGAAGAGATCAACATGAACGAGGACGACCCCACCGATGTGGCTCACGAGCAGTTTGTGACCGCACTGTGGGGAGGACACCCTCTAGCGCCTCCGATTCTGGGCACCCGCGAGTCGATTACTGAGATGACTCGTGACACGATCCACAACTACTGGCATCGTCGGTACACGCCAAAATCGACCGTGGTCGCTGCAGTGGGCGACCTCGATCACGAGGCGCTGGTGGCATTGATCGCAGAGCACATGGGCGATTGGGAGGGTCCGGAGGTTGGCCGTCCGTCTGTCGCACCGAAGGTTGAGGCCCGGGTCAGAGTGCGGCACCGCGATACCGAACAGTCACATATCGTCTTCGGTAGTGAGGGCCTCACCCGCGGCGACGATCGTAGGTTTGCGGTCACTGTGGCCAACCACGTGCTCGG
>CBDUNF010000090.1:0-13318 GCA_965368515.1 uncultured bacterium
CGCCTCCGGGGGGTACACATCGGGGCGAAAGGAAATCGTTGCTTGGTTGCGGCAGCGGTCGCGACCGTATCTGTTCTCGAATTCGCTCGCACCCATGATCACGGCGACATCGCTCAAGGCGCTGGATCTTCTCCGCTCCTCGGACGACCTGCGCATCAAGTTGCGCAACAACTCGGCGCGATTCAGGTCCGGCATGGAGGCGGCGGGATTCACGCTCGCCGGTGCCGACCATCCAATCATTCCTGTGATGTTGGGCGACGCCAAGCTCGCATCGGCGATGGCCGATCGACTACTCATCGAGGGCATCTACGTCATCGGGTTCTCGTTTCCGGTTGTCCCCCGCGGCGAAGCCAGGATCAGGACGCAGATGTCGGCTGCACACACCGATGACCACATCGACACGGCGATCGCTGCGTTTACCCGGGTCGGTCGAGAGCTGGGAGTCGTCTCGGCATGAGGGCGTTGGTAAAAAGCAAGGCCGAGCCCGGCATTTGGATGGAAGACATCGCTGTCCCCGAAATCGGCCACAACGACGTTCGCATCAAGGTGGCCAAGACGGCTGTCTGCGGCACAGACCTCCATATCGTCAATTGGGATGCGTGGGCGCAAGCGACGATCCCGATCGGGATGCAGGTTGGCCATGAGTTCGTTGGAGAGGTCGATGCCATCGGCTCCGAGGTAGAGGGTCTCCGCGTTGGACAGCGAGTCTCCGGCGAGGGCCATGTCACCTGCGGCCACTGTCGCAATTGCCGGGCCGGGCGACGCCGGTTCTGCCGTAATACGGTCGGCGTTGGTGTCAACCGACCCGGGGCTTTCGCCGAGTTTGTCGTCATTCCGGCGATCAATGTCTTCCCGCTTCCGGATGAGATACCTGATCGCATCGCCACCATCCTCGACCCGCTCGGCAACGCCACTCACACTGCTCTGTCCTACAACCTTGTCGGCGAAGATGTCCTCATCACCGGTGCGGGCCCGATCGGCATGATGGCGGTTGCGATCGCCCGTCACGCCGGTGCCCGCTACATCGTGATCACCGACATCAACGACTATCGGCTCGATATCGCAGCGGGGATGGGCGCCGACCTAGCCATCAACACCGGAAACACTGACGTTCCGGCGGCAATGAAACAGCTCGGAATGACGGAGGGCTTCGACATCGGGATGGAGATGTCAGGCGTGCATAGGGCGCTGCATGAAATGCTGGAAGCAATGAACCATGGGTCGTCGGTGGCACTTCTCGGGATACCTCCAGAAGAAGCGCCGATGGACTGGAACACCATCATCTTCAAGGGACTCACGATGAAAGGCATCTACGGCCGCCGCATGTTCGAGACCTGGTATCTGATGACCGCCATGCTTCACACGGGGCTGGATGTGTCACCGGTCATCACCCACGAGTTCGCGGCCGACAACTTCGAAGAAGCCTTTGCCACCATGCGGACGGGGATGTGCGGGAAGGTCATCTTGGACTGGTCTTAGCGGTGTCAGGAACAAATGCGTAGCGGTGGACTTATCTTTTCACCTACACTGCCAGCCATGAAGATTGTTCCGACGAGACGTACCGACTACGGCGTTCGTGCCCTGATAAACCTCGCCCAGAACTACCCCGAGGGTCAGGCGGCCCCCGCTATCTCCAAGGACATGGAAATTCCCGTTGGGTTTCTCCGTCAAGTGCTTCAGGAGCTAGGCCGGGGCGGGCTGGTCACCTCCCAGCCGGGACGAACCGGTGGCTACACGCTCGCCAAAGACCCGGCCACGGTGACGTTGTACGACATCATCGAGGCGCTAGAGGGTAAGAATGAGGAACCTGCCTGCGCACTCGACGGCGGACCCTGCCACTGGGACAAAGCCTGTGCCATCCACTGGGTGTGGATGGAAGCCAAGGATTCATTCACAAAGGCGCTCCAGGGCGCAACGCTTGCCCAGATCGCCGCTGATGACTCCAAGCTCCGAGCCGGCAAGCTCCCGGCACCCATCGTTGAGCAGCACCGGTAGACCTACCGACGCTTACGAGTCGCCGGCCAACAGACCCGGTGAGGCTGCGTCAAAGACCGCCTGTGCGTAGTCAATGAGACGTTGCTCAGGGTTGTCGGTCGCAAGGAGATCGTCGTAGTAGAGGATCGATCCCTCCCAGCCTTCCGTGTTCCAGGCGGCAGGCTGCGGGAGGTGCGTTCTCGTGATCTCGGGGTCGAATGGCCAGGGGTTCGAATAGAAGTAAGCGCGCCCCGCGGGATAAAAGCCAAGATTCAGTTGTGATGGCGAGTCGACCGTCTCTCCGTGCTCCTCGTGTGCGATTGTCTTCGTGCCGTACCACTCAAACGCCAGATCAAACCCGTGCGGCCAGATTTGAATGGGGCCCACCGAGTCACCGAGCGATGAGCGGTGCATCTCGAGATTGTGATCGATGTTGACGAGAGCTGCGAAGAACGAAACGGCAGCAGCTTCCGAGTACTCGCGCGGATCGTCGCTCTCGAATTTGTCCCTGGCATAATCGCCATCGAGACGGAGCCCGGCGACAACGGCGATGACAGCGTCGCCGAACTGGGTGCCCGTCAACCCGCTGTTCATCGGAATCGACTCTGCCGTCCCCCGGCTTGTCTCAACTACAACCGCGTGCTGGTGGAGATCCATTCGGAGCCACAGTGTCCCACCGCCGGGGACAGCCATCGTGTCTGTGACCAGACCGACTGGCTTCACCTTCAAACTAATGTGCCACCACTTTGGGTCCGGAACTGCATGCGCTTTCGCCACAGCGCCAACGGCGTTCGCATAGAGATGGAGAGTCGATCGAGTCGGCTCCAGGTCGTCGGGCAAAGGAGGCAGTGGGAGCAAGCTCATCGGTGTTCCTCAGTTCTAGGCAGTCCTTGCCTCGTTCAATCGCTTGCGGCAACGGATAATTCCCGGCCAAGACTCGCCCCGACCACAAACACCATCTACCTTGTTCTCAAAGGGAGGATCAATTGAGCGAGATTGAACTCAGCAGCCCACAGATTCATCCGAGCGCCTTCGTCGCCCCCACCGCCGTCCTCTATGGAGACGTAACCGTCGCCCGATTGGCTGTAATCATGTTTGGGACGGTTATCCGGGCTGAGCTGGATACTGTTTCCATCGGCGATGAATCAAACGTCCAGGACAACTGCGTATTTCATGTCGACCGTGGCTTTCCGGTTGTCCTCGGATCTCGGGTGACGGTCGGACACGCCGCAGTCGTCCACGGAGCCACCATCGGCGACAACTGCCTCGTCGGTATCGGCTCCCGCGCCCTCAATGGGTCGGTCATGGGCGAAGGGTCTTGGCTGGCTGCGGGATCAGTTCTCACCGAGGGCCGGGCGATCCCCCCGTGGACTCTGGCCTTAGGCATTCCGGCCAAACCAGTTCGCGACCTGACCACCGAGGAGATCGCGGCGCAGAGCTCGGGCGTGGATCAATACCTCGAGTTCGGGACGACCTACGCCCGGATGCTCAGGTAGGCGGCCTCCGGTCAGCCCACGGCATCGCCTTTTCGAGCTGGGCGGCAAGCGACAGCATGCGGTGCTCGTCCGCAAAACGGCCCATGAAGTGAGTGCCGATCGGCAGCCCGGTTTCCGACCAATAGGTCGGAACAGACATCGCGGGAAGTCCGCTGAAGTTGGCGACGGGCGTGAACGCTACGTATGTAAACAGTTGCTCGATCACCGTATCCCAATCCGCCTCCTGATCAATCTCGCCCAGCGGCAATGGGGGAAGCCCAAGGACCGGGGTCAGGAACGAGTCGTAGTCTGCAAAGAACCGGCCCATCAGGTGCGACGCACGCTGCAACTCGGATTTGGCGGCCTCCAACTGTGCCGGCGTTCGGCGCCGCGACCGTTCGGCGAGGCGCCAGGTGAACGGCTCGAACGCATCTCGTCCCGACTTCCGATTGTCGAGCTTGGCGATGAGCCTCATTGCCCGCCAGTCTCCGAGGGTCTTCCGGAGCACAGCGCCGCTGCGCCGCTTTCCTGCCTCGTCGAGAATGATCTCGAATATCGATTCGGCGAGAGCTTCCCATACGACCAGAAACGCTTCAGCCATCGACTGACCGTCGATATCGGGTTTCGCCTCCTCGACCGCATGACCCAAATCGGACAAACAAGAGGCCGTTGCCTCTACTGCGGCCACACAATCCGGTGCGGTTCGATCTCCGCGGAAGTCAATCGTGGCGAATGCGATCCGCATCGGCGCGGGATCCTGGCCTACCGCTAACGCAAAGCGCTCTAGAGGTGGAGACACGTGATAGGCCGCACCCGGCACGGCCCCGTGGGTGACGTCGAGCAACGTGGCCGTATCCCGAACCGATCGGCTAACGCCGAGATCGAGCGAGAGATAGTCGGCGGCCGACCCCGGGTACCGCGGCATCCGCCCCCGAGAGGGCTTGAAGCCGAACACGCCACACGCTGAGGCAGGAATCCGGATTGACCCTCCGCCGTCGCTTGCGTGAGCCATCGGGACGATCCCAGCCGCGGTGGCTGCAGCCGAGCCGCCGCTCGACCCACCCGATGATCGGGTGACGTCCCACGGATTTCGGGTTGCGCCGTGAAGCACCGGCTCGGTCGTGGGAAGCAGACCAAACTCCGGCGAGTTGGTCCTCCCAATCGGGATCAGACCGGACCGCCGGATCCTGAGCTGATATTCGTCTGTCTCGTCTGGCCGGAAGTCGCGAAAGAACACCGATCCGAAGCTCACGACGTCGTCAGCGACCATCGCTAGGTCCTTGGTCAAGAACGGCACCCCGTGGAAGGGACCACCCTGACTGGTCTCCGTCGCCTGCTGTCTAGCCCGCTCATAGTGCTTGACGATGACCGCATTCAGCGCCGGGTTGAGCCGCTCTACGCGCTCAATCGCGGTCTCTACCAACTCGGCCGGCTGCACCTCTCCTGCAGCGACCAACTCGCCAAGACCTACCGCATCGAAGTCGTCGTAGTTGTCGAAGGTACCCATCATCGTGACGATAGCTACCTGCCGGGTCGCAAAGCCTTCGCTACGATCATCCCTGCGGTCCTGCTGCCGCCAACTCGGCTCCGGCCAGCTCCACAAACTCCTCGAAGTTCTCCCGGAACAGACCTGCCAGAGCGGACGCCTTCTCGTCATAGGCCGCCTGGTCACTCCAAGTACCCCGAGGCGAAAGCAGCTCTGCGGGAATGCCGGGACACTCCACCGGGACATCGAATCCGAATACCGGGTCTGTCACGTATGCGACGTCATCGAGCTCGCCTTCGATCGCGGCGCGGATGACCGCCCGTGAATGGGCAATCTTGAACCGCTCACCCACTCCGTACGGGCCACCCGTCCAGCCGGTGTTGATCAGCCACACCTGAACGCCGTGCTCGGCGATCTTCTTGCCGAGCAGGTCCGCATAGACGGTTGGGTGCAGAGGCATGAATGGAGCGCCGAAACAGGCCGAGAATGTCGCCTGAGGCTCCATCACGCCACGCTCGGTCCCCGCCACCTTTGCGGTATAGCCGGAGATGAAGTGGTACTTGGCCTGCTCCGGAGTCAGTCGAGAGATAGGAGGCAAGACCCCAAAGGCATCTGCGGTGAGCATGAAGATGTGGCGCGGATGGCCCGCCATCGACGCTTCGGCGATGTTGTCGATATGGGTGATCGGATAGGCGCCCCTCGTGTTCTCTGTACCGGCCTCGGTCAGATCGAGGCGACGGGTATCGGCGTCGATCGTCACGTTCTCCAGCACAGTGCCAAACCGTCGCGTCGTCTGGTAGATCTCTGGCTCAGCCTCATCGGAGAGCCGAATCATCTTTGCGTAGCAGCCACCTTCGTAGTTGAAGATCCCTTCGTCGCTCCACCCGAGTTCGTCGTCTCCGATCAACGCCCGATCCGCTTCGGTCGACAGCGTGGTCTTGCCGGTGCCCGAAAGCCCGAAGAACACCGCCGAATCGCCCTTCGTGCCGACATTCGCCGAGGAATGCAGGCTGAGCACACCCTGGATCGGCATGAGGTAGTTCATGACGGTGAAGATCGACTTCTTTATCTCTCCCGCGTAGCTGGTGCCACCAATAACCACCATTTTGCGATCGAGATTGAGCAGCACAAACGCTTCACTGGCGGTGTGCTCCTGCTCCGGGTCGGCCTGGAAGCTAGGACAGTGCACAACCGTGTAGTCGGGCTCAAAACCCGCGATGACTTCAGGATCAATCTCCCTGATGAACATGTTGCGAGCGAACAAACTGTGCCAGGCATGCTCGCTGATAACACGCACCTTGATCCGGTAGTTGGGGTCGGCGCCTGCGTAGCCGTCCTGGACAAAGATGTCTTTGTTCTGCAGGTACGAGCGCAGACCGTAGAGGACCTTGTCGAAGTCAGCGGGATCGAAGGGTTTGTTGATCTTGCCCCACCAGATTTGGTCTTCTGTGAAAGGCTCCCGAACCACAAACTTGTCGTTGGCAGACCGCCCGGTGTACTTGCCGGTGCTGACCACGAGTGGCCCGAGGTGACCGAGCATGGCCTCACCTCTCCGGATTGCCTGCTCGTAGAGCGCAGGCGTCGAGAGGTTGTGAAACACCTCACCGATGTTGTTCAGATCAATACCGTTGAGATGCAGCACCGTTTCTCCCTTTTTGATGTCCACTCCCGAACCTAGCCGGGTGGGGAGTACAAGCAGACAACCGCTGCAAGCATTGCAGAGTAAATCGGACGTGGCATGCCCTGTCACGATCCACGGCTGACCCGAGGCCGCTGCTTCGCACCTAGTCTGTGGCAATGGCTGCAGAGCAAATGCATCGACCGTCCGACTGGTACCGCGACGCCGTGATCTACGAGGTGCATGTTCGCGCCTTCTCAGATTCCAATGGTGACGGGATCGGAGACTTCCCCGGCCTGACCGCCAGGCTCGACTACCTGCAGCAGTTGGGCGTAACAGCCATCTGGTTGCTTCCGTTCTACCCCTCTCCGCTTCGCGACGATGGCTACGACATTGCTGACTACTACGACGTGCACCCGAGCTACGGCACCCTCGATGATTTCAAGGAGTTTCTGGCCGAGGCTCACGCCCGGGGCATGTACGTCATCACGGAGCTCGTGATCAACCACACCTCCGACCAGCACCCCTGGTTCCAGCGGGCGCGACGAGCGGAGCCCGGGACCCGGGAGCGTGACTTCTATGTGTGGAGCGACACGACCGAACGGTACGGAGATGTCCGAATCATCTTTCAGGACACCGAGACTTCCAACTGGACTTGGGACCCAGTGGCTGACTCGTACTACTGGCATCGTTTCTTCTCGCACCAACCTGATCTCAACTGGGAAAATCCGGACGTCGGCGCGGCCGTCATCGAGACTTTGGATTTCTGGCTCGACATGGGAGTCGATGGGCTGCGGCTCGATGCCATCCCGTACCTACACGAGCGTGAGGGCAGCAACGGCGAGAACCTACCGGAGACTCACGCCGAGTTGCGCAAGCTGCGGGCCCATGTCGACGAGAAATACGGCGACAGGATGTTGCTCGCCGAAGCCAACCAATGGCCCGAGGATGCTGTCGCCTACTTCGGCGACGGCGACGAATGTCACATGTCGTTCCATTTCCCCCTGATGCCCCGTCTGTTTCTCGCGCTGGAACGAGAAACGCGACTCCCCATTATCGACATTCTCGAGCAGACCCCAGACATACCTGAAACCGCACAATGGGCGATCTTCCTCCGCAACCACGATGAGCTCACTCTCGAAATGGTGTCCGAGGAGGAGCGCGACCTGATGTGGCGCACGTACTCGCCGGATCGGCGGGCTCGGCTGAACCTCGGCATCCGTCGGCGCCTTGCACCGCTACTCGAGAACGACCGACGTCGGATCGAACTTCTCATGAGCCTGCTCCTGTCGCTCCCCGGGACTCCGGTCACGTACTACGGCGACGAGATCGGCATGGGTGACAACGTCTTCCTCGAGGATCGTGACGGAGTGAGAACTCCGATGCAGTGGAGCAACGACCGCAATGCCGGGTTTTCGCAGGCAAACCCACAGTCTCTGTACCTCCCGGTTGTGGTCGACCCGCAATATCATTTCGAAACGGTCAACGTCGAAGCCCAACACGCCAACCCGAACTCGCTGCTGTGGTGGGTGCGACGGATGATCCATCGTCGTCGCCGGCATCCCGTCTTCGGACGAGGCTCGATTCGTTTCCTTGATCCGGACAACTCACAGGTATTGACATATATACGTGAAGGCGAGGGCGAAACGATCCTCGTGGTGGCCAACCTGAGTCGGCACGCCCAGTTCGTCGAACTCGGTCTCCAGGAGTTCGCCGGCAGTCATCTCGTCGAGTTGCTGGGCCACAACGAGTTCCCCGCAATCGGGGAGCTGCCCTACCTGCTGACGCTCAGCCCCTACGGGTTCTACTGGTTCGTCGTCGAATCGGCCGACGCCGAAGACACCGACAGCCAGGTCATCCGAGTCGAGGGCCAGGTCGAGGAGCTCTTCAGCAGCGACCACCCGTTGGCGGAACAGCTGGCTCGGTTTGCTGAGAAACAGATCTGGTATCAGGATCGCGGACGGCGCCGCCTGACGACCACGTTCTTCGATGCCATCCCGGTCGCAGGCGAGGACGGCGAAGTTGCGGGATGGATCACCTTGATCGATATCGAATACGTCAACGGCCATCCGCAGCGGTACGTTCTGCCGGTCCGTCTCGCCTTCAGCGCAGCCGACTCGATCCCCGCTGAAGCCGTCATCGCCACCGTCCAGCACGGGGATTCGGAGGGCAAACTCATAGATGCCCTCTATGACGCCGACTTCGGGAGAGCGATACATGCCGCCATCGCCGACGGAAGCGAGATGTTGGGTCGCATGGGAGTCGTGGCGAGTGGCGCTGCGGCCACGGAGTCTGTGCCTGATGGACCTGCAACGGCACCTGTTCTCCAGCAAACTCCTCAAGGTGAGTCGTTTCTCCAATACGGCCCGGATCTCACGCTGAAGCTCTTCCGCAACATCGAGCCGGGGATTCATCCCGACCTCGAACTGCGTCGCCATCTGACCGAACGGATCAGCTTTGAGAACCTCGCTCCCGTGTACGGCGCAATTGAATACACATCGGGCGATTCCTTCAGCCTCGGATTGATGCAAAAGGAGCTCGACCCCGAACGCACCGCCTGGAGCCTATTCCACGGACTGTGTGTCGAATACCTCGACAAGATGGCAGATACCAACCCTCCCCCGGCCGTGTCGTCCGGTCGCTGGGTGAACGGCGATACCGCACCGGACCAACATCCCGCAATGCGGGAGGCGATCGCACATGCCACCAGCCTCGGTGCGATGACGGCTGAGCTCCACCAGGCCCTCGCTACATACACCGAGGAGCCTGACCTACGACCGGAGCCGGTGACACAGCTGTACCAACGGTCGCTGTACCAATCGCTACGTGCGGGGATCAAGCAAGAGCTGAGCGCGATTCGCCGCCTTGCAGCCGCGGCACCGTCGCAGGACCAGGGGGACCTTGCCGCGCTACTGGCCGGCGAACCCGAGATGCTGAAGACGATCAACCAGATCCGCAAGCTTCCGATCTCTGGACAACGCATCCGCATCCACGGCAACTACCGACTCGATGAGCTGCGCATGGTGGACGGCGATTTCTACGTCATGGATCTCAGCGGAGACCACACAAGGCCGATGAGCGAAAGGCGCTTGAAAGCGCCACCGCTTCGAGACGTCGCTGAGTTGCTGCGTTCGTTCGACTATGTCGCATTAGTCGCCGCACGAAGCAACGATTCGGCGCACTCGAACGCATTCGCTCAACATTGGTATCGCCAGCTCGGAACACGCTTCGTGGCGTCCTACTTCGAGGCGGCAGCAGGTTCGCCGGCACTACCAACAGATCCGGCGAGCGTTGATGCGCTTCTCGGCGCGTTCGAGCTGACCAAGGCCCTTCGTGAGACCCATTGGGAGTTGCTCAATCGACCCGACTGGCTGCCAATTGCGCTGCATGGCGCGCTACGACTGATCTCCTAGAGCACGGCGTTCGCCGAGAAATGTCAGCACTTCCGCGACGTCCTCTTGGCCGGTGACCCGAAAGCGAGCAGCGGTATCGCCCGGCCCCACCTTGACACCAACATCATCGGGCCCCAGTACAGCAAAGGCATCTTCATCGGTGACGTCATCCCCAATGAACAACACCGAGCTGGCCCGATATCTGGTTCGCAGCCGAAGCACAGCGCTCCCCTTGTCGGCATCACCAAAGACGCACTCGACGACCAACTTCCCATCGATAGTCCGCGCATCGACTTCCCGGGCTAGGGCGTGGGCAGCTGCCGCGGCCAGTTGGGGGTGAGCGGCGTGGCGGTAGTGGAAGGCTGCCCCAATCGGCTTGACCTCCACCTCCGCGCCCGGATATTGCTTGGCCAAATCAGCCAAAGCTGCCTGGAGTTTCCCCACCCGCTCCACCAAGTCGTCCGGGACTGCATAGCCGCTCTCTTCTGCCCCGTGAGTGCCGATCAGCGTCACCCCGGGTGGGCGACCTGTGAACCTTGCGAGGGTCGCGAGGGCCCGTCCGGAGATCGCAACGGTGTGAGTGCCTTGGAACTGCCCAAGACGTACGAGAGCGGCAAGCGCTTCACGGTCCGGGAAAGCCGCCTCGGGATCATCCACGATCGGCGCCAGCACACCGTCGTAGTCTGTCGCAACCAACAATGGGGTCTGAGTCGCAATCTGCTCGAGACCGAGTCGCAGGCGAGCATCGATCAAAACGCCTCCAGCATGGCAAGGCAATCTCGTGCCCAGTCGAAGACCGTCTCTTTGCGGACGGTTCGACGCAGCCTCTGCATCCTCAGCCGCGATTCAGCGTCGCCCATCTCGGTGGCACTCTGCATGGCTGTGGTCACGCCGTCGACATCGTACGGGTTCACGATCACCGCGGCCTTCAGTTGCTCGGCAGCGCCGGCAAACTCGCTCAGCACGAGGACGCCTGGACGACCCCGGCGGCAGGCTACGTATTCCTTGGCAACCAGGTTCATTCCATCTCGAAGCGGGGTCACCAGCATCACATCGGCGGCAACGTAGTAGGCAATCAGCTCTTCGAGATCGAGGCTGCGATACAAATACGACACCGGCGACCATCCCGGCTCCCCGTAGTCGCCGTTGATTCTCCCAACAAGCTGTTCGATGTCCGACCGGAGATCCTGGTAGGCGGGAACACCCTCCCGGCTCGGAACTGCAACCTGGACGAATGCGTATCGCCGCGGCGTATCGACACTGCGTTCCAACAATCCTGCGAATGCCTTCAGCCTGAGATCTATGCCCTTGGTGTAGTCCAGCCGGTCGACACCAAGGATGATGTGCTCGGCGTCACCTAGCTCGTGCCGCAACTCCACCACACGCTGCTGAACGACATCTGACGCGGCGATGCGCTCGAAATGCCCGGTGTCGATCGCGATCGGGGCCCGTTGGAGACGGATCGATCGACCCTGCCAGCTGAGTTCACGGCGACCGACGGGTTCGGCGCCACCAAAACGACGGGCGGCCCGTGCGAAGTTCTGGACGCTCGCTCGGGTCTGGAACGCGAGCACGTCAGCGCCGAGCAGTCCGCGGATGATCTCTCTCCGCCAGGGCAGCCGTGAGAAGAGCTCGATTGGCGGGAACGGGATGTGGAGGTAGAAACCGATGGTTACGTCGTCCCTGATCGAACGCAACATCCCCGGGACCAGCTGCAGCTGGTAGTCCTGAACCCAAGCGATGTCGTCTGGCTGCAAGGCAGCGGCGGCAACCCGCGCATATCGCTCATTGACCGCACGGTACGGACGCCAGTGATGGCGATGGAACTGTGGCGAAATCACCGCGTCGTGGTACAAGGGCCACAAGGCCCCGTTGCAGAACCCGTAGTAGAAGCCGTCGAGCTCTTCCTCGTCGAGCGATACCGGACGCTGCTCGATCCCGTCATGTTCAAACGGGTCGGGGGCGGGACCTGTGTTGCCGGACCAACCAACCCAGGAGCCGTTGACCTTCTGCAATACGGGTTCCAGAGCACGTACGAGCCCCCCAGGGCTCGTCTGCCACTGCTCCCCGTCCCAAGAGACAGGAAGCCGATTTGCCACCACAACGATTCGACGCGTCACCGATCTCCTCCGCTGCGGAGCCTAGCCCACTGCGACGTTCTGGTTATTGGTCGAACAGATTATGGTGCCGAGTCTGTAGAGGAGCACGTATGAGCAACGCTGACGCAGCCGGACTGCCCGATGGTCGGGATGGCATCAATCGCATGGGGTGGATCTCACTGCCCTACTCGTGTGTGGGGTTGGTCCGGAAGACCGGGGTTGGCAACAGCAAGACGATATGGTCGTGGCTCATCCTCATGCCCTGGTCATCTGACACGAAGCCATGGATCGATGGCTCGGAGGTCGTCGAGGCGTCAACACTGACCGAGAGCCAGGAGCGCCAGCAAATCGTGGCCCGAATGCGTGAGATACTCGACGAGCGCTACGGCGAGACCGTCGGCAATGCTGCTGTCGATGACCTGATCCGTCGTCTCCAAGAAGAGAACTGAGCTGCTTTCCCGCGCGAGGGTCCCCGAAATGCAGGGGTCGATGCGGCCGTCAGTACAGCAATCCAACACCGAAGGCGACTTTCGAAGACCGGCCGCGTCCCTCCGGTCTGAGCTCCGCTGACCACGGAAAGAATTCGATCAGACGTCATCTAGCCACCCAATTGACCCATTTGTGGGTGTTCCGATGTCTGTAATAGCCCGCAATAGCCCATATTTCCTGGGATTCTGTGGGTATTCCCTACTGCCAAGTGGTTTCGAGGCCGCGATTTCCCAACCACACAGTGTCACCAGGTCCGCTAGTGTTTGCTCACAAGGCTGGAGTAAGGGGAATGTCTTGGGCGCACGGGGAATGGCGACAGTTTCTGTTGTTTCTGATCTCCCTAGTCGCGCGATTTCAACGAGACACTTCGCAGCTTGTACGGCCATTCGGTTTCTCGACACCTGAGGAGGACGCTCTTGAAACGTGCGCGCCCAAAGATGGGTTTGTTACTTGTACTGGGGATGTTGACGGCATTGCTGCCGATCGGCGCCCTGACGCCAGCGGTAGCGGTTGACACCCACATCAGTGAGTTCCACTACGACAACGACGGTAATGATGTGGGTGAATTCGTTGAGGTGACCGGCGACGCAGACGTCGACCTCGCTGGCTGGACGATCGTCCTCTACAACGGGAACGGCGGAACCGCCTACGACACCATTGATCTCACCGGCACCGTCATCGACAACGAAGGTGCCGGACAGGGCGCGGTCGACTTCCAACTTCCTAGCAACGGACTACAGAACGGGTCTCCCGACGGAATTGCCCTAGTGGACGGAACCGGGACC
>CBDUNF010000091.1:0-13307 GCA_965368515.1 uncultured bacterium
ACAGAGACCGCGATGATCGCTCCCTCCGTCTCGAGCACACTGAACATCAGGCCCCCGGCGGCGACAGAGACGAGGGTGACGGTGGCTGCGACCCGCCGCCCGAACCTGCTGACAAGGGTCGTAAGGCTGACGGCACCTATCACCATCCCCACGCCCTTGAGGGTTCCGTAGGTCCCGATCCGACCGGCGGACGAGTCGAGTTCGTTCGACATGTAGAACGTGACGAGGCCATCGATCCCCTGGAAGAACAGCCAGGCGAGTATCAGGAACAAGCTGAAGATCACATATCGAAACTGCAGCATGACCCTGAATGCACTGCGATCAAACGAGTGTGCCGGGGTCCGTTCTGCGGGCTCCTGAACTCGATTCACCCACCAAAGAGGAATCAGCAGCAGAGCCGCGATGACTAGAAATATGGATTGGTAGCCGACCGAATCGGCGATCCAACCGAAGACGAGCGAGAGAACGACGAGACCAAGGGCCCGGCCACCGGTCATCCAGGCCTGAACGCGGCTGTGGTCGTCCGGGGGAACAACATCCACCGCGAGTGCATCCGCCGTCGTGTCGAAGAGCGCCATGAAGAACGTGGCTACAAGCACCATCGCGGCCAGCAAGCCGAAGCTCTCGGAAGGATCGATAAAGAACGCGATCGCAAACGCAATCGACGTCGAGACCAACCCAATCATCATGTAGGGGACCCGATGCCCTCGACCAAACAGCGGGTATCGGTCGCTGATCATCCCGTAGATCCACTTGATGATGAACGGGAGCAGCGCCAGCGAAGCAACAATCGCCAGCCGATCGGCGTCGATGCCCTCCTGGTCCATGTGGGGCTTGAAGAAGTTCAGCTGGTAGGCCTGGATAACACCTTGCACGAAGTAGAGCGCACCAAACATGGTGAACAGCTGCTTGCGACTGAGATTGATGTCCAACCCGAACCTCCCGTTCCCCGCAGCACAATAGATGGTGGGCAGACACGATCGCCGCGGAGATGGCCCCGGGTCACGCCTACTCCCCGGCCAGGTACACGCAGTCGAACTCCAACCCCTTCTCCCTGTCCCTGGACCGGACAAGGGGCCCTATGCTCTGGTCGATGCAGACTCGTTATCTTCTCTTGGCTTCACTTGTCACCGGCCTGGTGATTCTGGTGGCGGCTGCCGTGTGGATGGCGACCCGATTGTGACGACGATCAGAGTTTCATCATCTGTCGATCTCGAAGCCCGTTGGGATCTACCCGATCAGATCGACCGTGGCGTCGTGCTGTGTCATCCCCACCCGCTGCACCGGGGCACGATGACCGTCCCTCTTCTCGAGGCGATCACGACCGATCTCCTGACCCGGTCAGTTGCCGTGCTCCGTTTCAACTTCCGTGGCGTAGGTCGATCAACAGGTGCCCATGACGGGGGCATTGCCGAGATCGATGATGTTGCCGCTGCCGTCGACCACGCCCACGAACGCTTCCCTGATCTCGACTTCGGTGTCGCTGGCTGGTCATTTGGCGCTGGGACTGCGCTGCGCTGGCATGCCCGGGACCGCTCCGATCATCACTACGTCGGTATCGCCCCTGGAGTGGGACCGAATGCCAGTCAGCGCCTCCCCGATCCCTCGTCGCTGCATGCGGTGCCCCGCACGTTCATCGTCGGCGATCGCGATCAACTGGTTCCGTCGGACTTGGTCATCGCCTACGCCGATCAGGCCGGCGCCACGGTCCATGTTCTCAAGGGCAGCGACCACTTCTTCTACTTCCGCGAGCAGAAGGTGGCCTGCTTGTTGGCTGCGGGACTCGGGTTGCCGGTTCCCGCAGATGAAATCCGGTCAGCGTGCGAGTAGCGCAGTGATGTTGTCCACGAGGACCGCATTGGTTACCTCGTCGGGAAGACCCAGCGATTCCCACTCCGCAAGCCATGTATCAGGGTTGCCAAAGGGGTAGTCGCTGCCGAAATGCACCCGGTCGTGCAGAGGACCGCGGATAAGGTCCAGCAGCTCGGCGCTCATCGCCTTGGGTGCCACTCCGGACAGGCACAGATGGACGTTGGCTTTGTGAATCGAAGTCGCCAGAGCCTCGTCGAGCCACAAGGGCCCGGTGTGCGCCAGGATGATCTTGAGCTCGGGGTATGCGGCGGCGAGCCGGTCCACGTGCATTGGCCGGGCCGGCTCCAGTGCGACGCCTCCCCCACCGGGCACACCGGCTCCCAACCTGGTGAATCCGGTATGGATGAGACAGACGATCCCATGCTCCGCAGCCGTTTCCCATAGGTGCTGACTGTCTCGCACCGACGGTGTGACTTGTTCGGAAGCAGGGTGAAACGAGATGCCGGAAAGACCCAACCGCGCCGCTTGGTGGACCGCGGCAACGGCACCGGCGCCACCGGTGGGCTCCACCGCACCGAATCCGTAGAACACCTCGGGGGCAGACGCGACCATCTTGGCGATCTCAGTGTTGCCGAGGGAACGGTATCCGCTGGCAGGGCGGCTGTTCCATCCGAGCAGAACCGCCTTGGCATCTCTGTCCCGATAGAAATCAGCAAGCTGTTGTGGCGTCTGTGCCTCGATCGGATTGTCGAGGAACTCCCGTAGTCCGGCGATGTACGGACCAACGGGTCCGTCGAGAAAGGCGGGGACTGGCGGATGGACGTGGCCGTCGATGAATCGTGTCACGAAGAGCGAAACCCCCGGTTGCGGGCTTCAGCGAGAGTGTCCGGTCCGAAAGTCTGCAGCTGATTCAGCCTCAGCAGATCGTCCTCGCCGATTCGTTCCTCGAGGGCCTGCCGGGCCTCGTCGTC
This sequence comes from uncultured bacterium, assembly GCA_965368515.1. Classification (GTDB taxonomy): domain Bacteria; phylum Actinomycetota; class Acidimicrobiia; order Spongiisociales; family UBA5794; genus JAAETI01. Next base: position 2,784 of record CBDUNF010000091.1, read on the forward strand.
GTCACAATCGTGCACGACCATGTCATCGCGGGTGCCAACAAAGCGGTGTTCGTCGAAACGATTGAGCCGGCTCAAGACAATTCTCCTCATAGCGCCCAGCGCGGACGCATCATTGGTAACTCGGTCATTGTACGCCAGCCCAAAGGGCAGGCTACGGCAGGTTGTACCTGAGCACCGCCTGGCTTATGCCGGCCAGCGGTTCGCTGATACTGATGGTGCCCTTCTCCGAGTCTTTGCTGAACTCAATAGCCCATCTGTCGCCGTCCGCTTCGGATCGATCGACCGTGAAACCGTTCTGCCCCAGTCCCTGGCTAAAGAATTCAGCGGTGATCCCCATCTCGGCGCTGATCCGCATCACGACCTCGGTAAACCCGGTCTTTGTGACAACCATGGTCGAACCCACCGCGCTACCGCTCGGGAGCGGAAACCCATCTGGGATCGTTGCCGGCAAAACTCCTTCGCCGAACACGACGTCGTCTCCCGATTCGATACTGATCGTGGTCGAGGTATCCGCACCATCGCTACATCCGGACCCGATGACGGCGAGCGCGACGAAAACCGCAACGACTATTCGCCCCTTCGACACGAGTGGCCTCCTGCTTAGATCTTCGAGCGGACGAGAGTGTACCGCCGCAGCGGACTATCGCGGCTTGCCGATGGCCTGCATCGGCTCTCCGATCGGGAGCACGGCGACCGTCCGCAGCCCTGGATCAGCTCGCCAGTCGGGAACGGTAGAGGGTGCCAGCGCAAAGAACAGCGCCATGAACGCCTGTCCTAGCGATCTGCGCACGAGGTGCTTAGACACGCGGAGGCTCCCGGTAGCCGCCGAACACGTCCTTCATGGCACCGACGATCTCACCGAGGGTGGCTCGTACCCGTGCCGCGGTGACTATCAACTCCATGAGGTTGGCATCACCCGCCGCACCCTCGCGCAACGCATCGAGTGCCGCGGCGACGGCGGCCGAGTCACGGTCGCCACGCAGCCGGGCCAACTTGGCCCGCTGCCCTGCTTCAACCTCTGCTCCGATGCGCAGGATGTCGAGCGGAGTCTCGTCCTCCTTGACGAACTTGTTGACGCCAACGATCACACGATCCCCCGAGTTGAGCGCCTTTTCGAACTCGTAGGCCGAATCGGCCAGAGCCGACTGGAACCATCCCTCATCGATCCCGTGCAGCACGCCGTCGAGCATTGAACCCTCGCCCATCCGGTCGATCGCGGCGAAGATCTCCTCGGCCTTGGCTTCGATCTCATCGGTCACCTGCTCGACGAACCATGACCCGCCAAGTGGATCGATCGACGAAGCCACACCGGTTTCCTCAGCGATGATCTGCTGGGTTCGCAGCGCTATCTCTGCGTTCTGAGCCGTTGGCAGGGCAAATACCTCGTCCATCGCGTTGGTGTGAAGACTCTGGGTTCCTCCAAGCACAGCCGCCATCGCTTCGACTGCGGTGCGAACGATGTTGTTTTCAGGCTGCTGGGCGGTTAGAGAGACGCCGGCCGTCTGGGTGTGGAAGCGGAGCTTCAGGGAACGCTCGGATTTGGCACCGTACCGATCCCGCAGCCACCGGGCCCAGATGCGCCGAGCCGCCCGGAACTTGCCGATCTCCTCGAAGAAGTCAATGTGAGCATCGAAGAAGAAGGAGAGGCGTGGAACGAACTCGTCAACATCGAGACCACGTCGCATGCAGGCTTCGACGTACGCAAAGCCGTCGGCAAGCGTGAAAGCCAACTCCTGCGCCGCTGTCGCCCCCGCCTCGCGGATGTGATAGCCAGAAATCGAAATCGTGTTCCACTCTGGAACCTCTCGGCCGCAGAAGTCGATCATGTCGACGATCAAGCGCAGATGCGGCTCGGGCGGATAGATCCACTCCTTTTGCGCGATGTACTCCTTGAGGATGTCGTTCTGGAGTGTTCCCCGCAAACGGGACCAGTCCACGCCTTGCTCCTCAGCCGCGACCAGCAAGAAAGCAAAAAGGACTTCGGCCGGCCCGTTGATCGTCATCGAGACCGATACGTCGTTCAACGGGATCTGGTCAAAGAGCGCGACCATGTCGTCCGTCGACGAGACGGCGACGCCGCAGTGACCAACTTCACCAAGCGCTAGCGGTGCGTCTGCGTCGAGACCCATCAGCGTCGGCATGTCGAATGCGACGGATAGGCCGCCCTGCCCGGCGTCGAGGAGATGCCGGAATCGTTCGTTGGTGTCGGCAACGGATGCGAACCCGGCGAACTGACGCATGGTCCAAAGCCGACCGCGATAGCCGGTAGCGTGGACCCCGCGGGTATATGGGAACTGGCCCGGATAGCCAATCTGCTCCGGCACCTCACCGTCGGTCGGCAGGCCTAGTGGTGGCACTTCCTCGAACGACAGGGTTGAGAAGGATTCGCGCCGCTCCCGGCCTGCTGCGAAGTCTTCTTCCCACTGTTGCTTGCCGTCAGCCATTGTGGGAGAGACCCATCGACTCGCGCTCTTCTGCTGCAACCGGCTGCGCCAAAGCACCAATCGACTGCAGATATTCAGCCTGGAGCTGTAGGACCTCGCCGACAACACTGCGGTCGTAGTCGAATCCCTGCTTGGCCGTCTGCTCCAGCACGTAGGTGGCTGCCCCCTCACCACCCAGGACAACAACCTGTTCGGGATCGGTGTCGAGCTGGTCTTGGAGGTACTTCATCTCCCATTCGAGGATCCGACGTACGCTCTTGGCCCCGATGATCTCCTGGGTTTCGGTGGGCAGTCGTGGCGTGATGTACTTGATAGAGTCCTCCACCCCATAGGCCACTGCGGTACCGGGGAGACGAATCGTTCCCTGCCAGTAGAAGGCTATGCCCACACCGACCAAGAGAGCGAAGAGTCCGAGAGCAAAAAAGAATGCTGCCATGAGTGCGATGGTACTGCCACGCCGGATCAGTGGCAGGAGAAATTCCAAGTTGCGGCCGATGACATTTAGTCTTGCACCACGCTGAGGAGTCCGATGTTCAACTACCAAACGATGAGAATGTTCTTTGCGATGCTGGCGATCGCAGCCAACGTCGCAGTTATTGTGTATCTCGCAGTTGTCATCGCCGCCAGGTGGTCATCGGGGGCAGCCGAGCTGCGGGAACGAATCAACAACTCGCTCCGCGGTTACGAATTGGCATTCGGCGCCGTCGCCGCCGGCACGGCGACGCTGGGAAGCCTCTACCTCTCCGAGGTCGTCCATCTCATCCCTTGCACGCTGTGCTGGTACCAGCGCATCGCTATGTATCCGCTGGCCGTGATCTTGGTCATAGCCGCCATCCGACGCGACACCGCAGTTCGGATATACGCGGTGGCGCTTGCCGGGATCGGCGGCTTGATCGCTGCTTACCACTACCTGATCCAATGGTTCCCCGACCTCGAAGGCACGAGCTGCACGACATCGGTGCCGTGCACCGGAGTCTGGTTCCGGGAATTCGGCTTCATCTCGATTCCATACCTGGCACTGAGCACCTTCGCTCTGGTGCTCATTCTGATGATGGCTCTGCGCTCCAATACCGCTGAGCCTGCGTAGACAACGGAGAACTCAAGTGGCAGCCAAGACACAGACGAAACCAACCCCGGCCGACAAGAAGACTGGTCTACCCATAGTTCCGATCGTCCTCGGTGTGGTGGCGGTGGCGCTGGTCGTCGCCGTAATAGTCACGGGTTCCGAACCGCTCGGCGGTTCCGAGTTCGGTGAACCATCTATTACCGGTACGGCTCTCCCCTCGGTGCTCGACTACAACCCGCCCGACGCCACCGAGGATCCCGCGTTCGGCATGACGATCCCAGAAGTCTCGGGCCAAGACTTCACCGGCAACACGGTCGAGATCAAGAACGACGGTCAGGCCAAGGCCATCTTGTTCGTTTCCCACAGTTGCCCACACTGTCAGGACGAGGTCCCGGAGGTCCAAGCGTGGATCGATTCCGGTGGAGGGGTCGACGGCGTCGAAATGATCTCCGTCTCGACGGCAGCGAGCTCGGCTCGAGGCAATTGGCCGCCATCAGAGTGGCTGGAAGGTGCGGGGTGGACAGTCCCGGTGATAGCCGACGACACAGACCTCACTGCCTTCTCCGCTTACGGTGGCATACCCATTCCGTACTGGGTGTTTGTAGATGCTGATGGCACCGTGACCCGTCGCAATGTGGGTCGGATGGAGATCCCAGCCCTCCAGGCGGCGATGCTGGAAACGCTCGGCTAGGTCTCTGCCATTTACTAACAAACCGTCGCACTAGCGGCTGAAACGCGCCATGATGTGGCCTCATTCGAGGGAGCTTGCATGAGCGAGTGCGAAAGGGATGCCAGCAGATGACCACGAGGACCAAGAAACCCGCCACCAAGCCGGGCGCCAAAAAGGATGGATCCGGCAAGCGCGTACCCGTCCTCGTCATTGCATTCGGGGCAATAGCTGCCCTCCTCGTAGCTGCGATCACGCTAAGCGGCGAGGATCCGATCGGAAGCGGCGGGGAATACGGAGAGCCAACCGTGAGCGGCACTGACTTGCCACCAATGGCAGCAGGCGTCTCCGTCGTCGATGCCGATCCGGCCATCGGCATGGCTGCGCCGGAGGTCACCGGCGAAGACTTCGACGGAAGTACGGTCTCGATCGCTGGCGACGGAACGCCGAAAGCGATCGTCTTTATCGCCCACTGGTGCTCGCACTGTCGGGCCGAGGTGCCTCGCGTCCAGGAGTGGCTCGATGCCGGAGGCGGCGTCGACGGTGTCGACATTCTCTCGGTAACGACGTCCGCAACCTCGGGTCAGCCCAACTGGCCGCCTTCGGCATGGCTTGCCGAAGAAGGCTGGACGTCTCCGAATATCCGCGACGACCAGGATTCCAGCGTTCTCCGCGCCTACGGCGGCAGCTCCTTCCCCTACTGGGTCTTCCTAAACGGAGACGGGACAGTGGCGGCCCGCTTCGCCGGCGAGACCGACATCCAGACGTTGGAGCTCGTGATGTCTTCCCTGGAGGGTGGCTCCTAGCCGCTCCGCAGCTACCCTCGGCTCGAACAGGAGAGGGACCGTCTGGCGATGACCTGGCATTTCGAAAACGAGTCGGTGCGAATCCGCAAGGCCGAGGTCGGCACCTTCGGCAACAACACATACGTTGTGGCGTGTCGACAGACCGCCGTCTCCATCATCGTTGATGCCGCCGCCGACGCCGATCTCGTCATGGCAACCGCAACAGATACCAAGCCGATCGCCATCGTTACGACTCACGGCCACGCTGATCACGTCGGCGCTGCGCTCGAGGTAGCCAAAGCACTAGGCCTGCCGATTTGGCTTCATGCGGCCGATTGGGATCTTTGTCCCATCAAGCCGACCCGAGCCCTCAAGCCAGGCCCTCTCCAGGTTGGCGCTGCCGAAGTTCAGCTTGTCCATGCTCCGGGACATACCCCCGGATCGATGGGCATCATCACGCCGGGCGCTGCTATCACAGGAGATACGCTTTTCCCCGGAGGGCCCGGAGCAACCCGATTTCCATATTCTGATTTTGATCAAATAATGGATAGCCTCGACTGGGAGTACTTCTCGTTGCCGGACGACACAATCGTGATGCCCGGCCATGGACTTGATACGACAATCGGAATGGAACGACCAGCACTGCCCGAATGGCGGGCTCGCCGCTGGTGACGAACAGGAGGACCGTGATGGAATTCGGCTTGATGGTTGAGCCTCAGGTGGGTGGAACATACGAGGAGCTTCTTTCACTCGCGACCGCTGCGGAGCGAGCCGGTTTTGCCTCGTTTGCGCGGTCGGACCACTACCTCGCCGGGGAGGAGAGCCTGCCGGTCACTGATGCGCTCACGACCATCGGCGGCCTCGCTCGCGAGACCAACACCATCAAGCTGACCGTCCTGGTAACACCGCTCACGTTCCGCCACCCGGGCGTCATCGCCAAGACCGCTACAACACTCGATGAGATGTCTGGCGGAAGATTCGAACTCGGCGTCGGGACCGGCTGGATGCAGGCTGAGCACCGCGTGTTCGGGATCAGACTCCCCGAGCTGCGGACCCGATTCAGTCTGCTATTCGAGACGCTTGCGTACATTCACGCCGTCGTCGGCAGAAGCGACGGAGGGTACGTGGGCCGCCACTTCGAACTCGAGGACAAAGAGATCCTCCCTAGACCCGTGGCCCATCTCCCAATAATCATCGGGGGATCCGGCATGAAGAAGACACCGGCGATCGCCGGACGCTTTGCGGACGAATACAACATGTTCGCTTGTTCGTCAGAAGATCTCGCAACGCGCGTCGAGGTAATGACGACAACGGCCACCGAGTTGGGGCGAGACCCCGGTGACGTCAAGATCTCGATCACGACGTCGGCGATTATCGGAGCAGACGAGGCTGAATACCGTGACTTGCTGGGCACCGAAGCTGCCTCCCGCGACAAGGATCCAGACGAGTTCGAAGCAGCACTGGCGGCGCGTCGGGTGCTACACGGCACCTATGAGCAGGCGGCGGAGATGGTGGCGCAGTACGCCTCCGAAGGTGTCGGACGCATCTACATCCAGCATTTCTCGCCGCTCGGAGAGATCAGCGCAGCCGACCTCGAAGGTCAGCTCAAGGGTCTAACGGCCTGACCAAATAAGCACTAGCCGCGTAGTGCTTAGACGTTGTGCGGGCGGACTATCCTGAATCGCATGACTGCACCTCTACTTGTTATCGAAAACCTGCACGCGTCCGCCGGCGATGTCGAGATCATCAAAGGGATGAACCTCACCATCGAGCGCGGCCAGATCCATGCGTTGATGGGACCAAACGGTTCCGGGAAATCGACGCTCTCGTATGTCCTGATGGGACACCCCGGCTACGTGGTGACCAAAGGCAGAATTCTGTATAAGGGGGAAGACATCACCGAGTGGACCGCCGACCAGCGGGGCCGCTCCGGCATCTTCCTGGGTTTCCAGTATCCCGAAGAGATCCCCGGTGTCTCGGTGCTCAATTTCCTCCGAAGCGCCCTTTCCAACCGCACCGGAACCGATTACACGGTCCTGGAGCTCAGACTCAAGGTCGCAGAAGCGATGTCCGAGCTGGGCATGGACAAGTCCTTTGCCGACCGCTACCTCAATGAGGGCTTCTCGGGCGGCGAGCGCAAGCGCAACGAAGTTCTCCAGATGACGATCCTCGACCCGGAGCTAGCCGTTCTTGACGAGACCGACTCCGGACTCGACATCGACGCACTCCGCACGGTTGCCGAAGGTGTGCAACGTCTCCATGATGAGAATCGCGGGTTCCTGATCATCACCCACTATCAGCGGATGCTCGATTACATCACGCCCGACGTCGTGCATATTTTCGTGGACGGCAACGTGGTCGAAAGCGGCGGGCCCGATCTTGCCAAGGTCATCGAAGAGTCCGGCTACGACGCGTACCGGGTTGGGGCCAGCGGATGATGGACCATCTGCGGGCCGACTTTCCCATCCTCGACCGACTGGTCAATGGGAAGCGTCTCGCCTACCTGGATTCTTCCGCGACGACGCAGAAGCCAAACCAGGTAATCGACGCCATCTCCGATTACTACCGAACGTGCAACTCGAACGTCCACCGCGGCGCCCATACCCTCGCCGACGAGGCCACCACAGCATACGAGGGGGCCAGAGCCAAAGTCGCAAGGTTCATCGGCGCCGACTCTTCGAGCGAGGTCGTCTTCACCAAAGGCACCACCGCCGGCATTAACACGATCGCCTACGGATGGGGCCTAAACCGTCTCCAGCCGGGTGATCGCATTGTGCTGACTGTGATGGAACATCACGCCAATGTGGTTCCGTGGCAGATAATCGCCAAGCACACGGGCGCCGAGCTCGTGTACCTCGAACTCGACGACAACTACCAGGTTGATCTGTCCCATCTCGACGAGATCATGGACGATCGCGTCAAGATCGTCAGTGTCTCCGGCATGTCGAACGTCACGGGCACCATCGGGCCGGTTGCCGAGCTCGTTGCGGCCGCACGCCGCATCGGCGCCATCGTCATCGTGGATGCGGCACAGTCGGTCCCTCATCTGCCGACGGATGTTTCGGCTATCGGCGCCGACTTTGTCGTCTTCAGCGCCCACAAAATGCTCGGACCTACCGGCATCGGTGCCATGTGGGGCAAGCGTGAGGTTCTCGAAGAAATGGAACCGGCTGAAGGCGGCGGCGAGATGATCGCCGATGTGAAGCTCTACGAATCGCGATGGGCACCGATTCCGCACAAGTTCGAGGCAGGTACTCCACCGATTGCCCAGGCAGTGGGATTTGGAGCGGCCATCGACTATCTCGACAAGATCGGGATGGGTGCGGTGCGCGAACACGAGATTGCGATCACACAGTATGCCCTGGATCGCCTTGCCGAAGTTCCCGATCTCCGGGTTGTCGGGCCAAGTGACGTAGCCCTGCGTGGCGGAACGGTGAGTTTCGAGGTCGGCGACATCCACCCGCATGACGTGGCGACGATCCTCGACCAGGAAGGCGTTGCGGTACGAGCGGGACACCACTGTGCCAAACCGCTGATGAGATACCTCGATGTGCAAGCGACTGCGCGGGCATCGTTCTACGTCTACACGGTCCAAGAAGACATCGATCAGCTGGTGACCGGCCTCCATCGAGCACGGGAGCTGTTCGGACTCGTCTAGCGGTTCTGACTCCCGCGGCCGGGGTTATCGTTAGGAATTCGCGATCAACAGAAGACCATGGCACTTGAAGAGCTCTACAGAGAAGTAATCCTCGACCACTACCGCAATCCGCGACACAAGGGTTCACTATCGCATTCCGATTTCCACGCTGAAGGTTTGAACCCATCTTGCGGAGACGAGTTCTCGCTGGACCTAGTGGTCGACAGCGGCACTATCACCGAAGTGGCTACCCAGGGTCAGGGATGCTCTATCTCGCAAGCCTCCGGTTCGATGATGGCCGATGCCATCAAGGGTAAGACGGTCGATGAAGTCAAAGAGATCACGGCCAAGTTCAAGCTGATGATGGCCATCGAAGAAGGCGACAGCCCCGTTGACCCGGCTCGACCCGGCGCAGTGCTCGGCGACCTCGAGGCGCTCCAAGGCGTCCGCAAGTTCCCGGTGCGCATCAAATGCGCCGATCTCCCCTGGACCACCCTCGCCGACGCGCTGTCGCAGGTGGGCTGAACCCCTCCCGGTTCTCGAGTACCTCACCGTCCCTGCGTTACACGGTGCGAGATTTGGACGGGATTGCGCAAGAACGGTCAGCGCCCGCGGGCCTCTTCTACAAGCTTGAGCTGGAGCGCCTTCATCTTCTCGGTCAACGACACGTGATAGATATGCGGATTGACGAGCCTGCGAACACCAACATCGAGTTGATCCAAATCAGAAATCCGACGTGACCGCATCTCCTCCAGATCAGGCGTCGGCGTGGTTCTGCGGCCGCCGCGATACACCTCGACCAAGAGGTCCTCAACCCTGGTCACCTCGTCCCGGCCAATCACGCGACTGATTCCGATCCGGTGGGGGTGGTGCAACACGATGTCCCCGTCGGGCAGCTGTTCATCGGCAATCCCGACAACATCGGCGGTGGCCCGACCGCGGTTGTCGTAGAGACGCCAGATTTGCTTCTGTCCGGGGATCGGAACCTTTTCGGGTGTGTCCGATACCTTGATCGCGGGAATCCAATCGCCGTCTTCCTGAATCGCCACGAGTTTGTACACGCCATCCAGCGCCTCGTGCCCCTGCGAGGTGATCAGCCGTGTGCCCACGCCATAGACCAAACGGGCCATCAGCGCTTTCGGGTCTTTTTCGGCTCGGGCGTACTCGTCGAGGATCTGTGCTCTGATCTGCCAGATCTCTAGCTCATCGAGGTTCCCCGACAGCACGATGTCAACATCGGCAAACCCGGCCGCATCGAGCATGTCGGCGGCCTCGATGCTCAGATACGCGAGGTCGCCGGAGTCGAGACGAATGCCGACTGGAGTGTGGCCCGCGGCCCGCAACTCCTCAAACACCGCGATCGCGTTGGGGATGCCGCTATCGAGCGTGTCGATCGTATCGACCAGCAGGATGCAGTCATCGGGATAAACCTCGGCATAAGCACGGAAGGCCTCTAGCTCTCCAAGGCCGAGGGCCATGAACACCTGTACCATCGAGTGGGCGTGCGTGCCTTTGGGGTCGACGCCCATCTCGTGCGATATGCCGACGTTCGATGTGAAATCGGCGCCGCCGATGAGCGCAGCTCGTCCCCCGGCGTTGGCTCCCGACTCGGGACCGCGTCGCATGCCGAATTCCAGCGCCGGCCGACCACCCGCGGCCTCGTGAATACGTGACGCCTTGGTCGCAATCAGCGTCGGATAGTTGAGATGGTTGAGCAGCGACGTCTCGAGAATCTGGACGAGGCCGAGCGGGCCCTCGACTACGGCGATTGGGGCATTGGCATGGACGACTCGGCCCTCAGGGACCGCCCTGATGACCACTTCGTCGAAGGTCCCGTTGTCTCTGAGCCAGTCCAGAAACTCGTCAGCAAACCGCCGATGGCCCAACGCATTGGTTTGGCCACGCAGCAGATCGAGGTCGGTGTC
>CBDUNF010000092.1:0-13248 GCA_965368515.1 uncultured bacterium
ATATCTAGATACTTGCGGCGAGTTCGGCGACCTGTCCCGAAGCGTCTCCGACGACGGGTTCACCATGGCCGAATACAACCGTCTCGTAGGAGTACTGGGCGAGTTTCGCAATGGACTGGTCTGCAGTCACGATGTCGGGCGTGAAGTCCGGGTTGGCGCCAATCACGCCGCCATCGGCACCGTTTAGCGCATCTCCCGCGACGAGCAGGCCACCTTGCTGATCGAGGACCGAAATGTGGCCTGGTGTGTGGCCCGGAGTTTCGATGATGGTCAGGTCAAATACGCTGTCGCCGTCGCCTACCGCAACCAACTCCCGGGGTGAGGTGATTCCTGCGATATCCCCGCTGCCCGCATATCCCGTCGCGTCCGAGGCAAGATTCATCACGGCGGGCAGGCTGCCTTGATGGTCGCCGTGCAGGTGAGTGACGATGACATGGCCCACATCGGACCAACCAAGACCGAGGACGCCAAGGCTTGCCTCGATGTCGCCTTCACTACCGGACCCGCCGGTGTCAATGATCGCTGCCTCGCCTCCTCTGGCGAGAACATACGCCGACACGAAGCCGAGATTCACCCGCTCCCAAGCAAGGGGGTTGCGGTCGACGGCGCTGGTGGTGGAGGTCAGGGTGGTCGGTGCCGCCGTGGTGGGGGGCACTGTGGTCGGGGCCGGAGTTGTGTCTGCGATGGTCGACGATGTCGCGGGGTCCTCGCTGCTACAAGCGAGTGCGGTGAATCCGAACACAGCGACGGCGAGACTTCCCTTGCCGAGGTCCACTACGAATGCGCGCCGGGACATTGGTTTCTTGAGCATGTTTCCCTCCTCGGGCAAGCGTACATCCTTGATGATCCTTGCTTGACGGCCTGTCGAGTTTTGTACAGTCGCGCTGGTGCGGGTGCTCTGCTCTCTCGGTCTCCTAGAGTTCTCGAAATGGCGGATGCACCCATACTCAAGGACATGGTGGACGCACAGTCGGTTGCTGAGATCGCGACCGCGATTGCCGCGGCCACCGCAGGGTTCGATGAAGCGGCGTTTGTTGCCGAGGTATTCGACTCCGACTGGGAAGCGCGAGCGCTCAAACAACGAATTCGTCACATCGCGGTGGTGGCTCGCAGGCTGGTTGGCGGTGATTACTCTGCCGCCCTCGGAGTGATGAGGAAGGCTGCGGACCTCCTGCCATCGGCCGGGCTTGCCGTTTGGTTTCTCAATGACTTCGTCGAGGAGTTTGGCGTAGAGGATCCGGACGTTTCGCTACCGGCGCTAGAGCAGTTCACCAAGATCGCTTCCGCGGAGTTTGCGGTCAGGCCGTTCATCAATCGCTACCCGGAGATGATGGCGGACCAGATGCTGAAGTGGGCAAATGCTGATGATCCGCTGGTGCGACGCCTGGCCAGTGAAGGCTTCCGCCCGCGTCTCCCCTGGGGGATGGGGCTGCCCGCAATCAAGAAAGATCCGTCACCGGTCCTTCCGGTGCTGGAGCGGCTCCGCAACGATCGATCTGAAACGGTGCGCCGGAGTGTTGCGAACAACCTCAACGACATCAGCAAAGATCATCCCGACTTGGTTGTTGCCACGCTGACCGCCTGGGGAGTAGACACGGCCGAGGCCAAGGCGTTACGCAAGCACGCCCTACGGACTCTGCTCAAGAAGGGTCACTCCGGGGCACTGGAATTGCTCGGATTCTCCAAGGACGCGGCAGTCGAGGTGACGGAGATGACGGTGGCCCCGACGACCGCTGCCGTGGGTGAGCACGTTTTTGTCGAATTCCGCGTGGCGTCCACCGCGAATCGTCCGCAGCAGGTGATGGTCGACTACGCCGTTGTGTTCCAGAACGCGTCGGGCACCGGATCACGCAAGGTGTTCAAGGGCGTAGTCAAAGAACTGAACGCTGGTGAATCCATCGTGCTGCGCCGCAAGGTCAGTCTGCAACAGATGACGACTCGACGGATCAGTCCCGGACTTCACTCGGCAGAGGCCCAGGTGAATGGTGTGGTTCTCGCTGTGGCCGAGTTCGATGTGGTCGAGTAGTCGGCCCACCCGCCACTTCGATGGCGTTCCGGATGTCGACCGCGATGACGTCCTGCTGATTGCCCTCAATTGACAGATTCCGGCCCGATGCCGGATACGATGGGAACAGGCTGATGTCGCCAAACGGGTACTCGTGTCCCTTCACCTTGTAGGCCGATCCAGTGGGGATCGCCGGCGCCCCGAAGCGACGCGTTGCAATGGCATTGATCGCCCGAATTGCGGTGTTGCCCATGAGCAGAATCGACTTGACGTTTGGGAACATGTCGAGCTCGGACTCGAGAAGTCGCGAACAAGTCTCGACGGTTTCCTGTTTGAGGCCGAATCCAAGCTTGGGGCATTTGACGGCGGTGGTGACGTAGACGCCGAGGTTGCGGATGTCCTCGATCGTTGACACGTCGAACCCTGCAGAGCGAACCGCGGCGATGGTCTCCGCTCGGGCAAACGGTTCGCCGTATTTCGCCGCATCACCCTCGGGATCGATCGCGGGTGCGGCGGAAATCATGATCACGCGTATGTGATCGCGGCGGGCGGGTAGGTCAGGTCGTACGTTGCCGGCGTGGCGGACATCTGTGCAAGGGAAATCGATGCATCGATTCAGATCGCCTGCGAGCATGCGCACCTCCGTTCTCTGAGGGCGACCGCCTTCCTACCCAGACCCAGTATGCCCGCATATCGTGCGCTTGCGAAGGGTAATTCTGGACAATCATTCGTCCGGTTGTTGGCTGGGCAGCGGGTTCGCCTCCAGCCAACGGACCAGGGCCAGTTCCATCTCGACGTGGAAGAAACGATAGAACGACTCAGCCCGTTCGAGCCGTTCGACGGCGCTCGGACCCATGTCCTTCGACATCTTCGCCTTGTTGACAATGTCGATCATTCGAACCGTGCCCTCAATGCGGCGCTTGCTCATTTCGACGAAAGGATCCGGCTGGATCCGGAAGCGATCACGTCTGTGTCCGGGCAACGAGACCCTTTGCACGAAGCCAATCTGTTCTAAGAGCCGGACCATCGTCGAGATAGATCCGGTGCTGGCCTGGAGCAGTTCGGTCAGCTCGGCCTGTGTGACATACGGCTCCTCGGTCACGATCAGATAGGCAAAGATGCGGCCGGCCATCCTGGGAAATCCGAACTGCTCGAAGATGAGGCTGAACGTTTCGATGGCTTCAGCCAGATCGGCCGGCAGTGGAGTTGGATTGGCCTCGTTCAGCTCACTCACTGTGTCCCTTTCCGAATGGGACTTTCGCCCCTATCAATCATTTCAGTGTTTACTGATATCGTTGATACTAACGAAGTGGCCGGGAGTGAACAAGCCCGGATTCTAGGAAAGGCCCCACCCATGATCGAACTTCACAATGTGTCGAAGACCTTTGGAGATGGGGTCCCGATCGTGGCTCTCGCCGAGGTCGACTTGAAGGTCGGGGCCGGCGAGTTCGTTGTGGTTCTCGGGCCGTCAGGAAGTGGCAAGACCACGCTGCTCAACATGATCGGTGCCCTGGACAATCCAACCAGCGGCACCATCGTGGTCGGCGGTGCCGATATCTCGACCGCTTCCCGTAGGGAGTTGTTCGAGTTCCGTCGCTCGACCGTGAGCTTCATTTTCCAGAGTTTCAATATCTTCCCCGGTCTGACCGCGGCGGAGAACGTCCAGTTCGGGGCTGATGCCGCTGGCCGCAGTGGGGTTGACCCGCAAACCATCCTCGCCTCCGTGGGTTTGGGGGAGCGGGTCGATCAGTTCCCTCACGAGCTGTCCGGTGGCGAGCAGCAGCGGGTTGCTATCGCCAGGGCTCTTGCGACCGGCAATCCTGTAATCCTCGCCGACGAACCGACAGGGGAGTTGGATTTCGAAACCGGGATTCAGATCCTGGACTTGCTGCAGAAGCAGGCCGAAGAAGGGCGTGCGGTCCTAGTTGTGACGCACAACCGCGAGATCTCGCGGATCGCGGACCGAGTCGTCGAGCTGAGCAGCGGCCGGATTGTCAGTGATGGTGCTCCTGCTTCAGGCAAGGCTCGTCTCGAAGATCTGCACTGGTGACACCATGAAAGAAAGAATGCTTCTGCTGCGCTGGTCATGGCGTGACCTCCGCAGGTACTGGGTGAAAGTCGTCGCCATCGCCTTGGTTATCGGCATTGGCACCGGCGCCTACGCCGGAATGATGAGCATGACCAACTGGCGTCGCGACTCAAACAACGCAAGCGTCGATCTGCTCAACATGTACGACATGAGATTCGAGCTGGCCGGTGATAGCTATGTCGCATCGGGTGAGTTGGCGGCGGCCGTCGCCGGGATCGACAGCTCCGCGCTCATCACCGGGGCTGAAGAGCGCTTGGTGCGGCCGATTCAGGTTGACGCCTCGACGCCGGAAGATACGGTTCTCGTGCGGGGGCTCCTGGTCGGCAGGGACATCGTCGAGCCACCAACGATCAACGCGTGGCACATCGAGGATGGGGCCGGCCTGACGCCCGATGACGCGGGAGAGCCGCGGGTCCTTCTCGAGTACAGCTTCCTCCACCACAATGATCTCCCCGCGTCGGGTGAGATCATCGCCAGCGGCGGTCAGGCGCTCGCATATGTCGGTGGAGCCACAACACCAGAGTTCTTCGTGGTCGTTCCCGAGAACTCGACGTCATTTGCCCAGGGTACCTATGCCGGAGTGTTTACCTCGTTGGAGACCGCACAAGGCCTGGTCGGAGTGGGCGATGTCGTCAACGACCTCGTTGTCACGATCGCAGACGGGGCCGATCGTGACGCGATCACAGCGGAAATCGAATCGGCGGTCGCAGGCCTCGGGATCGGCGTCGACGTGACCATGAAGGAGGACGACCCCTCCTACCGGCTGCTTTTCGAGGACGTCGAGAACGACGCGGAGAATATGACCGTGTTTGCGGTGCTGATCTTCGCCGGCGCCGTTATGGGTGCGTTCAACCTGATCACCAGGCTGTCCGAAGCGCAACGTCGGGAGATCGGCATATCGATGGCGCTCGGTATCAAGCCCTCGCGGATCGCGCTGCGCCCACTTCTGGTGGGAGCCCAGATCGCCTTACTCGGAGTCGTTTTCGGAGTCATTGTCGGCATCGTCGTCGGGCAAATGATGCGCGGCTTCCTGTTGAGTTTCGTTCAGCTACCTGTTTGGTTCACGGACTTCCAGTGGAGCCTGTTTGCCTGGGTAGCGCTCATCGGTTTTGTAGTCCCGTTCCTGGCTGCCGCCTACCCGGTCTGGCGAGCCGTCCGTGTCAAGCCAATCGAGGCTATTCGCACGGGTCATCTCGCAGCACGTGGCGGTGGTCTCGCCCCGTTGCTGAAGCGGATTCCTATCCCGGGCGACACGTTCGCCCAGTTACCGCTCCGCAACCTGTTGCGGGCTCCGCGACGAGCGATCCTCACGACGCTCGGTATCGCTGCAGTGATGGCGGTACTGGTTGGCTTCCTTGGCTCGATTGACTCGTTCGTAGGCGCAATCGACCGCGGTGGACAGGCGATCAAGGGCGACTCACCCAACCGGCTCGTTGTGAGTCTCGAGGGCGTGGTTCCGGTCGACCACCCAGATGTGGCCGCCATCGGCAGCGCTGCCAGTGTCGGCGACACTCAGCCAATCCTGCAGCTGGGAGTGCGCGCCGACGGAGATGAAGATCTGGATCTGCTCGTGGAGATCATGGATCTCGACAACGATCTCTGGCAACCGGGCATTAGGGAGGGCAGCATCGCGGACATCGGTATGGGTGTCGTCCTAGCAGAGGCTGCGGCTGAGGACTTGGGCGTTACCGTCGGCGACGTAGTCACCTTGACTCACCCAACGCGTACGGGACCGGCCACATTTGCTCTAGCGCAGTCCGAAGTGATGGTCACCGCTATTCACGACAACCCGCTGCGATTCGCTGCCTACATGGACGACGCCGCGCTCGACTTGGCGAACGCGAGAGGCCTGGCCAATGTCATGTATGTTGATCCGGCGCCCGGATTCGATCCCGAAGATGTGCAACGTGAGTTGTTCAGCCTCGCTGCCGTGAGTTCGGCGGAGAAGGCTTCCGCCTCAGCGGATTCGCTCGACGAACTGCTCGGCGAGTTTATTGGCATCCTGCAGGGTGTGGCGTTCTTTGTGTTGCTCCTTGCAGTACTCATGGCATTCAATTCGGCCTCGATCGGTTTCGAGGAACGGCAGCGAGAGCACGCAACGATGTTTGCGTACGGCGTGCGCGTGCGGAAGGCTTTGAGAATGGCCGTTGTCGAGAACTTCGTCATCGGCGTGGCGGCAACCGCAATAGGTCTCGTCGGAGGTGTCGGCATGATCTGGTGGGTTGTCAACGTCAGCGCCGCAGAGACAATGCCTGATATTGGCCTCATCGTGGAGATGTCGCCGACGACCCTCGTCGTTGTCATCGTTCTCGGGGTTGCCGCCGTCGCGATGGCTCCGCTGTTCACCGTTCGGCGGATGCGTCGCATGGACTTGCCCGGAACGCTCCGGGTGATGGAGTAGGCGATGTTGGGGTGCCCGGTTGCGGGCACCCCAGAGCCGCAGAGGGCCCTATTCCTTGGTTGCCTTGACGATTGCCGAATGCATCTGATCCGCAACCTCATGGGTTGCGTCTATCGAAATCTGCGTGAATCCAACGGCGCGTAGCCCTTCCTCGTACTCCTTGAAGCTCAGCGCACCGGCCACGCAGCCAACCCAGTCGCCGCGTTCGAGGCGTTCATCGGTCGAGAGCGAATCGTCGGCAACGATGTCGGCAATGCCGATTCGCCCCCCGGGCGTGAGCACCCGATACATCTCGGCAAACACTGCGGGCTTGTCGGTAGACAGGTTGATCACGCAGTTGGAGATGACCACATCAACAGTTGCTGCGGCGAGCGGGATATTCTCGATCTCGCCCTTGCGGAACTCAACGTTCGTCGCACCGGCCTCGGTTTGATGTTTGCGAGCCAGTTCGAGCATCTCGTCAGTCATGTCGATGCCGTAGGCGAACCCTGAAGGTCCGACCCGCTGTGCGGACAGGAGCACGTCGATTCCAGCGCCTGAACCCAGGTCGAGAACGGTCTCGCCCTCGTGCAATTCGGCAACCGCGGTGGGGTTGCCACAACCCAAAGAAGCCAGTGCGGCCCCGTCGGGAATGGCCGACAGTTGCTCGGCCCGGTACAACCAGGTTCCAAAGTCTCCCGAATCAGCTGTGTCGAACGCTTCTGCCTTGTCGGATCCGCAACAGTCCGTGTCGCAGCACCCCGGGTCGACGCTGAGAGCAGCATCGGCGTAGCGCTGTCGAACCTTGTCGCGAAGATCGCCCCTTGTATCGGCCATCATCTGACTCCTCATATCGATGTCTGTCGATGTGACCCTATCAGTCAGATCGATGATCGTCAATATGTATTAGAGTAACCGCATGAAGATGATCCAACAGTGCTGTGGGCCGGTTCTGGTTGAGCCGATCGAGGCCGTCGAAGCCGAGAAGTTGGCAGCCGGATTCAAACTGCTCGCCGATCCGGTGCGGCTGCGCATTCTCAGCCTCATCGCCAACTCTGCTGATTCGCAGTTGTGCGCATGCGACCTACCGGCGCTGCTGGGGAGAAGCCAACCGACCATCAGCCATCACCTGAGCATGCTCACGGAAGCCGGCTTGCTCACGCGTGAGCAGCGCGGGAAATGGGCGTGGTTCCGAGTTGAGCCCGAGAAGGTCGGGATTCTCCGCGATGCTCTGGATATGAAGAGCGGCTAGCCCTCAGCCGTTCACGTCCATTTCAGATCGCTGCGGGTCTGCCAGTAGTCCTGCGGAGCTTCTGCGAGAGGCGGCAGATCATCCAGTTGATCTGGCGCGATATCGAGCGCAGCGAGATTCGACACGAGTTGCTCGGTGGTGGCAGCTCCGCTCAACACCATGTCAACCCATGGCTGAGCCAGAATCGCCGCCACGGCGATCGTGTCCGGTGCGTGATCCGGGAACGCATCGCGGATCGGTGCTGTGGTGGCCCGGTCGCGCTCGGTCAGGCGCCCATTTGCAACTGACTCCTTGATGATGGTTCCCATCCCCGCATCGTGGGCTTCCGCAAGCGCGGTTCCCGCCGAGGTCTCGAGCAGGTTCCAGGTTGACTGCACCGTTTGGAAAAGCAGGGTTCCTTCGCGCTCAATTGTCATCGCCTTGCGAATCACGGCTGATTGGTTGGGCCCGCTGGTGCTCAACCCGATGGCAAGACCGTCTTGCTTGATCTCGGCCAGCCGATCGAGGACCTGATCATCATCGAGGACACCGGACTCGAGCGTCGCTGAGTGAATCTGATACAAGTCGATATGGCGCCCAAGGCGGGCCCTGGTCTCTTCATACTGCGTGTCCAGGCAAGCGAGGCTGTGTTCCTTGACCTCGTGAACCTCCGCATCAACTCGCCAATCGGCGACATACCGGTATCCCCACTTCGATGAGATGGTCAGTGCAGGATCGCTGGTTCTTGTGTTGTAGAGCCATCTGCCGAGGAACTCTTCGCCGCCGCCATAGGACCGGGCCGTGTCGAAGCTCCGGATTCCGAGATCGTACGCTGCGGTCAGCACTTCGTGTGCGTGCTCTTCGAGAGCACGCACCTCGGTTCTCCCCGTCAGGTCGGCCTTGTGGCCGAGATTGATGTAGCCGGGTCTGCCCAGGGCAGCCATGCCCAAACCGATGCGGGTCACTTGCAGTCCGGTCGAGCCGAGGGATGTGGTCTTAATCATGACGCATAGCCGGGTAGTCCAGGGTGTCTCGGGTGTAGGTGAATCGAGCAGAAAGGTACCATCCCGGCCGCGCCGCAAGTAATGCTGATCATCGATAGAGCTGGGGTGCTGGTGCTTCTTCATCTCAACCGCCGTCATCTTGAGTCCGGGCACCAGTTGCAGCCGATCCCGCACTGGGTCACTCAGCACGGAGATGGATTCGACATCTCGGGTGACGACACCCTGGAGCGGGAGACCTTCCTTGCCGTCAACGGCGACGATGTCTTTGTCGCCACGGACCTGGTAGAGATGGTCGATGCCTTGAAAGGGGCCAACGCCGTCGGTGTTTCGGCTGAAGGCGTGTCCCACCTTCTCGGGACGGGGTTTATTCCGTTACCGATGACGATTTTTGATGGTGTGCTCAGGGTCGGTGCCGGCGATACGGCGCACCTCACCAGCGAAAAGGGACTCCACCAGGTCACGATTGCGTCCGATTACCCATGGATGCCGGAAAGGTCACGTCAGGACGAGACGCTGAGTACGAAACGGATCCACGAATTGATCGTCGCCAGCCTGGAACGGAGGCTGGGGCAGTGCGATCGGCAAGGGCTATTGATGCTCAGCTCGGGAAAGGACTCGCTGTCTCTCGCAGTAGGTTTGGCCGACCTGGGCTACGACATTCCTTGTATTACCTATCGTTCGAGCGAAGACGACACCGAGCACGAGTTCGCCGCAGCCTTCTGCAACCGCCTGGGCTTGAGGCACGAAACGATCGAGATGCCGCACGATCCGCAAACGGTCCGCCGGCATGTGACGCAGTTCTTCCAGACTGCAGTCTCTCCCTCGGGAGACCACGCCACGATTCCGTACATCGTTGCCGTCGCCGAGAGCGGCGTCGCCACAGGGGCGATCATCGACGGGGGAGGCAACGACGGCTATTTGGGTTACATTCCGTCGCGACGCCGCCGCAAGAAGAGATTGTTCCGCGTGCGTGGGAGGTGGCTGCAGGAGGCCGTATCCCGGGCCACCCGGATCGACTCCAGGGTCAACTACCTCGCTCGGGGCAGGTCGGCCGGGGCGTGGCCGGGCCGCAACATGCGTTATCACGAGATCAAGCCGATCTTCCCCGACGCCATCGACCCTGCTGCGCAGTGGCGAGAGGTCGACAGAGAACTATCCGGAAGATCGGATATCGACCGGGCGATGGCGAACATGATTCGCCAGATCGAAGGGGCGCGCACACCAGACAAGGTTCGATTGGTCGCCAAGACTCACGGGATGAAGGCCGTGCTTCCGTATTGCGATGCTGCCCTCGCCGACTACGGCTTCAACCTGCCCTTGGCCGACCGCTATGACGTGAAGTCCCGCACCGACAAGATTCCACTGCGTCGACTACTCGCGGAACGGCTGGATTACGACGCAGAGGTTGTCGGTGACGGGTTCTTTGCCTTCGACGGCGCCTCGTTCTTCATTGCCAACTCAGAGTTCGTTCGCGACGAGATCTACGGGTGTGATCTTTGGGAGCCGGAAGTGGTGTCCCTTGTCGACGGCTGGCTTGCGGCGCTGCCACAGCGCCCGTTCCTGTTCCATGCGCTGCACAGCCTCTTTGTGGTCTCCGGCTGGCGCAATCACAGCAGCTATGCGGCGGCGTAGCGGTATGGGACACTCCGACACGCTCCGGATCCTCATGGTCCACAACCGCTACAAGGCGGCCGGAGGCGAGGACGCATCGACGGATGCTCAGGTTGAGCTTCTGCGGGCAGCGGGCCACGAGGTCGTGCTTCTCGAGGACTCAAATCAGAGGATCGATGAGCTCGGGACGGTGCGCACCGCTGCCCGCTCGATCTGGTCACCTGAAGCCAAGCGGCGGATTGAAAGCGTCCTCGCCAAGGGCGACTTCGACGTGATGCATGTCCAGAATCTGTTTCCTCTGTTCTCACCGTCGGTCTACTACGCCGCCTCGCACCATGACGTCCCCGTCGTGCAGTCCCTCCGCAACTTCCGCGCGCTCTGTCCCGAGGGAATGCTTTTTCGAGATGGCAACGTGTGCACAGACTGCGTGGGCAAGCGCATTGCCTGGCCCGGGATTACCAACCGGTGCTACCGCGGCAGCGCGGCCGGCTCATCGGCCGTTGCCGTCATGTCGACGAGTCATCGCGCGGCCGGAACCTGGAGCAAGCGTGTTGCTCGGTACGTCACTCCCTCCAAATACGCCAAGGGCATCTATGTCGATGGCGGATGGGACCCGAACCAGATTGAGGTGATCCCGAATTTTGTGTTCCCGGATCCCGGGCCGGGTCGGGGCCAAGGTGGCTATGCGATCTATGCCGGCCGGCTCGCACCACCAAAAGGCTTGGAGACGTTGTTGGAAGCGTGGCGCGACCCTGATATCAAGCTCCCGCTCAAGATTGTTGGCGAAGGTCCGCTCAAGGGTCTCGTGCGCCAAGCTTCGGCGGCCAATCCGCTCGTCGAGTACATGGGCGAGGTTGATGCGGCCACCGTGTCTGATCTCGTGGGTGATGCCGTTCTCGCCGTCGTACCGACACGAGGGATTGAGACATTCGGGCGGGTCGCGGCCGAGTCGATGGCCCGAGGGACTCCGACTGTGGTCGCAGGGCATGGCGGCTTGGCGGAGATCGTTGCCGACACTCGGACCGGCCTCACATTCCCACCCGGCGACGTTGCAGAGTTGACGAAGGCGGTGCGAATCCTCCTCGGTGATCCCGATCGGCTGGCCGCGATGCGCACCGCCTCCCGCGAGGAGTTCCTGCGGCGCTTCGCCGGCGACTGCGTCCTGTCCACCTGGGTCGATCTCTATCGAGCAGTACAGTCGCCGTCGCGGTGACGCACGAACGGGTCGGGTCGGGGTTTCGATAGGCTGAGCCCATGCTGCTTGCCGAGCTCGTCGCCGCGTCTGAATCCGTTGCATCCACATCGTCTCGAAAAGAGAAGGTGGCGATCCTGGCCAGCGCGGTCGCCGCGCTCGGACCAACCGATCTCGGGGTCGGAGTTTCCTATCTCTCCGGAGTTGTTCCGCAGGGGGCGATAGGGGTCGGGCATGCGTCGCTCCAAAAAACGGTCGGTCCAGCCGACACGCCGACGCTCACCCTCGACGCAGTTGATACGGCACTCACCGCCATCGCCGGGATCAGCGGACCGGGGTCAGCCGAACGCAGGGCCGCTGAGATCGACCAGCTGTTCGGTGAGGCAACCGTGCCGGAACAGAGATTCCTCTCTGCTTTGTTGCTGGGTGGTCTCCGCCAGGGGGCCAACGAGCGTGTGATGATCGATGCGGTCGCCAAGGCATCCGCAGTTCCGGCGGCCATGGTGCGACGAGCCGTCATGTTCACCGGAGACATTGGTGAGGTCGCCGTCGCCGCCACACAGCGGGGGAGAGAGGGTGTTGCCGGCTTCGGCTTGAGGGTGTTCCGTCCGGTCCTTCCCATGCTGGCCAAGACGGCTGCCAGCGTTGGCGATGCGTTGGAGAACCTTGGTGAGGCCGCAGTCGAGCGCAAGCTGGACGGTGCCCGCATCCAGGTTCACGTCGATGACGGTGAAGTGCGAATCTTCACGAGGAATCTCAACGACGTAACCGAGCGTCTACCTGAGGTTGTCGCTGCTGTTGCGGGTCTGCCTGTGACCTCCGCCGTGCTCGATGGCGAGGCAATTGCGATTCGAGAAGACGGCAGGCCGTATCCCTTCCAGGTGACAATGAGCAGGTTCGGCAGCGAGGCCGCAGACGCCCTGGTGGAGCTGAGTCCGTTCTTCTTCGACGTGCTCCATATCAATGGAGAGGATGTTGTCGACCTCGACACGACCGCCCGGATGAAGCTGATCGATGACGTTGTTCCGGAGGAGTGCCGGGTACCACGTCTCATCACTGGCGATCCGGAAGCTGCGGCGGGCTTCTTTGCGGAGACGATCGCTGCCGGTCACGAGGGTGTGATGCTGAAAGCTCTCGACACCAGGTACGAAGCGGGCCGACGAGGTGCGGGCTGGTTGAAGGTGAAGCCAGTCCATACTCTCGATCTTGTGGTGCTAGCGGTCGAGTGGGGCTCGGGGCGCCGGCGTGGGTGGCTGAGCAATATCCACCTGGGGGCACGAGGTCCAGACGGTGGCTTTGTGATGCTCGGCAAGACCTTCAAGGGGATGACCGACGCAATCCTCGAGTGGCAGACGCGACGGTTTCTGGAATTGGAGACGCATCGGGATGGCCACGTCGTGTACGTCCGGCCCGAGCAGGTTGTCGAGGTCGCATTCGACGGGGTGCAGCGGAGTTCGAAGTACCCCGGTGGGGTAGCACTTCGATTTGCACGTGTGAGGGGATACCGAGACGACAAGGGCGCCGAGGAAGCCGACCCGATCGAGGCAGTGCAGGCTCTGCAGATAGCTCATGAGTGAGAGGAGACACCGAGATGGATGGCAACGGTCACGTTCTTGTGGTTGGGGCGAGTCGAGGCATCGGTTTGGAGCTGGCTCGCCAATACTCCGATGATGGGTGGATAGTCCACGCCACCACCCGTACGCCACAGGAGCCGGGGGATCTGGCCCGTATCGAAG
>CBDUNF010000093.1:0-13002 GCA_965368515.1 uncultured bacterium
TCCGGGTAGTTATTGACGACCCGGGTGGAGACGACGACCGCGGGCTCAATCGCTTTTCGATCCGAGCCTCCACGTCTGGTACCCAGCCGCGCATGTACGGGCTTGGGGACATGTCCGTGTATGTCAACTTCTCCGGAAACGAGGCGACGCTGGACCTTGCCGAGGTGCAGGATGTCCATGCGGGCAAAGACCTGGTCATTGAGCTTTGGGATCCGGATTCAGGAAACGCCGGAACCGAGATAATCATGCCAGACGGGTCTCTGCCGTCATGCGATTGGAACAAGATTGGAGAGGCCCCCAACACCCTGGCGAATTGCGATATCAACTACGCCACGAACACGTTCAACAACAGTCAGCTCGAAGTACGGGTACATATTCCGGAGACCTATACGTGCACGGTCGACTGCTGGTGGCGGATCAAGGTGACCTATCCCGGTGGCGCCAACGACACGACGACGTGGTCGGCACGGATCGAGGGCAACCCGGTGGCCCTCGTTGAGTAGCAGCGTGGCCAGGTCCGAGTAAGTAATCGTCGGCTGCTCCGAAGCGTTACGATCAGGGGATGCCGACTCTTGCACTCCTCGACGGACATAGCCTCGCCTATCGCGCCTTCTATGCGCTCCCAAGCGACCTGGCGACGCCCGCAGGCCAGGTGACGAACGCCGTACTCGGTTTCACCAACATGCTGGTGCGCCTTCTCCGGGAGGAGAAGCCGGATGCAATTGCAGTGGCCTGGGATGTCCGGGGTCCCAATCTGCGCAAGGAACGGTACTCGGAGTACAAGGCGCAACGCGAAGCGCCGCCGGACATTTTTGCCAGTCAATTGCCGTTGATACGCGAAGTCCTGGACGTCCTGAAGATTCGTCAGCTCACATCGCCGGGCTACGAAGCCGACGACGTCATTGCAACCGTCACCGCAAGGGCGGTTGCGGATTCGTGGAAGGTTCTCGTAGTAACCGGCGACCGTGACAGCTTCCAACTCGTAGCCGATGACGTGACCGTTCTGTACACCCGTCGTGGCATCTCCGATGTGGTGACGGCCTCGCCGGAATGGATTTTCGGCAAGTACGGCGTTACCCCTGCCCAATACCGTGAATACGCCGCCTTACGCGGAGACTCCTCGGACAACCTGCCCGGTGTCCCCGGGGTTGGTGAGAAGACGGCATCCCGACTGATCGCGGAGTACGGGAGCATCGATGGCATCTACCAGCACCTCGACGAGCAGACGCCAAAGCTTCGCGAGAACCTGGAGAGCCACCGGGATCAGGTTTATCTCAATCGAGACCTCATGGAGATGCTGCCCGATATCCCGATAGCCGAGGAAGCCGACGGCATTGATCCGGAAATGTTCCTGCTCAAGGAGTGGGAACGTGACGAGGTGCGGGACGTGTTCGAAGCGTTGGCGTTCCGCGATGTTTGGGAACGTCTCACCGAGCTAGGTGGATACCACTCCGAGGAAGCGGGTGCCCGCGACATCGATGTTGTGACCGCGAACTCGGCAGCCCAGATCACGGCCGCCTTACCGGACGGTGTAGTGGCCGTTGAGCCAGTTTGGGAGACCGGTGGCCTCCAGGGAGTCGTCGTTGCGACCGGCCCTGAGCAAGCGATCTATGTGCCGGATGCGTTCCTCGACGACTTCGCCAAGGCAGTCAACCCGGACACCGGGATCGTCGCTCACGACACCAAGCCGCTCGTGAGAGCCTTTCTGGACGCCGACGCTGAAGCACCACCGATCGGCTTTGACACCGCGCTGGCCGGCTACATCATCAATCCGGGTCAGCGTGTGCCTGATCTCGAAGATCTCGCCTATCGGGAACTAGGCATCGCGGTTGCCGCATCGGAGGAAGGTGGCGCAGACGCCCAGGGAGCATTCGATTTTGATGGTTCCTCCGGGCCCGATCTCGATACGTTTGGACGACGAGCGGTTGCAGTCCGCGAACTAACGGAACCGCTCCGAGAGCAGCTGAAGGCGCGCGGTGAAGATGAACTGTTCACATCGATCGAGCTTCCCCTGATAGCGATCCTCGCCCGGATGGAGTCGACCGGCGTAGGGGTCGACACCAACTTCTTGACAAGCTTCGGCGACGATCTTCGCCTGCGTCTCGGGAAGCTGGAGACAGCAATCCACGAAGCGGCCGGCGGGCCATTCAACGTCAACTCAACACTCCAACTCCGGGAGGTGCTCTTCGAGCGCCTCGACCTGCCGATCCTCAAGAAGACGCCGAAGGGTGTTCCTTCGACCGACGCCTCCGTGCTCGGGAAGCTGCGAACCGAGCATCCGATCGTGGATGACTTGCTCACCTACCGCGAGCTGGAGAAGTTGCGGTCCACGTATGTTGACGCTCTCCTGCCGTTGGTCGAGGTTGATGGGCGCGTCCGCGGCCGGTTCAACCAGATGGCTGCTGCAACCGGGCGCCTGTCCCAGGAGCAACCGAACCTCCAGAACATCCCGGTGCGCTCCGCCGAGGGTCGGGCTATTCGCAAGGCCTTTGTGGCGGATGAGGGCTGCCAATTCCTTGTCGCCGATTACAGCCAGATCGAGCTTCGGATACTGGCTCACCTGTCGGGGGACCGCGGTCTGGTCGATGCTTTCCAGCAGAACTTCGATATTCATGCGGCAACTGCCGCAAACGTCAACGGCATTCCGATCGACGAAGTCACGTCCGATCAGCGGCGTCGCGCCAAGATGATCAACTTCGGTCTGTTGTACGGCATGGAAGCCTACGGTCTGGCGCAGCGCCTCGAGATCAGCCGTGACGAAGCGCAAGAACATATCGACGTCTATTTCGATCGTTTCCCCGAGGTGCGCGATTTCATGCAGGGCATCGTTGCGGCTGCTCGCGAGTCGGGGTACACAACCACGCTGCTCGGCCGGCGCCGCTACCTACCGGAATTGACGAGCGGCAATTTCCGCACCCGGCAGTCTGGGGAGCGGATGGCCCTCAACGCCCCGATCCAAGGATCGGCAGCCGACATCATCAAGAAGGCGATGGTCGTGTTGGAACGTCTGCTCCGCACGGGTGGGTACGGAGCAGAGATGCTTCTCCAGATTCACGATGAGCTCGTTCTGGAGGTTCCGGAAGATGAACTCGAGGCCGTGGGGGAGCTGACGAAGGCGACCATGGAAGAGATCGTCGAGCTGCGAGTTCCGCTGGTAGTGGAGTCGGCGGCAGGAAAGACGCTGGCGGATTGCGAGCACTGAATCCGTCCTCAGGGCGGGTTCGAGTTTTCGGCTCAGCGGAAACTTCGGTGTTGGCAGCCAGTGGGCATCGATCGGACCTGGCTGGTATTACCAGTAAGTCTTTGGTGTCGCCCGTTGTTTGCGTGCTACCATCACATCCGTCTCTGCGCCTGCGCGCGCCTGAGATAAACCCATGTTTCCCAAGGAGTAGATGTACACGCATGGCCGACGATACGGCAACCGAGTCCACTCAGCCCAAGGCTGAAGGCACGGAAGTCACAACCCCAACCGAGGAAGCCACACCGGTGGCTCCCGAGAGCAACGCCCCCGCAGCCCCTCCAGTAGCAGAGGAACCGACAACAGAGGCGGTCGAGTCGGCCGAAGTTGCTGTCGACACTCCAGCCGCTCCTGAAGCCGAGGCTGAGGCCACTCCTGAGGAAACTCCTGAAGTCGAGACGACTGAGGCTGCAGACGCAGCACCAGCCGCGGAAGCTGCCGAAGCGGAGGCCCCTGTAGCCGACGCTCCTGTAGCGGAAGCCGATGAGGCAGTTGTCGAAGCAACACCAGCGGAAGCTGTGGAACCCGTAGCAGAAACGGAGCCGGAGGCACCGCCCCGGCCCAGCATCGGTGACCGTCCCGCAATCACCGCACCAAGAGACATCGGCGACGTTGCCGACGACCTCAGTGCGGAAGATTTTGCGGCCGTAATCGAGCGCACCGTTTTTGAATTCAAAGAAGGCGACATCGTCGGCGGCACGGTTGTCCGTGTCGACCCGGACGAGGTCCTCGTCGACATCGGGTACAAGGCTGAAGGCGTCATCCCCGCCCACGAGCTTTCCATCCGCAATCACATCAATCCTGGTGAGGTTGTCAAGGAAGGCGAGCCGATCGAGGCGCTCGTTCTCCAGATGGAGGACGATCAAGGTCGTCTCGTGCTGTCCAAGAAGCGGGCTCAGTATGAGCGTGCCTGGGGCCGTATCGAGAAGATCATGAATGAGGGCGGGACCGTGCAAGGTCCGGTAATCGAGGTCGTCAAGGGCGGTCTCATCGTTGACATCGGGCTGCGTGGGTTCCTTCCCGCATCGCTCGTGGATCTGCGTCGAGTGCGCGACCTGGCCCCATTCATCGGCGAGCCGATCGAGGCCAAGGTCATCGAGCTGGACAAGAACCGCAACAACGTGGTGCTGTCACGCCGGGCACATCTGGAAGAAGCGCAAGCCGAGCAGCGGCAAGCGTTCCTCTCGGATCTGGAGCCGGGCGATGTCCGCGACGGAGTCGTGTCCTCGGTGGTCAACTTTGGTGCGTTCGTGGACCTTGGCGGCATGGATGGTCTCGTCCACGTCTCAGAGTTGTCCTGGCAGCACGTCAGCCATCCGAGCGAGATCGTCACGGTCGGCGACAAGGTCCAGGTGCGGGTTCTCGAGGTCGACCGAAACCGGGAGCGGATCTCGCTTTCGATCCGCCAGACACGTGAGGATCCCTGGGAAGAATTCATTCGCGATACCGAACTTGGGTCCATCCTCGACGGCGAGGTCACCAAGACGGTGCCGTTTGGTGCTTTCATTGCGGTCGGCGAAGGGGTCGAGGGACTAGTGCATGTTTCCGAAATCGCACTCCATCACGTCGAGAGCCCTGAACTAGAACTTTCCATCGGTCAGCAGTTACGGGTAAAGGTCACCGAGATCGATGCCGACAGACGTCGTGTAAGCCTGTCAATCAAGCAGGCTCTCCCCGAGTGGGAGGAACGCTCGACATTTAGTCAGCGACGTACACCTAGCCGACCGAGACGCAGGGAGTTCCAGCGTGAAGAGGAAGCCACAGAGGTTCCAACCTTCGCTGCCGACGCGTCCTTGGAGGCCATCCTCGAAGAACTCAAAGAGCGAGGGATCGGCCGCAAGTAACCGCAAGGTACTTGACACCGAGCACCGTGGTGCTTGGCTTACGGGACGGCGTGTGGGGTCTCTGTCTGATCTCTGTCGTGTGATGCTTTCAGAACAGACCGGAAGGGCCAACTTAAATGGGTAGACGATCCCTTGTACTGATAATTGCGCTTGCACTGGCTGCGGTGTCCGCGTTCTCGGTGTGGCAGTACTTGTCAACCGTCGAGGACGAGGCCCGATCAGAGGTGCAGGAAGTCATCGTGTATCGGGCCACCGAGCTCATCGATACCGGGACAAGTGTCACCGAGATCGAACCGCTGATTCAGAAATCATCGGCTCTCGTCGAGTCGGTGGTGTTCGAAGGGTCGCAGATCGCTTGCGATGGCCCGACGGAGACATCGGAGGCCGCGCTTGATGTGTGTGGTCGTAATCCGCGGTTGGAGTCGATCCTCGATCCGATCAATGTCGCCGCCGGTCCGATCAGCGCCGGTCAGTTGATCACGTCGGATATGTTCATCGCCCCCAACCTGCTCTCGGATGTGAAGCTCTCAGAATCCATCCCCGAGGGCAAGGTTGCGATCTCCTTCCGTCCCAACGAAGAGAACACCGTCGGTGGATTCGTACGTCCCGGTGATCGTGTCAACGTAATTGCGTCGGCATCGATCGACCTGACCCAGTCCACCGCCTTGTTCGAGGATCCCGACCTGCGCACCTTGTTGCTGGGTGAGGTCGAGGTAACCCCGGGGACCACCCCGATTGGCGAAGACGGCTCGACAACCCAGGACGACGTGATCTCACGTCTCGCCCAGGCTCTGCCGGGATCGATTGACTTCACCCAGACGGTTCTGCAGGACATCGAGGTCCTTGCAGTTGGACCCGATACCCGCCCGAGTCCGCTCGGCACGGGTCTGGCGCCTGCCGGGGCACAGATAGTTGTCCTCGAGGTAACACCCGAGCAGGCTGAAGAGATCGAATTCGCAGCTCAGTACACCAGCGTCTCGTTGTCGCTGATCCCGAGCGGCGAGAACGCCAATGGGCAGAACAAGGTTTACGACCCGATCACATCTGACGGTGTCATCGTCGACGATCTGTTCACCCTGATCGATCGAATCCGCCTGCAATTCGAAGAGGCAGGAGTCCTCCTTGGCAACGGATAGTGCTACCTATTCAGTTCTAATAGTCGACAACGACGACCAGTTCGTCGAAGCGACTAGGACGCTGCTGGAGGGCCACAAGGTCCATACGGCACGAAACATCAGCGACGCGCAGCGTCGCCTGGTGGAAGAGTCCATCGATCTAACCATCGCCGGTCCCTCGTATGCCCACGAGGCCGGCGTGGTCGAGGTCACCCTTCTCTTCGACGTCCGCGCCGACCTTCCGGTCGTGCTGGTGGCAGAAGCCGTTGACACCAATGTCCTCCGTGCGGCCCTACGGGCGGGCATCAAGGATGTCATCGAGGTTCCTTTAACCACATCAAAGATCGAAGACGCCTTTGGCCTGATCGAGCAGATCTATCGGCGGGAAGAAGAAGGTCCGGCCAAGCGCAAGATCGGCAAGGTCGTGACCATCATGTCGCCAAAGGGTGGCGCCGGGAAGACCATGACGACAGTCAATACTGCGCTGACCCTCGCCGGCTGGGGCGACCCCGGCCGGGTGGTCATCCTTGACGCCGACCTCCAGTTCGGCGACGTTTGTATTTCATTGCAGATCGACCCCCGTCACACGATTGTCGATGTCGCCCGCGATATCGACAAGCTAGACGAGGACCTCCTTGACAGCCTGCTGGCTCGGCACTCCTCCGGGATGCGGGTTTTGTCGGCTCCGTTGGAGCCGTCGCTGGCCGACGAGGTGTCAACTCAGGTGGTGGTCAAGTCGATCGGCATGCTGAAGAGGATGTTTGACTACATCGTCATCGACACTGCGCCGTTCTTGGACGAGCCCGTCCTGTCGATCCTGGAGCGTTCTGACGTGGTGCTGCTGGTGGTCGACATGGACCTGCCGGCGGTCAAGAACGCCAAGCTGGCGTTGGACACATTGCGCCTCATCAAGTTCCCGTTTGAGAAAATGAAGTTGGTCCTGAACCGAGTCAATTCCAAGGCTCGTCTCGATATCGGCGAGCTGGAACGTTCGCTAGGTCTCGAGGTGCAGGCAGCCGTCTCCTCCGACAAGCTCGTGCCACGAGCCGTCAATGAGGGCGAACCGGTTGTCACCCTCTACCCCCGCAGCCGCGTTGCCAGGGACCTGCGTGGGGTCGCCCAGTTGGCTCTCGATGAGAGCGATCTGGAAGAGGGTGAAGGTGACGGTGCTAAGCGCCGATGGTTCAGATGAGTAGGAACCGACCAGGAGGGGACAACATATGAGTCTCGCCGATCGCGTTAAGGCAGCGAAGGCCGCCGAGGTGACCGTAGAAGGTCACCGCGAAGAAATCGTGCAGGAGCTTCGGCGCAAGCTCCACTACAAGGTCGTTGAGGGTCTCGGCCCGATGCTGTACGACCGCCAAATGAGCGACGCTGAGCTCAAGCTGCGCGTCATGGAGATGCTCGAGTGGGCGCTCGACCAGGAGGAATCTGTTCCTCTTGCTCGTGCCGACCGCGTTGCGCTTCTTCAAGAGATCGCCGACGACGTTCTTGGATATGGGCCGATCGATCCGTATCTGTCGGACCCGGAGATCACTGAAGTCATGGTCAACGGACCACATCAGGTATGGGTTGAAAAGGCAGGTCGGCTCAGCATTTCCGATACGCGGTTTGTCGATGCGACGCACCTCGAGCGAATCATCGAGAAGATCGTTGGCCAGGTTGGTCGTCGTATTGACGAGTCGACACCGATGGTCGATGCCCGCCTCCCCGACGGTTCTCGTGTCAATGCGGTGATTCACCCGTTGGCAATCGGTGGCCCGTTTCTGACCATTCGTAAGTTTTCCGCTGATCCGTTCACCTCTGACCAGCTGGTTCAGATGGGAGCGTTCAGCGAGCAGGTGGCCGGGTTCCTCCGCCGATGCGTCTATGGCCGGCTGAATGTCATCGTCAGCGGCGGTACCGGTTCTGGTAAGACGACCCTGTTGAACGTGCTTTCCAGCTTCATCCCCGATACTGACCGCATCATCACTGTTGAGGACGCGGCCGAGCTCCGGTTGAACCAGATGCATGTTCTCTCACTCGAGGGTCGCCCTCCCAACATCGAGGGCAAGGGTCGGGTCACGATTCGTGACCTCGTTCGTAACACCCTGCGTATGCGTCCCGATCGTATTGTCGTCGGTGAGGTTCGCGGCGGTGAGGCGCTGGACATGCTCCAGGCCATGAACACCGGTCACGACGGCTCGCTAACCACTGTTCACTCCAACACCCCGCGTGACACCCTGGCTCGTATTGAGACCATGGTGTTGATGGCAGGCATGGAGTTGCCGGTCCGAGCCATCCGTGAACAGGTGTCGTCGGCCGTCGACCTTGTTGTCCACCTCAACCGCCTTCGTGACGGCTCGCGGCGGGTTACTCAGGTGACCGAGGTGGTCGGCATGGAAGGTGACGTGATCACCACCCAGGACCTCTTCATGTTCGATTACGGAATGGGCATGGACGAAGACGGCATGTTCAAGGGACGGCTCAAGGCGACGGGCATTCGCCCATCGTTCAGCGATCGTCTCACGGACTACGGCATCAACCTGCCGGCCGAATTGTTTGCCCCCGAACCTATGGTCGGGCGATAGCGATGCGACGCCTGTCAATCCTTGCGTTGACGGTCATGGCGATCATGACGTTGACGGCCGCCCCTGCCTTTGCGCAGACGTCCGGTTCGAGTGGAACCCAATCGCTGCTGGTTCTGGGCGGAGCGATCGGGGCCGGTGTCGCTCTGTTCTTGCTGATCATCATCCTGTTTGGGACCAACTCAGCTGTTGAACGCGATCTTCGGGGACGGCTTGGTGCCCTCTCGGGTGACGATTCTGACCGGGGTCGCCTGGCGCGGATTCCTCTGCTTCGTCGCTTTGTCAGTGGC
This sequence comes from uncultured bacterium, assembly GCA_965368515.1. Classification (GTDB taxonomy): domain Bacteria; phylum Actinomycetota; class Acidimicrobiia; order Spongiisociales; family UBA5794; genus JAAETI01. The sequence continues at coordinate 9,055 of CBDUNF010000093.1, forward strand.
GCCGAGGATATCGCCCGAGACCGAGGGTTCATCAATCAGATCGAGACCGCATTGGACCAGGCCAACATGCCGCTGCGACCGGGTGAAGCCATTGCCGGCATTATCGGTCTTGCGGCCGTCGCCGGTCTGCTCGTGATGGTGTTTCAGCAAAGTCCGGTCTGGGGTGGCATTACAGCTGCCGTCGTATTGGCCATCTCGGTGGTGATGATCCAGGGAATCGCCTCCCGCCACAAGGCCAAGTTCGAGAATCAGTTGCCAGACACCCTCAACCTACTTTCTACATCTCTCCGATCCGGCTACTCGCTGTTGCAGGCAGTGGAGGCCGTTGCCGCAGAGGCTCCGGAGCCCACAGCTCGCGAGTTTGGACGTGCGATGAACGAGACCCGGCTCGGCCGGTCTCCGGTCGCTGCTCTCAAGCAGGTCGCGGACCGGATGGAATCGCTCGACTTCGACTGGGCAGTGCTGGCGATCAGCATCCAGCGCGAGGTTGGTGGCAACCTTGCTGAGGTTCTGCAGACTGCTGCCGACACCATGTTGCAGCGGAACCGCCTCCGCCGGGAGATGAAAGCCCTGACCGCTGAAGGTCGGGTGTCAGCATATGTCTTGGGTGCGCTGCCGATGGGCCTGTTCGCATTCCTATTCATGACCCGAAGGGACTACCTACAACCGATGCTCGACTCAACCACGGGTCTGATCGCCCTGGCTGGAGCCGGGTTCATGCTCGGTTTGGGGATCTTCTGGTTGTCCAAGATCGTGAAGGTGGATGTCTGATGGATCAAGCACTGTTTGCTGCAATCGCCGTCGGAGTCACTATTGGAGCCGCGGCCGTGTTCATTGGCGGCGGCGTCATCAAAGCCCGTGCTAGCGCTTCGCGACGCCTCGCTGGTCTCCGCGAGACGCGCACTGACGTTCTCGACAAGGGCTTCTCGGAGCGCGCCGTCGCACCGCTGTTCCAAGGTGTCGGCCGGTTCTTCATGCGGTACACCCCGCAAGGGTGGGGTGCTCGCGTCGAGAAACGCTTGATGATCGCGGGTTGGGCCCCACGTCTCGACGGTAGCTCGTGGGCTGCGATCCGCGTGCTGGCTCTCATCTTTGGTGTTTTGCTAGTCGTACTTGTGAGCAATCAGCTCGAGGGTTCTTCTCGACTGGCCGCGATGGCCGGTGCGGCGGCTCTCGGTGTGTTGGGTCCGGATGCGATTCTGAGTCGGCGTGTAGACGAACGCAAGGGTGCGATGGAGCGGGATCTTCCCGACGTCATCGACCTCCTCGTAATCAGCGTCGAGGCCGGTTTGGGATTCGAAGGGGCACTGGGCCGAGTCGTGCAGAACGTCCCTGGGGAGCTCAGCGACGAGTTCTCACGGATGCTGCAGGAGACCCGGGTTGGCGTCAGCCGAAACGCCGCACTGAAGTCACTGGCGGAACGCACTGATGTTGATGACCTGAACACGTTCATCATGGCATTGACCCAGGCCGACGCGTTTGGTGTCTCGATCTCCCGCATGCTCAGGGTGCAGGCTGATGAGATGAGGATTCGCCGGCGGCTGCGCGCACAGGAGCGAGCATTCGCTGCACCAGTGAAGATGACCTTTCCGTTGGTGCTGTGCATTTTCCCAGGCATCTTCGTTGTTCTTCTCGGACCCGCTGCGATCCAAATCTCCGACTCGATTCTGTAGCCCGTGTCCAGGCTGCGGGTTGCCCATCTGCGGTTCGTCGTCCCGTTTGTCGCTATTGGGTGGCGTGCGGCGATGCCTATCAGCGACAACTCGTTTCTGTGGCATGTCAGAGCAGGGACCGCACAACTCGATCTTGGCCAAGTACTGACTACCGATCCGTTCTCCTTTACCGAGAACGGTGCGGCATGGCGAACGCAGTCGTGGCTTGCTGAACTCGGGTACGGATGGCTCGAGCGGACCTTTGCCGGTATCGGCTGGGTACCGCTCATGAAGTTTGTCACTGTGAGCCTGACGATCGCCTTGCTCGGGATGGTGGTCTACCGAGTCTCGGGGAAGCGGAACGGGGTCACGCTTGGTGCGCTCGTCATCATGATGTGGCAAGCGTCGCCTTTTGCGATTGCCCGCCCCGCCCTGCTTGGCTTCCTGCTTCTTGCGTGTGTGATTGCGATCGCTCACACCACCCGGAGGCCACTTTGGGTCCTCCCGCTGCTTTTCTGGCTTTGGGCCTCGGTTCACGGCATGTTCGTTGTTGGATTGGGATATCTGTTTCTCGACGCACTCAGACGGAAGTCGCGCCGGCAGGTGGTGGCAGTGGCTGTCTCCGGGCTGGCAACGGCGTTTACCGCCCATGGATTCGGCGTATGGCTGATCCTCGCCCAGTTCCTGCGCAACAGCGGGGCGCTGGATCTCATCTCCGAGTGGCAACCGCCCGACTTCTCGAGCCCATTCGTGATCCCACTCCTTCTGGTCATACTGGCATTGCTGGCTGCAGGCACGATGGGTCGATTGAATCCGACCGATCTGTGGATCATGATTCCGTTCGTGACGTTCGGTGTCATGGCCGGCAGGAATGTGTGGCCCGCGTTCATGGTCCTGCTGCCGATCGCCGTCCGGGTTCTGCCACCGAGCACCAAGCCGACGAGAGCACGCGCCTCTGAGCCGGTTCTTGTGAACTGGGCGTTTGCTTTGGTGCTGGTGTTGGCGGCGGGGATCGGGCTCGTTCGTGAGGCGCCTCTAGACGAGGACCGGTTCCCATCGCCGGCGGCAACAGCAGCTCTCGAGCCGGGACGGCTCTACAACGGGACCGCCGTTGGCGGATACCTCATCTATGCGGAGTGGCCGGATCGTCAGGTCTTTATTGACGATCGCGCTGAGCTATTCGGCTCAGAGGGGCTTCTGCGGTTTCATGACTTGAAATCTGGAATCGGCGTGAGAGAAGATTTCGCCTCGCTCGGTATCGATCAAGCCATCGTTACTGCGGACTGGCCGATAGTCGAATATCTACGGCTTATAGGATGGCACGTCGACTACGAAGACGAGTTCTTCGTAGTCATGTCGGAGTAGCGATCTGGCCGGAGCTATCGGCGCCTCACCTAGGCGATCCGAGCTCACAAGAAAAGGGGCCCCGAGAGGGCCCCTTTCAAGTTTCTTGGTGTTCGCTACTACGCCTAGATGGTGTCGGCGATGTCGTTGAAGTTGCTCGAAACAGACTCGCCGAGGGCGGTGATGGCCAGCAGCGCCACGATGGCGATAAGGGCAACCAACAGGGCGTACTCGACGAGCGAGGCGCCTTCTTCGTCCTCGAAGCGGGTTGCGAGTGCAGTCCACATCTGGAGCATTTCTTTACCTCCTTGGCAGGGTGATCCTTTTGAAATATATCGGCGACACCGCCCGGTTGTTTATAGGACGCTGGACCCATTTGGCTACCCATAGTGTTCGAGCTGGAGGCATCTCATTCGTTGAGTGCGGGGCCGGTCGCTGGTGACTTCGCGGGGCGTTTGCAGCCGCAACGAGAAAGAGGCCCCGTGGGGCCTCTCCCTGATTGGTTTGGTTGGCCGATCCCTAGATGGTGTCGGCGATGTCCTGGAAGTTGCTCGAAACAGAGTCGCCGACGGCGGTGATGGCCAGCAGCGCCACGATGGCGATAAGGGCAACCAACAGGGCGTACTCGACGAGCGAGGCGCCTTCTTCATCGTTGAAACGGTTTGCGAGTGCAGTCCACATCTGGAGCATGATCTATTCCTCCTTGGCAGGGTGATCCTTCTGGAATATATCGGCGATAGGGGTCGCTTGTTTATAGGCCGCTAGACCTATTTGATGACGAGTAGTGGTCGGATCGGTTACGAAGAGTATCCACGGCCGCGTTCGGTATTGGGTGCAAAGACCCGATCCTGCCCGCCATAACGAGAAAGAGGCCCCGAGGGGCCTCTCCCTGATTGGTTTGGTTGGCCGATCCCTAGAGGGTGTCGGCGATGTCCTGGAAGTTGCTCGAAAC
>CBDUNF010000094.1:0-12594 GCA_965368515.1 uncultured bacterium
AGCGGTCGGGAAAATCGGTCTCCTCGTCGCATTCATCTGGGGCCCGCTGATGGCATGGATGGATCGCCTCGGGGAACCGCTTGGTGTCGTTGATGCAATCGCGTTTACCGGAGATCAGGTGTGGCAGATCGTGATCCGCGCTGCCGGCCTCGCCACCGTGATCGCGGCCTCGGACTATGCGGTTACGCGTGTCCGGCACAACAAGGAAATGAAGATGACCAAGCAGGAGATGCGGGAAGAGTTCAAGAGCTCAGAGGGTGATCCGATGGTTCGGTCGCAACGGAGACAGCGGGCACGTGAGATGAGCCGCAACCGCATGATCTTCGATGTGGGCAATGCAGACGTCGTGATTACCAACCCGACCCGGCTTGCGATCGCATTGATGTATGAGCCTGACGAGTTGGCCCCCCGCATCATCGCCAAGGGCTCCAACAAGATCGCCGCCAAGATTCGTGCCGAGGCGCGACGCAACGGTGTTCCTCTCATCGAGAACAAGCCGCTCGCCCGAGCCCTCTATCGAAAAGTCAAAGTCGGCGGGTTCGTCCCGGCGAACCTCTTCGAGGCGGTGGCAGCGGTGCTCGCCGTGGCCTATAGGCGTCGACCGCGGCGGAGGGCAGCGGCATGAGGCGCTCATCTGCAGTCGTCCCGCTGATCCTCATCGGTGTGATCATGATGATGATCATTCCAGTTTCGGCTGCGGTTCTGGACACGATGCTTGCCGCCAACATCACCATTGCGGTGCTCGTGATGCTCGGTGTCATTCTCCTCTCCGACAGCCTCGACTTCTCGGTGTTCCCTTCTTTGCTTCTCGTAACGACGCTGGCACGGCTTGCGCTCAACGTCTCCTCTACCCGGCTCATCTTGCTCGACGGCAACGCCGGCAAGGTCATCGATACGTTCGGCAACTTCGTTATCGGCAGTTCAGTAATCGTCGGGCTCGTCGTGTTCTTGATCCTGATCGTCATCCAGTTCGTCGTCATCACCAACGGTGCTACGAGGGTTGCTGAGGTCGCCGCCCGGTTCACACTCGACGCGATGCCCGGCAAGCAGATGGCAATCGATGCGGACTTGGGTGCCGGGCTCATCGACGAGGCACAGGCCAAGGAGCAGCGCAAGCGCATCTCAACCGAGGCCGAGTTTTACGGGGCCATGGACGGTGCGGCCAAGTTCGTCAAGGGCGACGCCATCGCCAGCATCATCATCGTTGTTATCAACCTGTTCGGCGGGTTTGCCGTCGGCATGGGCTCGCTGGGAATGGACTTCTCGGAAGCCGTCAGCACGTTCTCCTTGCTCTCGGTTGGCGACGGTTTGGTCAGCCAGATCCCTGCACTGCTCATCTCGATATCGACCGGTCTGTTGGTTACCCGAGTGGGCAGCGAGAAGGACATCGGCTCTGAGATCGGTGCCCAGTTGCTCGGCAACGCCCGGGTGCTGCGTTTCGGGGGAATCTCGATTGGTGGACTCGGGATGCTGCCCGGTCTCCCCAAGTTGCCTTTCCTCTTCATCGCCGTAGTCCTGTTCATCGCCGGCAGTCGACGTGCCGCCCTCGACGAAATGGAGCCGACCGCAGATGAGGAGACCCCAGAAGTCACGCTCGATCCGGATGATCCCGAAGCGCTCATGGGGGAGATGCGGGTAGAACCGCTGGAGCTCCGCCTGTCCTACGACATCCTTGATCTCATCGACCCATCTAAGAACGGCGACCTGCTGGATCGGGTGAAGTCGCTTCGACGACAGATCGCCCTCGAGCTCGGCGTAGTGATGCCGTTCGTGCGCACCAGGGACGACGTCTCACTGCCGCCGGCGACCTACAGCATCGTGCTGCGGGGCACCGAAGTTGGCAGGGGCACCGCCCCGCAAGATCAGATCCTGGCCTTGCCCCTCGGTGACGGTGAGGAACTCCGTGCGATGGGTGGCACCGAAACAGTAGAGCCTGTCTTCGGGCTCAAGGCGTTCTGGGTTCCTGACTCGGCACGCGCCTCAGCTGCGGCGACCGGGGCGACTGCTGTGGATCGACCCTCGGTCATCGTGACCCACATCGCCGAGGTCGTCCGTGCCAATGCCGCCTCCCTGCTCAGCAGGCAGGACGTGCAAGCGCTGGTCGACGGGCTGCGCTACGACGAGCCGATTCTTGCCAATGAGGTTTCGACGGAGGTACTTCCGCTCGGGCTGCTGCACAGTGTCCTGCGCAAGCTTCTCGAGGACCGTGTCTCGATTCGAGATCTCGGACCCATCGTCGAGGTTATCTCGAACCGTGCCGCAGAGACTCGTTCCGCCGAGCAGCTAGCCACCGCGGCCAGGGTTGCCGTCGGTCGCTCCATCGTCGCCAAGATTGCCCCCGACGGTCGTCTCATGGTTATGACACTTGCCCCGACGCTCGAAGCCGGGATGCACGAATCCCTGCGTGAGGTCGACGGTTCGATGTACATCGTCATGGATCCAACGAAGCTCGACGTCGTTCGCATTGATGTTGATCACCTTGCCGGAGAAGCCGCCCGAGCGCAGCGACCGATCGCTCTAGTGGTCGGTCAGGCGCTGCGGGGTCCTCTCACGAAGACCCTCCGCGGGATGGGGCTCGATGTACCCGTCCTCGCCTACCCAGAATTGCCCCCCGATGTCGATCTCGAACCAATAGGAGTCATAGGAGCCGCCCTTGCAAATGCTTGATACAACCCCACGAGACCAGGTGACCGTCGAAGCCGAGACCGTTGAGGACGCACTAGCGGAGATCTCCGCCGAGTTCGGCGAGGACGCCGAGATCATGCGGGCCCAGAAGGTGCACCGTGGCGGTGTCGGTGGCTTCTTTGCCAAAGAGATGGTCCAGCTCACCGCACGCCGCCGCCAGGATGCCGCTCCGAAACTGCGTCCCCGTCCCGAGAACAATGGGATAGCCGATGTTCTCGAGCGGATGGCACAGGACGCCGACGCGGAGGACTCCGACTTCCGGACAGTGCTGCAACGGGAAATGAGTGCCGAATCCGCACCGACCAACGCAGCTGAGTTTCTTGCTGCAGTCGGCTGGGATGAAGGGCAAGAAGTTGTTGGCGCTGGCGTTGCTTCTGATGAAGTCGTGAGCGACGACAGCGATCAGTTTGTTCCGCAGTTCGCCGAGACCGATGCTCTCCCCGAGCCGGTCGCGGTTGGTCCGGCGCTGCGATCGGTCCCCGAATCGGCTGAATCGGTGCGGGAGGAAGAGGTGATTGTAGAAACGGTCGCTTCTGAGGAGATCCCCGCGGACGCTGTCAGCGGCGACACCTCGACAGTGGTCGAAGGCGATGCTCTCGACGAGCCCGTCGTCCCCGCCATCGCTGAGGACGACGTTGTCGCCGAGCCCGACGGCCGCCCCGAGGCCTCAGATCCCGAGCCCGTGGCCGGTCCGGTGGTTCCAATCCACGATCCCGATTCGGGTCTTGATGAGGCAGCCACTCTCGAACCGGTCGAGGCTGTCGATCATGGACCGGCGCCGGAGGCGGTTACGGCCGCAGTTGGCAAAGTCGTTGCCGATGCGATCGCGACAACCGAACTAATCAGTGCCGACGCGGCAGAGACTGCCGCCGTGGAGAATCCGAGCTGGTGGCGGACGGCACAACCTATGGATGCTCCCGACGGCATGGGTGCCGTCTCGTGGAGCACCACTGCTCTTCTCCGGCTCGGTCTGCCGGCCCCCGTTCTCAATGCGGTCGGGGGCATCGACAACAACGACGATCTGGGCTGGATCGATGCGATTTCTGCGGCGGTCGCACCTCATTGCGGCCCGCTTCCCGCCGAAGACGTGATAGTCGTAGGTCCCCACGCCGAGCGTCTTGCGGAACCTCTCGGTCTGCCGCTGATCCGTTCCGGTGACATGGCTCCATACGATGGATCGTTCTGTGCGATGGTCGAGGACACCCCAGAGGACAGAAACTGGCTGGAGTTCGTCCGTGGTGGCCGGGGTATCCACCTTGTCGTCGGTGACGAACCGTGGCAAGACCTACTGATCGATGAACCCGTAGCGGTGTCGTGGGTGGGGGAGACCGCAGTCGCTGACGCCCTGTATCTAGCCTTCACGCTTGGTGCCACGCTCGGGTTTGGGACTGTCGACGGCTTTGTCTCGTCGATGGTTCGAGCGCAACCAACTGATGTCGCCCTAGCGGTGCGGCGGATCGTCGGTCGCAAATGAACGGCAACCCTGTCAATCGCCTGGCAGCCCTCCTCGGCCTGTTTGCCGTCGGGGTCATTGCATACGGCGTGGTGACCGGCAGTCTCGACCTCGTAGACGGTGCGACTCGGGCCGGTATGACCCTCGGTGCCGTGATCGTAGTTCGCATGATTGGGCGGATGGGGCTGTCGGCCCTAGCCGGATCGATGGAGCGGCAATCGATTGCCGAGGAACCACTTCGTCGGGCTACCGACTGACTCGTCGCTCCGACGTCTGCTGACAAGCGAGGTGCCGGGGTTCATGGGTCCCGCCAACGGCGGTAGGTGGGGACACCAATCACCCCGGCTCCTGTTCCGCTGATCCGCAGGCCCCTCCCCGAACTGTCTCCCCTGGGACCCAGGTCATCAGGAGAAGACAACGATGAAGGTGTGCCGATTCCGTACCGCATTGAACGACGGTCTGGGTGGGCGGAATCACACGGATTCCGGAGTCCGTCGACGGTGACGGGCGGCGACTGTCTGAAGAACAACGGGTCCTATCGGGAAGTACCTCCTTGTACCTCGCATCCCGCTTCCATGCGGGTGGACTCTCATCCTGTCGACCGGAACCGGCAGAGTCTTAGCGTCGGGATCGCTTATTCGAGTGGAGGAACCCTCTTAACTTGCCGGTCCACCCGCCGACAGGGAACCTGACCGCAGCTGAAGATGACGCGTGCGGAGCGCTATGTGATGACAACTTCAACCAACCTTCTCGTCAATGAGCGGTACATCGCCCTGGTGGGCGTGCTCAACCGCGAACTGATCATCCTCGAGCGCATGATCTTCAAGCTGACCCAGGCCGAAATGCTGGCGCGGGCAGACGAGTCACGGTTCCTCGCCCACATCTTTGATGAGATCGACACAGTTCGCGACGAGCTTGGTGCCCTAGAGGTGGCTCGCTCGATGCTCGTTGGTGATGTGACCGCCGCGCTGGGTCTGGCCAACGACACGCTCACCCTCACGCAGCTCATCGACTATGCCCCGGACCTGGCCATCGAGCCCCTCGAGGGGCTGATGCGCCGAATGAACGAGGCGATGGGTGAGATCAGCGAGCTGCGAGAGCTGGGCTCTCGTGCCGTTGTTGAGCGGCTTGACCGGATTGGTCGGGCGCTGGATCGTGTGGAGCCTGGAGTCTTCGGCCAGTCTGGCTACGACGCAGCCGGCTTCATGACCTCACCGCTGCAGACGTCATCGCGATCACGGTTCGACTACAGCGCCTAGCGAGGCGGACGCTAACCGCCCTCTGACGGGGTGTCCTGTACTGCTTCCCGGATAACGTCGACGTTGGCGATCGCGGCGAGGTTCTCCTGACGGACCTGCTCGTAGATTTCCTCACGGTACACATCGACCTCACGGGGAGCATCGATGCCTATGCGAACTTGGCCACCCTTGATCTCGATCACGGTGATAACGATGTTCTCGCCTATGACGATCGATTCTCCGGGCCTTCGGGTCAGTACAAGCATCAGGCCTCCGGCAGTTGGATCGGAGTACGGGTCGTGTAGCTGGTCCCCGTTAACACCAACTGTCGTCCCTTGCGCGTCTTGGAGTTGACGACGAATGGGCCCAACAAGTTGAGGAACATCTGTCGCGAGTCCGGATCGAACGAGACCGGAACGAACAGCACAGCATCATCGGCAGTCTCTAGCCCGAGTTCGGCCTGCTCGATGTCAGAGAGCACCGGTGCGTAGTCGGGGAAGAACAGCCACGGGACGCATACGATCATTGAAACGTCGACCGTGTCGAGACTCTGCAATTGCTGAAACGCCCCGTCTTCGCGGAGTTCCACAATGACAAAGTGCTCTAGATCGGGCAGTCCCGGCAAGCCATCCGGGAAGTGCAATGCCTTCTCGAACAACGCCTTGTGCTCAGATTGATCGGTACTTGGTTCGTCGGTCATCGGAGACAGCCTACCGCAGCACGGCGGGCGCTCGTTGTAACACCGAGTGATGGGCTCCGTCTAGCGCAGGAAGTCGAGCAGTGAAGTCTGTGATGAGCGGGAGAAAGCCGCCAGCGCAGCCTCGTAGGCGGTTTGCTGGAGTTCGAGCTCCATCACGGCTTCTGCGATATCAACATCCTCGAGTGAGGAAAGCTGAGCGGTGATGGTTTGGATGTCGTTGGCGGTCCTGGCCGCAGCCGCTTCGATCTGGTTGGTGCGGGCCCCGATGATGCCAAGCCCGCCCAGCACCGTCTGCAGGCTGGTGTCGAGGTCGGCGATCGCTGTCTCGACAGAGGGGCTGTCGTCGGCGTATAGCGCCGCTTCGAGGTTGTCGAGAACGGTGAAGATGTCGGTGCCGCCGGCGAATCCGAAGGCAACGTCGCCGGTCACATTGACCGTAACAACCTCGTTCTCGCCGACGCGGCGGTTGATCTGACCGGCATCTCCGGTGTAGGTCCAGCTCCCCGCAGTCTTCTGTACGGCATCGCCGGAGCTGAATCCGGAGAACAGTCCGCGGCCCTGGTGTTGCGAGTTGGCAAGGGCGACGATGTCGTCACGGAGGTGCCCGACCTCGAGCGCAATTGCCTCACGCTCTTGGGTTCCGACGTAGGTCGCACCCCGTACCGCTAGTTCGCGTGCACGTTGGATCTGACCTACGACGTCTTGGAGCTTGGTGTCGGCCAGGTTCAGCCACATCTCGCCGTCGGTTGCGTTGCGACTTTCCTGCTCGCGGGCGCTCATCGTGGCCCGGAGTTCCAGCGCCCGGTTCATACCGATAGGGTCGTCGGAGGAGCGGGTCAGCTGTTTGCCTGTCGAGAGCCGTTCTTGAGTAGTGGAATACTCCGACAACCGGGTTGTCAGCCTGTTGAGTGCTGCGTGGTGGGCGCCGAGGTGGGTGACTCTCATCGCTATCTCCCGACCACGCCGGTGCGATTGATGAGCGTGTCGAGATTCTGATCGACGGCGGTCATGACCCTGGCGGCAGCCTCATAAGCTCTCTGGTAGGTAATGAGGTTCACCATCTCTTCGTCGATCGACACGCCATGGGTTTGCATCCGGGCGTTCTCGGCTGCGCTGGTCAGCGCAGCCTGACTTCGGGCACCCGAGGTGGCGGCCGCGGTCAGTTCGCCGACGAACGAAATCACGTTGCGCAATGCATCGTCGAGAGTGAGCGTTCCGCCGTCGGAGGCCAGTACGTTGCGGAGGTTGGAGAGGGCTTCAGCGTTGACACCGTCGTAGTCAGCTACCGGTGGGCCGGAGCCCGCGGCTGCGATTTCCGAGTGGTGGCTCACGGCGACAGCCAGCGAGAGTGCTTCTTTGCCGACGGTGTACGAGAGCAGGTCTCCGCCATTGGAACCATCCGGAGCGAAGCCTGTTGCGTGTTGGCCGTTGAGGGTATCGGCGAGTTCACGGGCAAAGGTGTTCAGAGCGCTCTGGAATCCGGGGAGCTCGGTTCTGAGGTAGCTTTGGAATCCGGACAACTCGCCACCGACGGTGACGTCCGCTCCCGAAGAATGAGTGACGCCATATGTCGCCGGGTCGTAGGTGAGCGGGCTGACCATCGTGTCGGAAACGAGGGAGAGGCCGTCGAGGCTGACTCGAGCGGCGCCATTGTCCATTACGGACACGGTCACGCCGGCGATGTTGGCCAGTTCGTCCATGAGGACGTCACGCTGATCGAGTAGATCGCTTGGCTCGCCCGGGAGGCCGCTGGCATCGAGTATCTGGCGATTGAGGTCGGCAACGTCGCGCAACATTGCATTGGTCCGGTCAACGTAGATCGAGAGCGAGTTGGAAGCGCTCTGCGCTTCGATCTCCCACTTCTCGGCTACACCGACGACGGTGGTGGCAAGGTCACTGAGAGACGAGATGACGTGCTGCCGAGTGGATGCGTTCGGGGGGTCGAGCATGAGCTCGTCGAAGGAGTCCCAGAGTCTGCCCATGCTGGCGGTGATGCCGGCATTCGGCTCACCCATCACTGCCTCGGTTCCGGCGAGGAGGTTAGCGAGGACGTCAAGCCGACCCTGGGCGTTGGCCGACGAGCGGACCTGGGCATCGAGCCCGGCAACCCGGGCCCTGGTGATGCCGGCGACATGGACTCCCCGCCCCACGGTGCCAAATCGTTGGTGATAGGGCACACGACTGACAAGGTCGACCTGTTGCCGGGTGTAGCCGGGGGTGGAGGCGTTGGCGACGTTGTGTGACGCAGTGTTGATGCCTGCCTGGGCCGCGGTTAGGCCGCTGAAAGCTGTGTAGAGGGATACGAAGTCACTCATCAGAGCACCCGATTCACGCGGATCGGCAGATCCGGGGTTCTTGTCGCACTGCCGGTAGCGTCGTAGATGTCGCCACCCGCAAAGCCGAGCGTCCCCTGGATTCCGTCGAGGGCCACGGTTGCCAGCCGTCGATTCTCCCGGGTCAGCATCTCGATCTCGTTGACCAGGCTCATGAACACGGTCCGGTGGTCCTCGAACGTGGGCCGCAGTGTTTCCGGAGCGTTTGCTACAAGGAAGTCGAGACCGACGTCTGACGTGGGAACATTCGATTCCCTGGCGACCTCGGCTACCACGACGCCGCGCTGTTCTTCGGCACGGCGGATTTCTGCCATGACCGCATCGACCTCGGCGATAGCCGGGCCAACGAACCGACGATCGTCTGCGATGAGAACGAGATTCGCCGACACCAGCTTGAACAGCAGGTACTCGAGCAGCCGTCGCTCGTACCAGAGGGTATCGGCGAGCTGTGCCATGTGGGCAGAATCGGATGAAGTAAACATCGAGTGTCCAGTCGGCTGATGTGAAGCGGGCATAAGGTCAATCGGGACATTCTTCGGGATGGGGAGATCGAGAGTCGGCGCCTCTTTTGCTGGTCTTGCTGCACTCGATGTGATCTACTCAAGGAGGGTCAGAAGGATGCCGAAAAGTAGGTCTATCGGCTCAGTTCGACCGAGAGCCCAATAGCCCATATGCGGAGAGCTTATGAATACAACGGATGCGACCAAGGGGGAGAGCGCTGAGGCACGGATCGCTCAGCTCGAGCAGCGGTTGGCCGAGGCCGAGGGCGACAACGGTGTTCTGCGTCTCCAGCTCGACATGCTGACTTCGACCGACATTGTCACCGGGCTGCCCAATAGCAATGGCATCGCGGGACATCTCCAAAAAGCAGCGGCGCGCTACTCCCGTTCGGGTGAGGCGTTCGGGCTTATGCATGTTTCGTTTCCGGCTTTCAGTCGGATTGCAGAGAAGCGCGGCCGACACGCTCTCGAGGACGCCATGCGCCATGCCGGCTCGCTGGTTGGCGCTGCGGTTCGCCAGTTGGACACCGTGGGCCGGATCGACGAGGACGGCCTCGTCTGTGTGATGCCGATGATGTCCGATGACGGCGTGGCCCCTGTCGTCAATCGGATTGAGAAGGTGCTCGATTCAACCCCGATGATCTTCGACGACGATGAAGAGATCTTCCTGGTGCCTGCCTTCACGGTGGTCATCTGCAGTACCGCGGCCCGGGTGGATCCGCCGACGGTTATGAACCGTCTGATCGACGCCCGCTCCCTTGCCGTACCGGGGACGCCGGTAATCCGTCACGCCAGTTCCTCCTAGAGCCTCCGTCCGCTCCCGGTTGCGCCGAGGGTCCTTTTAGCTGCGTCAATTGGATCGAACTCCAAGCCGATTGCGTCATCCCGTGCAGCGAATCCCTTAACCGGCGGCGCTGATCGCCGACGGGGTGCATCGAGCGAATGTTGTGCATCGTGCACGACACAGTGGTGACCGGCTACTGCCGCTTGCAAACAGACGCCGCCCACGGATGTGGTGGCTCAGTCTTCTATGGACGGAGTGACATCACACAAGGGGTGATGCAACATGATGCGATCGATGTTTGCCGGTGTCTCCGGTCTCCGTTCCCACCAGACCATGATGGATGTGGTGGGCAACAACATCGCCAATGTCAATACCGCAGGATTCAAGAGCGCCCAGATCACCTTTGGTGAAGCCATGGCGCAGACTCTGCAGGGTCCGGCAGGCGCCGGTCTCGAGTCCGGTGGTACCAACCCTCTGCAGATCGGTCTTGGTGTTCAGGTGGCTTCGATTGACGGTGTCTTTACCCAGGGCGCGACCCAGATCACCGGCCGCCCAACCGACATCGCGGTCCAGGGTGACGGCTTCTTCATTCTTGATAGCTCCGGCGGCCGGGTGTACACCCGAGCCGGTAGCTTCCGTTGGGATGAGTCGGGAAACCTGGTTGCCCCGGGTGGCCAACTTGTCCAGGGCTGGCTAGCCGACCCGACCGGAGCGATCCAGACGCAGACGGCGGTCACTTCTATCAACCTTCCTCTCTCCCAGGTCATCGACCCGGTGGAGACATCAGAGGTGATGGTCGGTGGCAACCTGTCAGCCGATACCGCCATCAACGATGTACACACGACCTCAATCGTGGTCTATGACTCCCTCGGCGATCCACAAGAACTCTTGGTCGAGTTCGAAAAGACCGCGGCCAACACATGGACGGCATCGGCAACCATGAACGGTTCGAGCCTCACGTTGAGCTCGACGGCCGTGACCTTCGACTCGTCTGGTGAGATGACGAGTGCGGGAACAATTACGGTTTCGGGCTACACACCCCCGGGAGCAAACGCGATCAGCATCGATCTGGAGATGGCCGGCAGTACGCCGGTGGTCCAGTTTGGTGGTGGCTCCAGTGCGGAGAGCGTCGATCAGGATGGCAACGCCATCGGGTTCCTGACCGACTTCTCGATCGCCGCCAACGGCACCATCAGCGGCCAGTTCTCCAACGGTGAGACCAAGGTCCTGGCCATGATCGCCACTGCAACGTTCAATAACCCGTCTGGTTTGATCCGTGCCGGGGAAACTCGCTTCGAGGCCTCGGTCAACTCGGGTCAGCCGCTGATCGGGGAGCCGGGCAACGGCAACCGGGGCATGCTGGCCTCGGGTGCACTCGAGATGAGCAACGTCGATCTGGCGCAGGAGTTCACGAACCTGATCATCGCCCAGCGCGGTTTCCAGGCCAACAGCCGGGTAATCACAGCCTCGGATGAGGTTCTGGCCGATCTGGTCAACCTGAAGCGATAGCAATCACCAGCCCGGGGGCCGCCTAGCGCGGCCTCCGGCAAGGACTCGGGGGGCTCCGCCGTGAAGGAGCCCCCTACACGGGCCCACCGTCCGTTAACCGGAAGGTGAACCGGCCGACATGACAAGTAAGCAAGAAAGGGCTGCATGCCAGCCTGGCAAGGAGACGACGGATGATCGCCGTACATCGACTTAGAGGTGAGCCGATGTTTCTCAACGCCGACCTCGTCGAGTCCATCGAAGCAACACCGGACACGGTGGTGACGCTGGTAGACGGGAGACGCATTGTCGTCGCCGACTCCCCAGAGGAAGTCGCCGATCGAATCATCGAGTTCCGGGCATCTGTGCTCGTCAGCGCCGCGGAACTGCGTGGCGCCTCGACCCCGGTCGCAACGATTCACCAGTCCTAGAGGCTGAATCGGCCCTCGATTCACCAACGGCTGGTGAGCCGTTCTGGCGCGATTGGTAACACGTCGTTGTCTCCATTGGAGTACTCGGCTATCGCGGCCCCTGCAATCTCGCTTCCTGACTTTGTCCTGCTCCCCTGGTCACTCTTCACTACCGGGACACCAAGCCTGCCTAGGTGTCCGCAACTCTCGAACCATGTCGGGTTGGGTCGGCCACCGGCACGTACACTGCGGTCCGTAGTCGACCAGGAGCACTGCCTTTCCGTTGACGCGTCGCTCCGCGATAGCCGCGAGGACCGTCGCAGCCTTCGTCCAGCTGGCTGCGAAGCCAACATGGGGGTTCAGCTTTCCCTCAGCAGCCATGTCGGCGTCACCAGCATGAGGGAGACTGCCTCTTTGAACCCGTGCATTGCCTGTTCCTTTCCAGGTGATAAGCAACCGCTGAATGCGCTCGGTGCGAGCGCGGTCAGGCTGCAGGGAGGGAGGCGTGGTGGCGTCGGCTCTGATCCGTGGTCTTGCCGGGGCCCCCTCATCGTTGGCCAGGTTCGGCGTCTAGAGTCAGAACCCTGCCACACCCGAGAACGGGAGAACTTTATCGTGCCAGAGATTGAAGAAACCGCATTGCCCGGTCTCGGCCTGCGGCTCGAGTTCCAATCTGAAGAAGGTCATCGAATCGGTGTCGTCCATCATCGAACCGGCCGTCGCGAGCTGTTTGTCTGCCCACCATCGGACCCCGACTCGGCAGCACTCACGATCAGGCTTTCCGATGATGAGAGCCACGCCCTTGCGGACGCACTCGGCGGTTCGAGTGTCGTCGAGAGCCTCACCGCAGTTCAGCAGATTGAAGGATTGGCGATCGACTGGCTCCAGGTCGACCCGGACACGCCGTACGCCAACAGGACCATCGGAGATGCTCGAGTTCGGACTCGTACCGGGGCTTCGATTGTCGCAGTGATCCGGGGAGACGAGGCCCTCCCCGCGCCTGGCC
>CBDUNF010000095.1:0-12349 GCA_965368515.1 uncultured bacterium
CGTGGCGACCTTGATCTCGAGCGCACGTACCGTCGGGTTTCCGGAGCGCGAGTACGAGTACCCGGTTGCCATGTACTCATCAACGGATGGCTGGACGAAAGTCGTCGATTGATGAATCGGCGTCAGGATGGCCCCGGTGGTCGGATCGGGGGTCACGCCGGCATGGATTTGTTTGGTGCGGAAACGCATGTGAGTACCTCGCTTGCTCAGTGCCCAAGATACTGCCCCGACGGCTTGCCGGGGCACGCCGGCTGTACACTTGCACCTGCCGCAAGGGCACTCGACCACCCCACCCGCCACCATGAACTCTCACCGCACCGCAACGAACCATGATCCGCTGAGCGGTGTGATGCTCAACGCCTATCCGGACAGCATCGGAGCGAATCTTTCCGATGTACTGGACGTTCTCGGGTTGCCGCAATTCGAGAACGTCTTCTCGCTTTTCTACGTGCTCCCTACCTTCTTCAACAGCGATCTCGATCGTGGCTTCTCAGTCATCGACTACGACCTCAACCGGGAACTTGTATCACCCGAGGATCTGGACCGTGCGGAGGACATCGGCTTGAGCTTCAAGTTCGACCTGGTGCTCAACCATCTCTCGGTGAACTCGCCGCAGTTTCAGGATCTGCTCGAGAACGGTGCCGGGTCGGATTTCAAGAACTTCTTTATTGACTGGAACAAGTTCTGGGAAGGACACGGCGAATCGGGGCCAGAGGGCTATGTCGTTCCCAATCAGGAACACCTCGACCTTCTCTACCTGCGCAAGCCCGGCTTGCCCATCCTCATGGTCCCGTTTTCCGACGGCTCGGAGCGGCCCTACTGGAACACCTTCTATCAGGAAGTGCAGGAGGCGGCAGACGGCCAGCGTCGCTATCTAGGTCAGATGGATCTCAACGCCCAATCAGAGAAGGTCTGGGAGTTCTACGCCGAGACCCTGGCAAAGCTTCATGATTATGGCGCCAGGGTCGTGCGGCTCGACGCTTTCGCATACCTCCACAAGCAGGTCGGTATGCCGAACTTCTTCAACAAGCCCGGCACGTGGGAGTATCTCGATCGACTCAAGTCCATCGCAGCGCGACACGACCTGGTGCTGCTGCCGGAGATTCACGCCGAATACGGCAGCGGTCTGCACGAGGAAGTCGCGGGGAACGGATTCCCCGTGTACGACTTCTTCCTGCCGGCCCTGGTGATTGACGCCCTCGACCGCGGCACAAACCGGCATCTCTTGCGATGGTTCGGGGATCTGGTCGAAAAGAACCTGCAGACGGTGAACATGTTGGGTTGCCATGACGGGATTCCGGTTCTCGATGTCAGGGGGCTGTTGTCGGATGAGGAGATCGATGCCGTCATCGAGAGGGTTCTCCAGCGGGGCGGCAGGATCAAGAATCTGTACGGCGCCGACGGTCAGAAGATCGCCTACTACCAAGTCAACGCAACCTACTTCAGCGCTCTCGGCGAAGATGAACAGAAGCTGCTGCTGGCGCGGGGCATTCAGATGTTTGCGCCAGGGGTCCCACAGGTCTGGTATCTCGACCTGTTTGCTGGCAAGAACGACTATGCCGCTGCCGATCGTGGGGGCACCGGCGGACACAAGGAAATCAATCGCAGCAGCTTGACCGCAAGCGACATTGAGCGGGGCTTGCAGACGACCATCGTGCAAGACCAATTGGAACTGATGCGCTTGCGGAACACTTCGCCGGCGTTTTGCGGTCAACTCGAAGTCGTCGAGACAGACCCGCACATGCTGGACCTGACTTGGCGACATCACGATCATGTGGCGCGGCTGCGGGCCGACTTGCGCGATCACGGGTTTGTAATTACGTACACCGACGATGCAGGCACCGAACGGGAGTTGAACTACTCGGGTTGATGCGGCGTAGCGCTCATAGCGTCGCGAACTCGACTTCGTACTCGCGGGTGATGACGACGTCGGCGCGGGGGAGATGCTGCGAGATGATCTCGTGCTCTTTCACCAGTACCTCTTCGATGAACGGATCGAACTCCTCGCGTCCCCGTTTCATGCGGTGCTCCATCGTCTCGAGCCGATTGCGGGCGATGAACACGCGGCGGTCGACGTTGTCGCACAGGGACGTGTAGACGCCTTCTGCGATGACAACCTCAGCGCCATCGAGAGAGACTGTCTCTTCGATGATCCGGTTGTCGGCGTAGATCACGAGTGGCTTGACGATGGCGGCCTCGCCTTGTCGGGCCTGCAACAGGTGCTGGTCTAGTAGGTCGAGCCGCACCTCAGTTGTGCCTACCCAGGCAAGGTTGGCGCGGCGGGCGGCATCGTTGAACTTGGGTGGGAGTACGTAGTAGTCGTCCTGTTGCAGGACAACCGCCTTCACCCCGCGCTCGCCGAGGGCGTCGGCAAGAGCTTGGCCGGTCTCTGATTTGCCGCTACCAGATTCGCCGGCAACGGTCATCGTATAGCGACGATCAGTGGCCGCGATCTCGTCGAATAGCCGTGCAATGATCAGCTCTGCCGCGTTCTTGTGTTCCTCGCCTACGAGGATGATGTCGCCTTTCATGGCCACATCATATTCTCATCGCCGCGAGGTCAATCGTGGTGGTCGTCAGGAGGGGCCGGAGCTACGGTCTCGCGTACGATGTCGGGCTCGATGTACATCGGGCGGGCGATCGGAACGACTTCGCGCACCCGTCGTTCCACTTCGTTGATCGCATTCGCAAGTTCCTCGAACGTGAGATGGCTCTCGAACACCACCTTGGCACCAACCAACAACTGGTCCGGCCCGAAGTGCTGGGTGCGTAGATGAATGACATCGACGACATGCGGCGATCCGGCCATGGCATCGCGAACCTTCTTGTACTCGCCCGGCCGAGCTGATTCTCCGATGAGGAGACCCTTCATCTCTATTGCAAGCACGATGGCGATCACTCCGAGGAGAACGCCGATACTCAGGGTTCCGATCCCGTCCCAGATCGGGTCGCCGGTCACGGTCGCCACGGTGATTGCACTGAGTGCGACAACCAGGCCGATTAGGGCACCCAAGTCCTCCAACAGCACGACTGTGAGTTCCGCCACCCGCGAGGTGCGAATGAACTGCCACCACGTGCGGTCACCCTTGATCGGGATTGAGGTTCGCACTGCCATCGCAAACGCATAGCCCTCGAACACGATGCCGAGGCTGAGGATGGCAAATGCCCAGACGATGTTCTCGAGCTCGTGCGGATGACGAATCTTCTCGATGCCTTCATAGATGGCGAACAGCGAACCAAGCGAGAACAGCACCAGAGCGACGACAAAGGACCAAAAGTATCGCTCGCGGGCGTACCCGAACTGGAACTCCTCGTCCGGGTCGCGCTTGGCGAGCCTCCCGCCGAGCAACAGCAGAGCCTGGTTGCCCGTATCTGCGGTCGAGTGAATCGCCTCGGCGAGCATCGACGAAGAGCGGGTGAATATGAACCCAATGAATTTTGCGATCGCAATGCCCAGATTCGCAAAGAATGCTGCGACGACGACGCGTGTTGAACCACCTGTAGCCATGGGAGGAATCTAGCGTCGCCACCGGTCGCGGTGAGTGACCTGCCGTCAGACCAATACCATCGCGGTTCCGGCGACGGCCAGCGCCGCTCCCGCCCAGGCCCCTGCCGGGGGGCGCTGCTTGGTGACCACCCAGATAATCGGTAGCTGAATCACCGGGGCAACCGACACCAGAATCGAGACGAGGCCCGGGGGGCCTTCGGTAAGGGCGATGAGCATCATCGTCTTCCCGACCACCATTCCCAACGTGCCGGACAAGATGACGAACGCCCACAGCCGTGCCGTGAAGACCACGGGGAGTCGGCTTCCGTTGCGACGCTCAAACCATGGCATCAGGGCGAACAGCCCGATCGTCCCAACCAGAGCGCGCACGGCGGCCCCCGCCCAAGGGTCGAGGGTTCCATCGAATACAGGGTCGGCGACGAGCACGGCAACCGCCTGGCCCATTGCTCCAGCGATTCCGAAGGAGACCCCGATCAGAAGTGAGCCGCGGACCTCTTCCCAGGTATGTGATTGTCCTGGCCGGGTCCCATAGGCAATAGCGAGACTGACTCCGACGAGCACGAGGATTGTTCCGAGCACTCCGAGCCAGCCGAACCGCTCGTCATAGATGACGGCGCTGATGATGGCGGTGATGGGCGCATTGACCGCAAACAGCATCCCGGTCCGCCGCGGCCCAAGGCGGGCGAATGCCTCGAATAGCGCCGCATCCCCAAGAGCCAGGCCGACAAAGCCGGAGATGCCGAGAGGTATCCAATCGCTTGCCTCGACGGTTGACCAGCCACCCACGAGAAGCCCGATCGTGACGAGCGCCACAGTGACGTAGACCATACGAATACGGACGAATCGAGGTCCGCCGAGGAGACGGGACGGTTCGGCGGCAACGAGGCCACCGACGGCCCAGGATGAGGCGGCAAGCAGTGCCGCAACTTGGAACGACATACGTCAGTCGGTGTCCCGGATTGCGAAACCGTACGGTAGTTCCACGCGGTCTTGGCCGAGCAATCGCTCGTCGCCGAGCAGTTTTGGATCGGCGCCATCGTGACAATCCGCTCTGCATCCATCACGACTTATGCGACGTGTGGGCTCAGTTCAGCAATCTGGCGAAGCAGTAGACACCCTCGAAGATGCCAAACGCCGGCCACATGCCCCAAATGACGACCCAGTACTGAGCTGTATTCTGCCTGAATGCGAGATCGCGGTCCCAGATGAAGATGGGGATCGCGCTGTACCAGAACGGGACCGAGGCCACGAGGGCCAGTAAGAACCCCCAGCGTTCACCAAGCAGCATGCCGACGCTGCCGGCAATCTGGAGTGGGGCCCAGAAGATAGCGTCAGCCCACGCCCACCCTTGGTTGAAAGCGAAGTACGCCCGCGAGTCGGTTGTCTCGGGATCGCCTCCATAGACGTTCTTGATCGTCCACTCGGCTTTGGGGCGAATCACCGCGATCATTTCCAGGGATCCAAGTAGCAGCATCAACAGGAGTCCAAGGATTGCAACGACAGAGGTGAGCGGGGTTACGTCCATGGATGCCTCCTCGCTGGGATGACTATGACGTGGGCAGCGCGATAACGGCGGCCGCGATGGTGATCAGACCCATTAGACCCCACACGACGAGCATTGCATAGCCAAGCTGAAGATTACGTGGCGCACCGACTTTGAAGCCATGGCGCTGCAGCGCTATCCGCGTGAACACCCCACGCCCTGCGAAGTAGACATACATGCCTCCTCCGACGAGACCAAAGTATGCCCATGCGCCGACATCGAGAATCAGCAGAAATCCGGCGACGACCATCGTCCACAAGGTGATGAAATCGAATGGAGCCTCAGCACGGATATCGGCCCAGTACGAAGGCTCGACGCTGTCTTCCGACTCCATCAATGACAAGCGGGCTGCGGTCCTCGGAGCGACCCACGCGATGAATTGGCCACCCCACGCCAGCAGA
Organism: uncultured bacterium; assembly: GCA_965368515.1. Taxonomy (GTDB): domain Bacteria; phylum Actinomycetota; class Acidimicrobiia; order Spongiisociales; family UBA5794; genus JAAETI01. Next base: position 5,453 of record CBDUNF010000095.1, read on the forward strand.
GATAGGAGAACAACGATGACTCCCCACAACACATGCATTGGCGTCCTCTTCCACTCGTAACACAACGTGTCCATCATGGGTTCCGACCCGCCCGCACGGAAGAACCGATCTCGCGATTGTAGTTTGAGATGGTGGTGTTTCTAGCGAGAGGCCAGAGCCCTGGCCGGTACGGTCAGACGGAAGATCGACTCGTCGCCATCGTGCGCATAGGTGAGATCGCCGCCCATAGTCCTGGCGAGGGAGCGGGCGACCGTGAGGCCGAGGCCGACAGAGTCGGGGCGGCTGTCGGATGTCGGGCGCGCTCGCTCGTACGGATCGAACATCTGCTCCCGGCGTTCCGTCGGGATCGGGCCGCCGTTGTCGCGTACCTCAATCACGGCCATGGAGCCCTCGCTGTAGGCGGCGATCATCCGGTGCCCACCGCCGTAGCGGACCGCGTTGGTAGCAAGGTTTCTGATGATCTGGCGTGTTCGGATCGGGTCGGCATGGGCCGAGAGTCCATCCTCGAGTTCGAGAGCGAAGTCCTGCTTGAACATCTGGAGAGTCGTTTCGACGATCTCAGAGACTTTTACGTCAACAGGGTGTGTCGATAGGTTGCCACCCGCGGCCCGCGCTGCCACCAGCAGGTCCTCGACAATGTCGGCGACCTCGTGGCTCTGCTCGGAAACTATCGAAAGCAGCTCATCCCGCTCGGGCGCCGCGATCGGCGAGCCGTGGCGGGCCATCTCGTCGACAAGTCCGACCACTGCAGTTAACGGTGTGCGCAACTCATGGCTGACGGAAGCTATGAACTCATCCTTGTACCGGATCTGGTCGGCGAGGGCCCGCTCCGCCTGTTTCTGGGCGGTGATATCGGTGGTGACGACGACGACATCGCGCCGGTCTTGCGAATTGATGTTCCAATTCATTACGCGCTGGACCGCGCTTCCATCGTCGGCGATGAACTCCAGTTCGAGGGTTCCGGAATCGTCCTCGAAGACCATCCGGGCGAGCACGGTCGCGATCGCCCATGCTTGCTGACCGCTCATGTCTTGATCAGCGCGAGCCGCAGGGCGAAGCGCAAGATCGTGGCGGCCGATCTCATTCGACGATGTGACGTTGACTTCCTGAACGATGAGTGCAGGGTCGAGGTCTCCGCGGCGAATGGCGGCGTCGAGTTGGTCGATGGTTGTGATGCGGTGCTCTTCGAGCAATCGACCAACCCCACGGAGGTCAAACTCCACCACGCCGACCGGGGCGGTTCGCAATAGGCGTTCGTACTCGAGCTGGCCCTGTTGCGAGGCATGGCGGACCGCAAGGGCTGCCCCGAACGCCAGTGCTGTGATGATGAGCACGGTCGCAGTGTCGGTGATCACCTGGCTAACCGACTGGGTAACCGGCCACCTAGCGGTTGCCACGCCAACGATGAGCAACCCGCTCCAGAAAACGGCGACATTCTTCGCCCATTTTCCGCCCAGGATGAGGGCGAGGATTCCAGTGATGGCGATGATGACTGTGGGGGAAGAATCCGTGAGCCTCAGGTGGTCTTCTTCGAGTGACGCAAAGAGGATCGATGCGTATCCCGCCAGTGCTGCCACCACGAGAATCGTCCGCGGGTGGGGTCGTCTTGTCCGGTCCATCCACAGGGTGAGCAGAGCGAGGGCTCCCGATGCGGCCGATTGGAACGCAGATTCGGGTGTGCGAAGGCGGATCAGGTCGAAGAGCCCAACAATTGCCAAACCAGTTGCTGCGATCAGCAGTACCCGGACCATGGCGCGCTCAACTCGGTCGGTTGAGTCCTTGAAGCCGACTCCCGCCCAGCTATGTGCGCGCTCTACCCAATTCACCATGCTCACTGTGTATCGGCATCCGCCGGAGGCGAGTGAAACAGTTATCAGCAACAATCTCCCATGTAGCTCGACGTGTATCGGATAGCTGCCAGCCGTGGGCGCGAGGATGTCGATGCCTGTTGCGGGTGCAATGCGGGTCCTTGCCTATCGGAGGCGGCTTCCGCCCGGGCGGAACACGGTTGCGATGGTGCGCAGCAGGATCTTGGTGTCGAGCGCAATCGATCTCTCTTCAACGTATTGGACGTCGAATCGGGTCCTTTCATCCGGTGAGATGGCGTCTCGACCTGACACCTGAGCGAGGCCGGTGACGCCGGGCTTGACGGAGAAGCGCTCGCTATCTCGCCCAATCAGGTCAGCCTCAGCCGGCACGAGCGGTCGTGGCCCGACCAGCGACATCCACCCGACCAGCACGTCCCAAAGGTTCGGCAGCTCATCGAGCGACAGTCGTCGCAGCAAATGCCCGACCCTTGTGATGCGCGGATCGTTCTCGATTCTGATCGTGGCACTCTCGTCGTTCATCATCGCTAGCTCGAGTTGGGCGAGATGCTCGGCGAATCGTTCCTCGCCGCCGTCGGCGCGCATCGTCCGGAGCTTCAGCATGGCGAAATTGCGACCGTCGCGGCCAACGCGTTCCTGGCGGAAAAAGGCCGGTCCAGGCGAATCCAGCTTGATGGCGATGACACAGATAGCGAGAAGTGGCAATGACAGGATGAGGGCGACTGCGGCGACCGCGATGTCGATAGTGCGCTTGGCAAGCAAATACGCCGCCCCTGGGGTGCGGTCGGCTTCGATCGGCTTGCTGATGGCTCCTATGGCCAGGGCACTCAGTGCGACTGCTTCGCCGACGACGAAGGACGCGGCGACCCGCACGATGGGGTCACCACCGGTGAGCCACAGCGCGGATCCTGCACCGACCAGGCCAAATGCCCACGCTATGCCGAGAACCGTCGGCTTGCCTTGAGCGACGAGCACCTGGGCTACGAACAGCCCGGATCCCGCCAGGACGACTCCGCCGGCGATCAGCGCGGCAGGCAGGTTTTCCGGCCGGAACTCTGCGCCAAACGCAACGCCTACCACCCAGGGACCAATGAAGTAGCCCGCAGCTGCGCCGACAGCCGATAGTCCGACGCCGGCCATACCGATGCCGCGGGCCCAGGCGGCAAGTTCGTTGCGCTGTTTCAGTGCGGCCATCTCGGTGAACGGTGGCAACACCCGTGCAATCAGGTTGTAGCCGAATGTCAAGGGGGCCCGAAACAGGGTGAACGTCGCAAACACGATGCTGACTCCCACCTGAGTCGCACCCAGCATCGCGGCAACAACCGGACCGGCAAGCAGTAGCGCTTGGGATGCAGCCGAGGAAAGAACCAACCCACTGAGGAGGCCCTGGTCGCCAACTGAAGCTGCGTCCTCGGCGGTAATCACATGCCGGCCGTTTTCGACCCTTCGGAACGGACGCCACACCAATGTGATGATGGGTCCGACGATGAGAGCGATTGCGAGTCCTGATGCCGATGGCCGCAGCGTGAGAACGAAGACGGCGACCAGCAATCGCAGGACGTTGGCTCCGCCGCTGGCATAGCCGTATTCGCGGAATCGGCGCCAACCGGCCAGGTGTCCGCGAGCGGCCGAGTAGCCCGCGTGCATTGCGACCGTGAGCGCAGTGAAGACTATGAACCGGCGGTCGCCGTTGAGGAAGTCATCGACACCGAGCCAGGCGAAGGCAGTTGCTGCGACAACCGTGATTCCGGCGAGCCACCAGGCAGCTCGGGGCAATCCGGAGTGGGTCGGGTCCAGGGTGAGGCGACGAACCACCAGCTGTTCGACAGGGAGAAGGAATACGATGAACGTCAGGAAGTGGAGTGTCAGTAGCACCGATACCGGAGCGAAGTCAGTTGCGCCCAGGGTCCGTCCGCCCAGGATTTGATAGGCGTAAGCAGCCAGCCCGGCGAGCAGGCTGCCGGCGAGAATGTGGCCGGTTCCATCCTCGGAGAGACGGGCGAACCGGGTCCTCGTCAACCCGGAGGCGTCACCGGTCGGGGTCGGTTGTCTGGCTGGTTCCTCTTGCATGTTCTGGCGCTGAAGGCTCTGCGCCTGCTCCTCGAATCCCATACGATACCTAGCTTGTCCTAGCATGCGCCGATGCAATCGACCGGTGCACAGGGGGTTCGCAAGCATCCCATTCTCGCTGCCCTGCTATCTGCGGTTCTGCCGGGGACCGGCCAGTGGTATGCGGGCCATCGCAGACGGGCGTTGTTTCTGCTGGCGATCGACTTCACATTGATTGCTCTCGCCAGCCTTGCATTCTTCAACAAGTTGGAGGTCGTCAAAGCCGCGTTCCGGCCTGAACTGCTGGTGGGTGCGATGATCGGAAATATCGCTTTGCTGGCTTTCCGGCTGTGGGCAGCCGACGACGCTTACCAGCTAACAGCCCTCGAGAGCAAGGGCCGGGTTACTGCTCTGGCGGGCGTTATCTTGGGTGGACTGCTGCTCGGGCCACACCTGATTGCGGGCTACTACGACATCGTCCACTACGACTTCATCACGTCAACATTTGCCGAGGATGAGGAGCCGGCCACGACGACGACGACCCAGGCTGCTGTGTCGTTCGATCCTGGTGCTGCCACGACTTCGACCACTGTGTTTGAAGTTCAGCCAGGCCCGGTGTTGTGGGATGGCTTGGAGCGTCTCAACATCCTTCTGCTAGGTGCCGACGCAGGCGTCGGCAGGACGGCGATCCGCACCGACACGATGATCGTTGTCAGCATCGAACCCGAGAGCGGTAGCGTCGCGCTGTTCAGCGTTCCTCGTAACTATGTCCGAGTGCCATTGCCGACCGAAATGGGCATATGGGGCTGCGACTGTTTCCCGCGGTTGCTCAACGACCTGTATGTCGCCGGGATTGAGTCGCCGCAAGCCTTCCCGGGCCCTGCCGATCCGAGTGTCAACGCTGTCAAGGGAGGCTTCAGCGAGCTGCTTGGCATCCCAATCCATTTCTACGCAATGGTGACTCTCGAGGGGTTTGTTGGGGTAGTCGACGCGATCGGCGGAGTCACCATCGATGTGCCCTTCCTCATTGTTGATGAGACCTACCCACACGAGGACGGCGTCACGGTTGAGTACGTCGAGATCCAGCCCGGCGAACAACACCTCGACGGTCATCTTGCTTTGGCGTACGCCCGGGCGCGACGCCACGCCGACGACTACGCCAGGATGGGTCGCCAGCGCTGTCTTCTCGATGCGATCCTTGCTGAAGCTGATCCCGTTGCCCTGGCCCTGGGCTATCCCGAGCTTGCCGGGGTGCTCGGTGACACGATGGAAACAGACATCCCGCTGAGCCGTATTCCCGACTTGATCGATCTGTTGCCGAAGATCGACCAGGAGAACATGATTTCGATCCGCTTTATCCCACCCGAGTACCTCGCCGGTTTCGATTCCAGCGGATTCAACGTGCCGAACACTGACCTAATCCGGGAGCATGTTCAGATTGTGGTGAACTCGACTCCCGAGGAGGCACGCCGCATCCTCGGGATCGAATCCCTCGACGACTCCTGCTAGTCGACGTCTTCGAGTTGCTCGGCGGTCGCTGCGGCCTTGCCTCGTTGGCCAAGCCCGGACAGGATATTGACGCCGGTAGCGTTCTCGATCTGCTCGGTTAGCTTGATCACGGATCCCGGCAGCTGGCTGAGCAAGCCGGGGATCTGCTGGCTGCCGTTGCCGCCATCGATGACAGACACCTTGTCGATGCTCACCGACTGCACCGTGCCGACGATCTTGTCGATGATCTCGGGCAGCATGTTGAGCACGAAGATCTGCTCGGCGTTCTCACCAGCGCTGTTGTATTGCTCGACCAATCGCCGGAACACCTCGATCTGGGCCTGGCCGTCCTCGATGATCGAGGCGGCTTCACCCTTGGCTTCTAGTTCCATGGCATCCCGCTTGGCGCGGGCCGGAGCGATGACGTCGGCCTCGAGTCGACGATTCTGCAGTTCGATGCGAGCCAGCTCGAGCTCCTGCTCGGCGACGACACGGGAACGGTCCGCTTCGACTGCAGCTTCCGACTCCTTAGCGATGGCTATCTTCTCAAGCTCGGCGGTGCGAACGCGGAGATCGTTCTGCTTCTCGACGACTGCAAGATCCGCCTGCACCCTGGCAATATCAGCGCGCTTGCGAGCATCTGCCTCAGCTTCCTCAGCCTCGGTCTGCCGCAGCGCTTCAGCAATACGGGCTTCCTTCAGTACCGCGGCGGTCTGGCGGCGGCCGACCGAGTCGAGATAGCCGACCTCGTCAGTGACGTTCTGGATCTTCAGTACGTCGAGTTCGAGCCCGAGGGTCTTTATGTCGTCGTCCGCCTCGTCGATGAGAGTCTGTGCGAACTTCAGCCGGTCCTCATTGACTTCTTCAGGGGTGAGCGTTGCGAGAACACCACGGAGGTTTGCCTCGAGGGTCTCCTTGGCGAGCTTGGGGATGTACTCGGCGGGGCGGCCCAGGAAACGCTCGACGGAGTTCTCCAACAGACCTTCACGGCTCGAAAGCTTGACGTTGGCAATTCCCTGCACGTTGAGTGGGATGGCACCCTTGGAGTAAGCGTTGTGAACGGCGACCTCTATGGCGATCGTGTTCAGATCCATGAATTGGACCTTCTCGATGATCGGCCAGCGCAGGGTGCGCCCGCCACGGAGAACGCGGTAGCCGATAGCGGTCCCGTCGGACAGCTCTCGGGCGCGCCCGGTGATCACAGCGATCTGGTTCGGTGGGCAAATGACGATGAATGACTTGACTGCGACCGTGACGACGATCACTGCCAGCACAATCAGGCCTGCCACGGTGGCGAGAATCTCCATCCCTACTCCTTCTTCCGGGCGAACGCCCTGCTAGTTCAATTCATCCATGCGTGTGACGAGCGCAGAGCCGTTCTTCACCTCTACGACGACGACGTTGTCGCCGACCTCGTACTCCTCGTCGTGGCGCTCGTTGTACGGCATCGCGGTGAGTGAGAGCACCTGACCGTCGAGATCGATTGAGACCTTGCCGCGGCTGTTTCGCGAGACCGGAACCACCACTCTGCCGA
>CBDUNF010000096.1:0-12334 GCA_965368515.1 uncultured bacterium
GAACTGAGCAGTCGCTCGACCTGCGAGGAAGGGATACCGGCGGCATCCGATTGGATGCGCAGATGGTTGCGGCCGCTGCGGCCGGGATGGACCGCATTCGGTTCCAAGACCACGCCCACCGTCCCCGCCGGATCAGGCACCTCTCGATACGACACGCCACCGATAGTCGCCCGGCCGGCGTCCGCTGCGGCAAGACCGAGCAGCATCTTCATAGTGGTGGACTTGCCGGACCCGTTGGGGCCGAGGAAACCGGTTACCCGCCCAGGGCGGACTGTGAAGGTCAGCTGGTCGACCACAGTGGTGCGGCCATAACGCTTGGTGAGTCCTTCGATCTCCAGGGTATGGGGCCTATTGGAGTGGTCTGCGAGTGGAGGGGCCGTGGTTTCTTGTGTTTGGAGGGTCATCGTCATTTACCTTTCTGATTCTGGGACGGGGTTGAGCAGGGCGTTGATCATTGGTCGGACAACTTCATCTTGTTGGTCCTCAGTCATGTCCCCCCTCCGCTCGCCGGGGCGGTGCCGCCGGCGAGACTGTCGCTGAAAACTCTCTCGCTGACGAGCGCCGGGACGATGGTGTTAAGCGCCAGCACGATGCCAAGAGCAAGCGGATCGCCTGTCAACTGGAGGACGAGCCACGGGGTTGCGATCAGCGCAAACTGGTCTCCCAGCGTCGAGGTGGCCGCGCCCGCACAGAGAAGGCGAAAGTCTCTGAGGGACACCACCCGTCGCATCTCGGCTCCTTTCAGATCAGTTGACTAGATCGAGCGTATGGCGGGACAGCACCGGAGTCTCCAACCTGCGGGGCGATCCTGGGCTCCACCCAGGGTCGGGGGTTCTCCACCCGTGGTTGGAGGTAGCGATCCACCTTTGGGCCGGTGCCGGTGACCGGCTTCGGGCATAGGGTGGGTTTCATGACGTCCGGCGGGCTATCCAATCCGCAGTGGCTGTGTCATCATCTGGCGATGGTGACGACCACTCCTTCAGACGACGCCATCCCGGCTGGACGGCGGGCCCGTCTTCGCCAGGGCCCGTTCACCCGTTGGCCCCGCACTTCCGACGCGGTGCTCGCCGTCGTCGTGTTCGTAGTCGAGGTGGCAGGGATCCTCGTGCGATCGGTCGAGGAAGCCGGCGAGTTCGCCGTATCGATGTTTGGTGACGTCACTATTGCCACATACGTTCTTCTGGCGGCCAGCAGCATCGCTCTGCTGTGGCGACGGAGTCGGCCGCTCCTCGTTGTCGCAACCACGTTGATCGCATCGCTGGTTTGGGACGTCATCGGTCTGGAATTCGGCCCTTCACTGGCGATCTTCATCTCCCTCTACGGAGTAGGCCTCTACGTCGAGGGAGATCGCACGAGCTACGCGACCGTCGCTGCCGCCCTTGTCGTCGTGGTCGCCGATGACCTGATCGAAGCTGAGACGGCGCCGGTCATCGGTGTCTCCCTAGCCCTCGTCTTTCTGCCGTGGTACCTGGGGCGGCGCATGAGAAGCCGGAGAGCGCACCTGCAGCTTCTCGAGGAACGGGCCGAGTTCCTGGAGCGAGAACGGGCTGCGGATGCGCAGAGAGCCGTAGACGCAGAGCGCACCCGTATCGCCCGCGAAATGCACGACCTCGTCGCTCACAGGGTCAGCATGATCACCGTTCAAGCGGGCGCCGCGCAGACTGTCGCTGCCAGCGACCCCGACAGAGCCACGCGGGCCATGGAAGCAATCGAGAAGGCGGGACGCGAAGCTCTCAACGAATTGCGGCAAATCCTCGGCGTGTTGCGTCCAGGCGAGGCGCGGGAGAGCCTCGTTCCGACGCACGGTCTTGCGGACATCCCGGGCCTCGTCGCCGAGATGGGAGAGGCCGGAATGGACGTGTCCCTGTCTACCATTGGTGTACCCCATGATGTTCCCGCCGGAGTCGATCTGGCCGCGTATCGAATCGTCCAGGAGGCGCTCACGAACGTGCTGAAACACGCCGGACAAGACCCCACGGCCGAGGTTCGGCTTTCGACCGACGACCGAATGCTCAACATCGAAGTGACAGATCACGGGTCGGGTGTGACGATCCTCCCCGGGTCGGGTCAAGGCCTCGTGGGCATGCGGGAGAGAACTGCGTTACTCGAAGGAACTTTCGAAGCGGGCCCGCGCCCTGAGGGCGGCTTTAGGATCGTGGCACGCCTGCCGCTCGAGAGGAGCCTGTCATGAGCGTTCGTGTCGTCGTAGTCGACGACCAGGCACTTGTGCGCGATGGGTTTGCCATGGTCCTCGACCACGAGGACGACATCGAGGTCGTCGGCGAGGCAGGTAGTGGCCAAGAGGCGATCGAGGTGGCCCGATCCCATCGACCCGATGTGATCCTCATGGATATTCGTATGCCGGAGATGGACGGCCTCGAGGCCACCAGACGCATCTTGGAAGACGCCGACTGGCCGGTCAAGGTCGTCATCTTGACCACCTTCGATGCCGACGAATACGTCTATCAGGCACTCCGAGCCGGGGCCAGCGCATTCGTGCTCAAAGACATTCCAAGGGCCGAGCTGGTCTCAGCAGTACGCACCGTCGCCGATGGAGGAGCCCTCCTCGCCCCTTCCGTCATGCGACGGCTCATCGGACGTTTCGCCCAGCGTCTCGCCGCAGACACCGCGGCCACGGCACGGCTCGAGCGACTGACCGACCGCGAGCTCGAGGTGCTCACCGCGATCGGCCGTGGCTACAACAACACCGAGATCTCAGAACAGCTCTTCATCGGCGCAGCAACGGTGAAGTCACATATCAACAGCGTCTTCACCAAGCTTGGATTGCGAGACCGCGCCCAAGCTGTGGTATTCGCCTACGAGAGTGGACTCATCGAACCCGGCGAACAAGATATCGGATATTGAGGCACGACCCTGCCGTCAGCTCTCTGCGGATAGGAAGCTCTCGAGGCGGTCGACCAGACGGCGATCGCCTACGAACACCGGCGTCCGTTGATGGAGGGACGTGGGAACGATCTCGAGAAGGTCCCTGGCACCGTCTGACCCACGACCACCCGCCTGGGACGCGAGATACGCCAACGGCGCACCTTCGTACAGCAGGCGCAGCTTGCCTTCGGGCCGATCTACTTCTCCGGGGTAGCCGAACACTCCTCCATGCAACAGGTTGCGGTGAAAATCAGCGACCGCAGATCCGATATAGCGCTGGGTCAAGGTGGGTGTGTCCGGGCGGTGCAACCAATCCACGAATCGACCCATACGCTTCTCCCATTGGGGTGAAGATGCCAGGTTCAGCGAGTAATACGCCGGTTCATCTGGGTAGCGGAGGTCCGACCATGTCAACAGGAACTCGCCTACCTCCGGGTCCAGCGTGAATGCGTGGACACCTTGTCCTGCGCTGTAGACCAGCATCGTCGATGTACCGTAGAGCACGTACCCAGCGGCGATGAGATCTCGGCCCGGCCGCAGCCAGTCGGCTTCAGTCAGGGGCTGCGAAGAGTCCTTGCGCCGATAGATGCCAAAGATGGTGCCGATGCTGACGTTGGAGTCGATGTTCGAAGACCCGTCGAGAGGATCATGGACGACTACGTACGGGGCTTCTTCGTCGATCAGGATCGGGTCCGGCTGTTCCTCAGAGACGATTGCGCACACCCGGCCGTGGCCGGATAGCAGTGATGTCATGACGTCGTCGGCATAGACGTCCATTATCTTCTGCTCTTCGCCCTGGACGTTGACCGCCCCTGCCTTGCCGAGCAGTTCGGTGAGCCCGGCCCGCCTGGTCCGGCTGGCGATCAGCTTGCCCGCCAGCGCGATGTCGTCCAGCAACCGAGAAAGGCTCCCGGTAGCTGTAGCCGGCTGGTGGTCGGCGAGAAAGCGCTCGATCGTGACGATGTGGTCGGCAGCCCTCCCACCAACTGGCGGTGGTCCCGGATCGGGGTCGAAATCGCTCATGCGGACCCCGGTGGTCGGAAATCATCGGCTTTCATCTGCTTCCCATCTGACGTAGAGACTTCCTCCTGTTGTAGCAATCATGTGGCTCGGGCGCCACTGCCAACAAGGAGTTGCCGAGATGTGACAATGTGGCGCTTGCGCGGCAGCCGGTGATATGTCGCACATCTGCTGCGGGTTCCTTGTCCCCCGGCCGATACCTAGCTTGCTCTGGCGCCGATCCTCAAAACAACCTTGGGTGCGGGACATCGGCCCTGGCGAAGCTCACTGAACACCTCGGCACCATGCGCAAGGGGGCGCTGCTCGATCCATGCAAGAGGACCAAGCGCGCCGCTGTTGAGTTTCTGCAGCACCGCATGCAGATCGACCGGTGTGTACGTGTAGGTCCCGATGAAAGTGACCTCGCGCAAGGTCATCGAGCGCACGTCCATCGAGCCCTTGTTGTCCATCAGGCCGATGTGCACGATGACTCCGCCCGACTTGGTTGCGGCGACAGCCTGATCACGGGTCACCGCACCACCGACCGCGTCAAACACGCATTCGAACGCCGCCGCATCGGGCGAATCGCTTGCCGGATCGAGGAGCTCGAAGTCACACTGCTGCTCGACCAGCTCGCGACGCAACGGATTGGTCTCTGCGATCACTACCTCTGCGACGCCCTTGTCCCTCAGTAGCAGCGCGGTCAGCAATCCGACTGAGCCTGCACCGATGACCAGTGCGCGTGACTCGCTCAACGGACGACTGATGATTCGTTCGGCAAGCGCAATGGCGTGTAGCCCGGTTCCGGCTGGCTCGGCCAGCGCCGCATGTTCACTCGGCATCCCATCCGGCACGGGGATCAGGTTGCGCTCCGGAATCGAAATCTTCTCGGCAAACGCCCCGGCTCGATACATGCCGACCAACTCGCGCTCGGCACAAAGGTTCTGACGGCCGCCCAGACATACGTCGCAACTGCCGCAGGTGATCAACGGATTCAGAACCACGCGCTGGCCCGGTTGGTTGCCCTCCAGCACGGTGCCAACGGCTTCGTGCCCCAGGATCAGGGGCGGCACACGCCGCTCATCGTGACCCAGGTAGGCATGCAGATCGGAACCACACACGCCAACCGCGTCCACTCCGACCAGCGCATCGCCGGGTTCAAGCGTTGGCTCCGGCTCGTCCCGGAACGTCATTTCCTCGTTGGCCGTGTACACCAGTGCTTTCATAATCGTCTATCTGGCGGTGAATCCGCCGTCGATGAACAGTGTCTGTCCGGTGACATATGCCGAAGCCTGTGACGCCAGAAATATGGTCGCCCCGGCGAGGTCTTCGAGCTCACCATTGCGGCCAACAGTGGTTTGCTTCGCAGCCCAGTCCCGATAGCTCTCGTCGCCGAATACCGGCGCCGACAGTTCGGTTGGAAAGAACCCCGGAGCAATCGCGTTGCAGCAGATCCCGTGTCGCGACCAGGCCTCAGCCATCGCCCGAGTCAACTGAGTGATGCCGCCCTTCGACGCGCCATAGGGCAGGCCATTGGGGAATGCTCGCACCGCCTGCAACGACGCGATGTTGATGATTCTGCCGTAACTCTGGGCGATCATCGCGGGAACGAACTCACGGCTGAAGAAGAACGGAACGGATAGATTCAGATTGAGAGTCATATCCCACGAGTCGATCGATACTTCGTCGACAGGTTCACGCAGGTTGATGCCGGCAGCGTTGACCAGACCGTCAACCACACCTGACGGCAGATGGGACCGACAGCGCGCCGCAAGCTCTGGGAGTGCTCCGCGGTTGCTCAGGTCCGCAGACACATAGCTTGCGCGGTCGTGTTGTGAGTTGATGGCGGAGACGGCGTCATCCAACTCCTTCTCTCGCCGCGCCACCAACACGACCCGAGCGCCGGCTTGTGCGAGAAATCCGGCGATCGCCCTTCCGATTCCGGAGCTGGCACCGGTAACGACGAAACTCCTGGTTTCCAGGGCAAACTGATCGAGGATTCCTGTCATTGCCGCGCTCACCCCACGCCCAGATCGAACGCTCCGTCGGGGAAGTACTTGAGCAATCGGTCGTCCCCCGAACGGGCGTGAGCCTCCATGCCTTCGGAACGCGAGATACGTGCGGTGACGGCCCCGACGTCACGATTGGATTCACGGGTCATGCGTTGCCAAGTCAGGACCTTGATGAATTTGCTAACACTCAATCCGCCTGTGTATCGCGCGGCACCCTTGGTGGGCAAGATGTGATTTGGGCCCGAGCATTTGTCACCGTACGACACACAGGTCTCCTCACCGAGGAACAGTGAGCCGTAGTTGCTGAGGTTCGCCAGCCACCACTCGAGATCGCCGCAATGGATCTCGAGATGCTCCGGCGCATACCCATCGCTCACGGCAACAGCCTCTTCACGGCTGTCGACAACGACAACTTCCCCATAATCGCGCCATGCGCTCGCGGCAGTGGATCGATTGGGCTCGGACAGGCGATCGATGTATTTCGGCATCAAATCAATGACCTGATCGGCGACGGCCCGCGATGTCGACACCAGCCATGCTGGGGAATCGAGTCCGTGCTCGGCCTGACTGGCGAGATCGGAGGCAACGATCTCAGGATCTGCTGTTTGATCTGTTATCACGAGAATCTCGGTGGGCCCGGCGAACAGGTCGATGCCGACGCGCCCATAAAGAATCCGTTTGGCCTCGGCCACAAAACGGTTCCCCGGACCAACCAGGATGTCCGCCGGGTGGCCCGTAAACAGGCCGAAGGCCATGGAGGCGATACCTTGTACACCACCCAGGGCAAGGATTGTGTCCGCACCGGCGAGATCGGCGGCATAGACGATGGCAGGATGCACGCCATGCTCCGGATGCGTTGGCGAAGAGGCGATTACGTGCTCAACACCGGCCACGCGTGCGGTGGTAATACTCATGATGGCCGACGCGATATGTGCGTAGCGCCCTCCCGGGACATAACAGCCGGCGGTGGTAACAGGGACCAGACGCTGACCTGCCAATAGACCGGGCGACAGCTCAATCTCAAATTCGCTCATGCTGGCGAGCTGCGCTTCAGCGAAGGCCTTGACACGGCGATGTGCGAATTGAATGTCCAGTTTGGTCTGGTCGGGAACCTTGGCGATGGCGTCATCGATCTCGCTTCTGCTGAGCACGATGTCGCCCTCCCAGCCGTCGAGCTTCTGCGCGTACTCCCGAGCCGTTGCCTCGCCGCCGATCTCGATTGCCTGCAGCATGTCGCGGACGATCTGGGCGGTGTCGTCCTCGCCCGTTGCGGACGTCTTCGTTGCCTTTCTCACGATATCTATGGGCATGAGAATCTCCTCGACTAGCGTTGTTCAGCCTGTTGAGTCCGTTGGTGGACCAGCCCCCAGCATCCTGGTTGCGGCGCAGGCAGCGCCGTAGCCGTTGTCGATATTCACCGCGACAATCCCCTGTGCGCACGACGCCAGGGCAGAGTGGAGTGCCGTCTCCCCACCACGAGTAACGCCGTACCCGACGGACGTCGGCACTGCGACGATCAGACCGGGCAGTAACCCTCCAAGCACGGAGAAGAGCGCTCCTTCCATACCGGCGACGGCGATGACAACTCGGTACTTCGCCAGGTCCTCCCGGACCGCCATTAGGCGCCACAGCCCGGCAACACCGATGTCTGCATATTCGCGGGTCGCAATTCCATGGAACGCAAGAGTCCGTGACGCTTCGCGAGCCACCGGTAGATCAGAAGTACCGGCAGCCACGATTGCGACAACCGGGTCTCCCCCGGGCGCCTCCCAGTCACCGGCGACGCCGGTTCTGGACGCAGCGTCGTAGTCCAGCGCAGGGATTGCCAGAGCTCCGGCCAGTGTCTTATCGAGGCGAGTCAACAGAACGCTCCCGGAACCCTTCAACCCTTGCTCGACCGCAAGCTCGATCTGAGTTGCGGTCTTGCCTTCGCACAGGATTGCCTCCGGCATCCCGATCCGATCCTGACGATCCAGGTCATAGACCACATCCCGGCTATCCATCAGAATGCACGACCGAACTACCCATTCGATAAACGGCGAACACAACCGGCCGTCGCTGCCGTTGCGTGATGTACTCGGTCAGTGCGGTGCGCAGTTCTTGTGACTCCCTGACTTTCCCGAGACTCACTTCATCGAGCTGGATCTCAATTCGCTCCGCCATGACCCGGCACCTGACAGTTTCCGGAGAAAGCAGATCTTTGGCGTACTCCTCGACTTCGTCGATGAGTCGAAGACGACTGGGCGTCACGTTGATGCCTGTCTGCAATCGGCTGGACAGACACGGTGCGGCGGGAAGTTCGGCCACCGGCCCGAGGCCAACCTGCCGTGCGATTGCCCGAATCCCTTCTTTCCCAATGCCGGCTTCCACAAACGGATGACGCACCCGGTGCTCGTCTGCAGCGGTGAGACCGGGGCGAAAGTCGAAAAGGTCGTCGGTGTTGGCACCCGACACAATCTGCAGGTTGGTTGACCCGGATATCCGATCGTAGAGGCTCGACTTGCAGTGGTAGCAGCGATCGGTGTTGTTGGCGAGATACCGCTCGTCACCGAATTCTCCAGCGTCGACGACCGTCAATGGCCAGCCTGACTGTTCGGCGATTCGTTGCACACGACGTGTAGCGCGGGGCGGCACCGCAGGTGACACCGCATGGAAGGCCGCAAACTCACTGCCGAAGACGTCGAATGCGGCGGCAGCAAGGGTCAGGCTGTCCACCCCGCCGCTGACGGCGACGGCCACGGGCCCCATCGGTTTCAGGACCCGCTTCAGGTCCGAGTAGACGTCATCGCTCTTCATGGTCATCCCCACCTACGGTGCTCGCCTCGACTTGATGACGGAGCAACTCGCGCGCATGGTGCCCAGATGCGTTGTCACCGATATCGTCCATGGCAGCCTTGACCGTGACCACCCCGTCCGGGCGCTCGACAGCCTTTAGCGACACCCCGGCCGAACCCGTTAGCTCCTTGCGAGGCAACACCTTCCGGTGCTCGAAGCGATAGCGGAGACCGATGGTCGTCGTCTGCTCGAAACAGGCTTGTGCGGTTGCTTCGAAGGAGTCTGGTGTCGTCAGCAGCTGTATCGCATGGCCCATGCGGCCCTTCTTGGTCACAACCGCAGACTGGAGGACCTCGAGCACGCCGGGAGCATCGCGCAGCAGGTCCAGTCCGACAGCCAGGTCCTCGGGGGTCTGGTCGTCGATCACGAATTCGAGTACCGCAACTTGTTCACCTTTGGGCGAGCCGCGCTCGGCGCGGTAGCAGCGGGCACGCAGTGCGTTGGCCACTCCCGGCAGCGTCTTGGTGCCAAATCCATGCCCGGTCTCGGCTGAACGAAAGACACCCTTCGGCAGCCCGACCGACGGCTCCAGGTAGCGGAGGATCGCGGCCCCAGTTGGGGTCACTCGCTCGCCGCTGATCCCGTCATCGACAAACGGAAAGCCGCGAAGCAGCAACTGCGTGGCCGGCGCCGGAACAGGAAGCCGCCCATGATCGGTCTGGATGAACCCGCCGCCGACGGGTAAAGGACTCATCGACCAACTGGCTGGTGAGAATGCCTCGATGAGATAGGCGGCACCAACCACATCCGCAATCGAATCCATCGCTCCGACCTCGTGAAGGACGACGTCGGCAGCGACAACACCGTGGATCTCCGCCTCGGCCTCGACGATGAGACGAAGTATGTCCAGCGCTCTCGTTCGCACCGGAACTTGCAGAGCGGAATCACGAATAGATCTCTCGATGGCAGCGAATTCGTAGTGGCCACCGGTTGGACGCTGCCCGCTTGGTGGACCAATCCGCATCCGGGTCCCGACCAGGCCGGTATCCCGGGCGGTTTCTGGTTCGACGACCCAGTCCGCAGGAACACCGGTTGCTCGAATCGCAGCGATGGTGCCCGCGGTCAGGTCGGGACGGGCGTCCCACAGCGCGGCGATGAACATGTCCCCGGCGATCCCGCCCATGATGTCGAGGTGAACATGCCGAGGCATTTCCTTCGCTGCGGATTCGCTGAGATCACTCATCGGTCCCCAGCCGCCCTATCGCTGTACCGCGGTGGTTCGAGCCGAGAGGTTGGGCGCCAAGCCACCCGAAAACGACTCCGGTGTGCACAGAATCCTTGGGTTCTTGCCGACGTAGCGCTCAGCATCCTTCAAGGCAGCCGCAAGTGTCGGCAGGGTGCGATAGCCCATACCGCGCGCATGGCCGGGGCTCTGTGCGCCGACCAGGTAGACCTGTGAGCACCACTTGAAGGGGACCGCCCCTCCCGCCGTCATCGACATGGCGTGGAACGGGTGGTAGGTGTAGCTGTTGGAGTAGCTGAAGCAGTAGCCGCTGTCTGTCGAGATGCGGTGAGCATCTGCGGACTCCAGGAACGCCTGCTGCGTGTCGTAGTTCTGCAGCGCCTCGTAGGTCTCCTCGTATGACGGGAACCATTCGTTGTTGAACCAGCCATCACACCACGACACCGCGATGACCACAGCGTCGTTCCGTAACGCGCGCGCACAACGGGAGTACTGCGCCCCGATTCCCAGACTCATCAGGATCGGGTTCGTGCCCATGCCAGGGCCGTAGTGGAAGTCACGGGGCACTCCCACCAGCAGCACATCAGCAGGTTCATCGAGCTCGTCGAGAACGATGTTGGATCGCTTCCCAGCCAGAGGCCACGTCGCCTTCTCCACCGAGGCGATACGTCCAGCCTTGACGTCGAGCACGTCTCCCTTCTGCCCGATCACTGCATCGACCGCAAAATACTGCTTCCCGGTTCGGTCCTCGATCGCTTCGCCGATCGACTTGAACTGATGACGCATGTGAGACCCGATAGCCCCACCCAACCAATCTTTCCGAAGCATGGTCTTTGGCGTGTGGTGGCTGGCAATGGACTTCCGGCCCGCCATCCCGGTGACGAGCATCTTGTAGCCGCCTGAGTAACCACCGTAAGGGTTGGCGGCACAGTGACCGACGAGGATCGGGATGTCGACGTTGGCAACCATCCGGCTCGTCTGCACCGAATTGCCCATGTCGTCGCTACCAAGATCGAGGAGGTCGGGTCCCTCGGCGTCATGGTTGACTATCCGGGTGGGCCAGAAGCTGTCGACGATTTCCGGGCCGAGGTACCAGAGCCATTCCTCATACGTGTTCTTGCGGTGCAGCCCCTGCGCACAGACGAGGGTGATGTCCTCTAGGAGGCACCCACCCGCGAGCAGGTCGGCAACGATCATGGGAATCGAGACACGCCTATGGGCAAGGGGATGTGCCCCACCCTTGACCCGATCGGGGAAGACGATTGCAGCCGTTTTCCCCGGCCCGGCAAGCTCTCGGAGGGGAGGCATGTCGAGAGGTGCGTCGAGCGCAGCCCTGGTCGCTGCCACCGGATCCACCGTCGGTGGGTCTACGTATGACTCGCCGTATCGGACCACAACCGCAGAATCTGGCAGCTCTACGGACATGTGTTGCAGCCCGTAGTCGAGATCAACTGACTTCACTTCTCTGCTCCCTTGGTGATAAGCGCCTTGAATACGACGGCGGTGTCCAGGTCACCCAGGCCCGCCGCCTGAGCGGTCTCGGTCAAGCGCTGGCCCGCCTCGCTGAATTCGAGGCTGACACCGGCTGCCTTGGCCATCGCCAGGCCCAGGCCGACGTCCTTGTGCAGGTTGTTGACCGTGAAGTTCGGCGTGAACTCATCGGCGACGACCTTGGGCCCGAGTTCCTTGAATAGGTTGCTGACTGTGCCTGCGCCGCTGTTGACGATGGTGTCAAACAGGAGGCCGGGCTCCATCCCCACCCTCGCTGCCAGGGCAAACATCTCGGCGGTGACTGAGTTGATCGCTCCGAACATCAGGTTGTTCAGCAGCTTCAGGGTGTTGCCCTGTCCGGACGGGCCGACGTGGACGATTCTCGAAGCGAACGCCTCGAGGACGGGCGTCACTGCCCGCAGGTGCTCCGGATCTCCGCCTGCCGGCAGAGTCCAGTTTCCACACCCAGCCGGCCGGCCCAGGATCGGGCAGTCGAGGTAGCCAACCCCTCTCGCCGCTGCAGCACTGGCATTCTCCTGGGAGGTCGCCGGATCCACTGTGCTCGTGTCAACGATCACAGACCCGGGCCGCATGCCGCCAAGCAGGCTGCCTTCGTCGCCCCTGACTACGTCGGTGACGTGCTCGGGACGCGGCAACGAGATGAGGGCTATCGATGCGCGCTCCCCCACGTGGCGGGGCGAAGGGGCAGGGACACACCCGAGTTCGCGCGCATGATCCATGGCCGTGGCGCTCTTGTCGAACACGATCACTTCGTAATCGCGGTCAATCAACCGTGCCGCTATTGGAGCGCCCATGAGGCCGCACCCGATGAGGCCGACGTTCTCGTTCAAGGATCTCCTAGGTTGCTGCGTACTCAAACTGACTCTTCACGGCTTCCACGATCTGCGCCGGATCGGGGATGAAGGCA